>JAGCWQ010000084.1 GCA_017961765.1 Paludibacteraceae bacterium | reverse complement strand
GAGATACCGCCATGTGTATCAATCCCAAAGACCCTAAGAACAGATGGTTGAGCGGCAAGAAGGTCATCGTTCCGTTGGTGAACCGCGTCATCCCTGTCATCGAGGATGAGTATGTGGACATCGAATTCGGTACGGGATGCTTGAAAGTGACCCCTGCCCACGACGTAAACGACTATATGCTCGGCGAGAAATACAACCTCACCACCATCGATATCTTCAACGACAACGGTACTATCAGCGAGGCTGCAGGCATGTATGTCGGACAAGACCGTTTCGACGTGAGAAAACAAATTGAGATCGACTTGGACAAGGCTGGTCTCTTAGAGAAGACGGAAGCCTACACCAACAAGGTGGGCTACTCGGAGCGTACGAACGTCGTCATCGAACCTAAACTCTCCATGCAGTGGTTCCTCAAGATGGAGCACTTGGCGAAAATCGCCTTGGAGCCTGTCATGAAGGATGAATTGAAATTCTTCCCTCCTAAATATAAGAACACTTACCGCAATTGGTTGGAGAACATCAAGGACTGGTGTATCAGCCGTCAGTTGTGGTGGGGACACCGTATCCCCGCCTACTTCCTGCCAGAGGGTGGCTATGTCGTAGCCGAGACGGCAGAGGAGGCATTGAAATTGGCGAAAGAGAAGAGTGGCAAGGATTTGAAGATCAGCGACCTTCGTCAAGACGAGGATTGCCTCGACACGTGGTTCTCCTCTTGGTTGTGGCCGATCTCCCTCTTCGACGGAATCAACAACCCTGGCAACGAAGAGATCAAGTACTACTACCCTACCAACGACTTGGTGACTGGTCCGGACATCATCTTCTTCTGGGTAGCCCGCATGATCATGGCTGGATATGAATACGAGGGCGACATGCCTTTCCGCAACGTATATTTCACAGGTATCGTATGCGACAAGATCGGACGCAAGATGTCTAAGTCGCTTGGAAACTCACCAGACCCGTTGATGCTCATCGAGAAATTCGGTGCCGACGGTGTCCGTATGGGTATGATGCTCTCGGCTCCTGCCGGAAACGACATCCTCTTCGACGAGGCACTTTGCGAACAAGGCCGTAACTTCAACAATAAGATTTGGAACGCCTTCCGTCTCGTAAAGGGTTGGGAGGTCAACGAGCAATTGGAGCAACCAGAATCAGCGAAGATTGCCACGAAATGGTTCGGCATGCAACTCAACAAGACAATCGCTGAGATCAACGACTGCTTTGACAAGTACCGTATCAGCGAGGCCTTGATGTCCGTTTACAAACTCTTCTGGGACGAGTTCTCCTCTTGGTACTTGGAGATGGTGAAGCCAGCCTACCAACAACCGATAGACAAGGAGACTTACGACAAGACGCTTGGCTATTTCGAGACTCTGTTGAAGTTGCTCCACCCATTCATGCCGTTCATCACGGAGGAGCTCTACCAAGCCATCAAGGAACGCGATACGAAAGACAGCATCATGGTCAGCTTGCTTCCTAAGGCAGAGGAGGTCTGCGAGAAAAACATCAACCGCATGGAGAGCACCAAGGAGATCATCGCCGGCATCCGTAACATCCGTGCCGAGAAGGGCATCAGTCCTCGCGAGGCCTTCGAAGTATATTATAAAGGAGAGTTGGACGAGAAAAACAACGCTGTCATCGAGAAGTTGGCCAACGTCAGCAAAATCGAGAAGGCAAATTCAGACCTCGGCGGCGCAACGGCAACCTTCATGGTAGGCACCATAGAAATCTCCGTTCCTCTTGGCAACAACATCAACGTGGAGGAGGAGATCAAGAAGATGGAGGATGAAATCAAGTACTTGGAAGGATTCCTCATCTCCGTCAACAAGAAACTCGGCAACGAGAAATTCGTGGCCAACGCAAAACCTGAAGTCGTTGAAAACGAGCGCAAGAAGAAAGCTGACGCAGAAAGCAAGATCGCCACATTGAAGGCAAACATCGAAAAGATGAAATAAGATCGAAATTAGAGAGATTCTCTAGTTCATAAAAATCCCCGGAGGGCCTCGCTCTTCGGGGAAATTTGTATTCACCCTCTTGCAACCTCAACATTTTCAACGAATTTCCAACATCATCATCGTATTACCAAGGTAGAGATGATGTGTAAAAACACAACAATACCATACCCATGACACGAAAAGAACGATTCGCCAAGATTTCCGAGGCACTGGAGCAAGCCTTTCCAAAAGCAGAATATGAATTGGAATTCCAGACACCCTATCAACTGATGGTGGCCATCACACTCGCCGCACGCTGCACGGACAAATTGGTGAACCAAATCACCCCAACCTTATTCAACCGCTACCCTACGCCACAAGCATTGGCTAAAGCGACGACACAAGATTTACTCCAAATCATTTCCGATGTCACCTACCCAGAGTCAAAGGCGACCTACTTAATAGAAGAGAGCCGAATCATATCGGAAAAATTCAACGGAGAGATTCCCCAAAACGAAACGGAGCTAACCCGACTCCCTGGCATCGGACGAAAATCAGCCAACACCATTTTGGCACAAGCCTACCACCTACCAGCCATAGCCGTGGACACCCATGTGGCCCGAGTAAGCCAACGGCTGAAAATCGCCACTACCAACACGCCCGAAGGAATCGAAAAAGAGCTCAACCTCCTCATCGACAAGAATCGCTGGATTATCGAAGCCAACCGACTGACTCTCTTAGGAAGAAGAGTTTGCACCTTCAACACGCCCCGATGCGAGGAATGCCCCGTTCAAACGATCTGCCAAACGCCCTTGGAAGAGAACAGACAATTGTCGTTGTTCTGAGACAGACACCTTTCCTCGTAAAAGTCGGCTCTCCACAATTGGAATAATTCGCAATTCTAAATTCTCACAAGGATATGTTTAGAGCGAATATCGCACGAAAAAAGAAAGAAGTTCTGCATTTTCCACAGAAAAATGCCGTAAAACAGAAAAATATTTTTACACCTACGATGAATAAACTAACTCTTTTTTCCGTATTTTTAGAGGCAAATTTAAAGGAACTGAAATGAGCGAAAAAATAGTCATATACCAAGTATTGCCCCGTCTTTTTGGAAACAAGAAAACCCAATTAACCCCCAACGGGAGCATTGAAGAAAACGGATGCGGAAAGTTTGACGACTTCACCGAAAAAGCACTGAAAGAAATCAAGGATTTAGGTGCGACCCATATCTGGTACACAGGAGTCATTGAACACGCCACACAAACGGACTATACGAAGGAGGGCATCGCAAAGGATCACCCTTTCATCGTCAAGGGAAAGGCTGGTTCGCCCTACGCCATCAAAGACTATTACGACGTGGACCCCGACTTGGCCAACAACGTAAAAAAGAGGATGGACGAATACAAAGCCCTCATCCAACGCACGCATAAGGCAGGACTAAAGGTCATCATGGACTTCGTTCCCAACCATGTGGCACGCCAATACAAATCAGATGCTAAGCCAAAGGGTGTCAAGGATTTGGGCGAGAACGACATCCAAGAGGTCTTCTTCGACAAGAACAACAACTTCTACTACTTGCCGGGACAAAACTTCGAACCTCGCATCAAAGCCTACGAAGGCAACGAGGCTCCCTATGTGGAGTTCCCTGCCAAGGCGACTGGAAACGACTACTTCGGCAACAATCCTTCCGCCTACGACTGGTACGAAACCGTCAAACTGAACTACGGCGTGGACTACCACAACTATCAATACAAAGATTTCAGCACGACCCCAGACACATGGAAGAAAATGGCTGACATCCTCAGTTTCTGGACAAGCCTCGGCATCGACGGATTCCGTTGCGACATGGCAGAGATGGTGCCATCCGAATTTTGGGCTTGGGTGATTCCTCTAATAAAAGAACAAAACGAGAAGATCATCTTCATCGCAGAGACATACGACCCCAACCAATACTACCGGTATATCCACGAAGGGAAGTTCGACTACCTCTACGACAAAATAGGCTTGTACGACACATTGCGCGCCATCGTGCAAAAGCAACGCCACCCGGGATGCATCACCCACTGTTGGCAACAATTGGGCATCATCCAAAACAACATGCTCAACTTCTTGGAGAACCACGACGAGCAACGCATCGCATCCGATTTCTTTGCAGGAAACGGGAAGCGTGCCATCCCAGCCATGATCATCTCCGCCACTATGACGCAAGGCCCTGTGATGATCTACAGCGGACAAGAGTTGGGTGAACGAGGCATGGACGAAGAGGGCTTCAGCGGACGGGACGGACGGACAACCATCTTCGACTATTGGGCTGTCGATTCCATCCAGAAATGGAACAACAACGGCAAATTCGACGGAGGACAACTGGACAAGGAGCAAAAGGAACTTCGCAACTTCTACAAAAAACTTCTCAACATCTGCGGAAAAGAGAAAGCCATCTCGGAAGGATCCTTCTTCGACCTCATGTATCTCAACTACGAGAACCCCGACTTCAACTCCAGCTGCCAATACGCCTTCTACAGACGTTGCGGAGAAGAGGGACTCCTCATCATTGCCAACTTTGACGCCAACGATGCGAATATCAAGGTGAATATCACCCAAATAGAGTCTGACGGGGAAGTAACATTCACCGACCTTCTCACGGGAGACAAGTTTCAATCCAACATCACAGAAGGAACGCCTTTCGCCCTCTCCGTCAAAGGAGAATCAGGCGTCATCCTGAAGTTCAAAGTGAAATGTTAATGCTTTGGCAATTTAAAATGTAAGTTATAGACTTTGAGTTTTTGTCCCCACAAAATGGGAGCAAGACCCCATACGGGCATATCGACAATCGTTGGTATGCCCGTTAGGTTTAATTATGAATTTTGGATGAATGAGGCATGAGTTTTCTATGGCTTTTTTTTGTATGTTTGTAGAAGAGAAACAGCGGATCCAAAGTTCAGGATGCATCAAGAAGAGTTATGAAACAAGTACAACTGACAGACTTTCTTCCAACGACCAAAAAGGAGTTGGAAATTCGCAAATGGGATGAGGTGGATGTCGTCCTATTCTCGGGCGATGCCTACATCGACCACCCCTCTTTTGCCGGAGCCGTCGTGGGACGAATCATCGAACACGAAGGATTCCGTGTGGCACTTGTTCCGCAACCCAACTGGAGAGACGACCTCCGCGACTTCAAGAAATTGGGACGTCCACGCCACTTCTTCGCCGTAAGCGCAGGATGCATGGACTCCATGGTCAACCACTATACGGCCAATAAGCGACTCCGCTCCGACGATGCCTACTCTCCCGACGGGAAGGCAGGCTTCCGTCCCGACCGTGCAACCATCGTCTATTGTAACATCCTGAAGAAACTCTTCCCCGACGTACCCATCGTCATCGGGGGTATCGAAGCCTCCCTCCGAAGGGTAACACACTACGACTATTGGGACGACGAACTAAAGCCGACCATCCTAGCCGACTGCCACGCCGACCTGCTCATCTATGGCATGGGGGAACTTCCCTTGAAACACATCATCGCACGACTCAAACAAGGCGAGACCGTCTATGACCTGAAAGATATTCCACAGACCGCCTACATCTCTGACAAAAAGGCGATTCCCGACTATCCCGATGCGGAGACCTTCACGCTATTCAGCCACAAAGAGTGTCTAAAAGACAAGATGAAGCAGGCTAAGAATTTCCGTGTCGTGGAGGAAGAGTCCAACAAGATGCATGCACGCCGCCTCATCCAAGGCATCGACGACAAATCGGCCGTGGTCATCAACCCACCCTTCCCCCTCATGGACAGCAAAACCCTCGACGAGTCGTTCGAACTGCCCTACACATGGCAACCTCACCCTAAATATAAAGGGAAGAAATTCCCTGCCTACGAGATGATCAAATTCTCCGTCAACATCCATCGTGGCTGTTTCGGAGGTTGCGCCTTCTGTGCCATCGCCGCCCACCAAGGCAAACACATCGTCTCACGCACGGAAGAGTCCATCATCAAAGAGGTGGAACGACTCAAAGACCATCCTGAGTTCAAGGGTTACTTGAGCGACTTGGGTGGTCCCTCTGCTAACATGTACGGGATGAAAGGCCGAGACGAGTCCAAATGCGCTAAATGTAAACGCTACTCGTGCATCCACCCCGCCATCTGCAAAAACTTGAACACCGACCACACGAGGCTCATCAACCTCTACAAAAAGGTGGACAACATACCAGGCATCAAAAAATCATTCATCGGCAGCGGTGTGCGCTACGACATCATCCTAAACAAGGACGAGGACGAGAAGATCAACCAAAGCCACCAGAAATATACGGAAGAACTGATTACCAAACACGTATCTGGGCGTCTGAAGGTGGCACCCGAACACACGTCAGACAACGTGCTGAACATCATGAGGAAGCCTTCGTTCTCCCTTTTCGAACTCTTCGTGCGGGTATTCGAACAAATCAACAAGAAGAACGGTTTGAACCAACAAATCATTCCCTACTTCATCTCCAGCCATCCCGGCTGCCGACAAGAAGATATGGCCGAACTCGCTTGCAAGACTAAGAAACTGAATTTCCGATTGGAACAGGTACAAGACTTCACGCCAACCCCGATGACCCTCTCCACCGAAATCTATTACACAGGAATCCATCCTTACACGTTGGAGAAAGTCTGGACGCCACGCAACCCTCAAGAGAAATTAGACCAGCGGAAATTCTTCTTCTGGTATAAACCCGAATACAAAAGACAAATCATCAACGACCTGAGGAAGATAGGACGAAACGACCTCATCAAAGCCCTCTTCGGTTAATCAAACAACAACTTACGACAATGGAACAATACGAACAATACAACCACTTTTTCTTCGTAGGAATCGCAGGAACGGGCATGAGTGCCATCGCTCAATACCTGAAAGGAATCGGCAAAAACGTCTCAGGAAGCGACCGACTCTTCAAAAACGAAGGGGAGATTCTCATCAAGAAACAATTCGAGGCACAAGGCATCCACTGCCATCTGCAAGATGCTTCGGGCATAGATTCCAGCGTAGATGTCCTCATCATCTCCACCGCCATCGAAGAGAACAACGTGGAACTGCAGAAGGCCCGCTCACTGGGCATCCCCGTCATGAAACGGTCGCAACTGCTCGCTGAAATTTCCAAGACGAAACGAACAATCGCCGTGGGAGGCACCTCTGGCAAATCGACGACGACAGCCATGATCTTCCACATCCTGCAACAATGTGGAGTTCAACCTTCCATCATAAGCGGGGCAGGACTCTCCTCCCTCCAAGAGAAAGGATACCCAGGAAACGCATGGGTGGACAAAGGCGAGTGGTTGGTCATCGAAGCCGACGAGTCCGACGGTTCCATCGTAGGCTACCAACCCGAAATCGCCCTACTGCTCAACGTTGACCGCGACCATAAAGAGTACGACGAATTGATGGATTTGTTCGGTCAGTTCAAAGCCCATACCAGCCGTTGCTTCATCGTCAACCAAAGTCATCCAATGAGCAAACAGCTCTCGCAAGACACCCAATTGGACTTCGGAACTGAGACGACAACCGCAGGCTTCAACAGTACAGACTTCAAGCAAGAAGGATTCTCCATCACCTTCCATTGCAACCATATACGCGTAGAGATACCTGTCATCGGTCGCCACAACATGGAGAACGCCACGGCAGCCATTGCAGCCTGCTCCGCCGTCGGTCTTTCCATCGAAGAGAGTGCTAAGGCCTTAAAGAGCTACCAAGGCATCTATCGACGCACGCAACTGAGCGGCACCAGCAACGGCATCTTCGTCATCGATGATTTCGCCCACAACCCAGCCGAGGTTGTCTGCGCCATGAAAGCCTGCCAACAAGTCGGTCAACGACTCTTCGCATGGTTCCAACCCCATGGGTTCGGTCCGTTGAAGTTCATGCACAAAGAATTGGAAGAAGAAGTAGTTGCCGCCCTACGTCCATGCGACACGTTCCTCCTTTCGGATGTCTATTACGCAGGCGGAACTGTCAGCCGGGAGGTGACCTCCACCGATGTTGCAGAAGCCATGCAGAAGAAGAGCCAACAAATTCAATTCTTCCCAGACAGGAAGGAGATGTTGCCTTTCCTCAAAGCAAACTGTCAAGCAGGCGATGCCATCCTTATCATGGGTGCACGTGACACGACACTATCCGACTTTGCCAAGGAGATTGTAGATTTTCTTAAATAACCCTCAAAACATGGGGCTTAACAAAAAGCAAGAGACGCAAAATTTTGCGTCTCTACTTTTTTCACTTTCGTCCTAACATTGTCTCGCCTTTCACCGTAATATAGGAAGGGAACTTGACCGTCTCGCCCGCAATCGTGAAATAAGGTTTCAAAGAGACCTTCAACCGATTGGCATCCACATTATTGTTAGCAAGTCCGAAGGCAAAATCGGCGATTGACTCCAATTTATCGGAAGTCAGGATATCTTGCAAATCGACCTTACAAGGGAGGACGACCGTCTGTTCCTCTTGAGGTTGGATGGAGACTTTCTGTTCCAAAGAACCTTCAGCCACCTGCTTGTCATCAATATAAAGGAGGTAATCTATACCATCCAAATGAGCAGGCTCTTCGTTCGGATTCTTCACCAGCAATTCTACCGTAAGGTCCATGTCCAATTTTCCGCTACCAGCTGCCGACAAGAGTTTCGCCGCATCTTTGAAACTCAACTTTTTAACGTCGTCCACATGGGTGATGTCCACATCGGCCAGAACCACATTCGAGACACGACCGAACTTAAATTCACAATTCACAAAATTCTTTGCCGTCCGAAAATAAAAGAATGCGACCACCGCAAGGACAGCCAAGACCAAGAGAATAACCTTCTTCATCTATCTAATTAGTTAATTGGTTTTATAAAATCATTGTTGTCCACTAAAAATTGCTAAACGTTCTTTGAATTTATTGAAATATAGTTAGTTACAGAGGTTTTTCGAGCGCACGGATTTGATTTTGTACATTTGCGATCAATAAAGATGACTGCATATGAATAAATCGAAATACGTCTTTGCTCAATTGGTTGAGTTTTTGGACTATGACCGATTCCGTCGCATCGTAGATAAGTATAAGGGTAACCACTATGTGAAGCATTTCACTTGTTGGAACCAACTTCTTACACTGATGTTTGGACAATTGAGCAATCGCGAGAGTTTGCGTGATTTGATTATCGCAATTGAGGCGCACTATCAGAAGAGCTATCATCTTGGTTTTGGCAAGCATGTTACCAGAAGTAATCTAGCAAAGGCCAACACTAATCGTGACTACCGCATCTTCGAGGAGTATGCCTATTATCTCATGAGTGAAGCAAGGCGTAAGCGTGCTACGGATATCTTCAAACTTGATGGTAACGTCTATGCTTTCGATTCCACGACCATATCGCTATGCTTAGATGTATTCTGGTGGGCCAAGTTCCGTAAACATAAAGGGGGAATCAAGATTCATACCCTATATGACTTAGAGACCCAGATTCCAACCTTCTTCCACATAACAACAGCATCGGTTCATGATTCCAAAGCGATGAAGGAAATCCCAATAGAGACTGGTGCTTACTACATCTTCGACCGTGGCTATAACAACTTCAAGGAACTTTACCGGATACAGCGTATGGAATCCTTCTTCGTCGTGCGAGCCAAGACAAACCTGCAGTACAAGTGCACAAAGTGGAGACGCCGCTTGTCCAAGGGAATGCTCACTGACGCAGAGATAGAACTAACCGTCCATGGCAGCCCCAAAGGCTATCCCGAGCATCTGAGACTTGTCCGGTTCTATGATGAGGAGCAAGGCCGAGAGTTCATATTCTTGACGAATGCAATGGAACTGACCGCACAGCAGGTCGCTGACCTCTATAAGAATCGTTGGCAAATAGAACTGTTCTTCAAGTGGCTCAAACAGCACCTCAAGATTAAGAAGTTCTGGGGAACCACAGAAAACGCCGTCAGAATACAGATTTACTCTGCAATTTGTGCCTACTGCCTCGTAGCCATTGTGCAACATGACATGAGGTTGTCCCGAAAAACCTACGAGGTATTGCAAATCTTAAGCATGTCTCTCACTGACACAACGCATTTGAGAGATCTCTTCGACAAAACTATATTCAAAAATGACAAAGACCAAAGCGGTTCAAGTGAACCTAATTTATTTAATTTTTAAATTCGTCCATTTTTAGTGGACACTAGTGTTATAAAATAAAAAAAGGCACAGTCGCCTATAGAATTTATTAGCGTTAGTAATAACTCAAAAATCTTACAAAATCTTCTATGACACAAGATTCGTATAAAGAACTATTGAACGGCCTGCCATCATTCCATCAACAGCTACTTTTTTCACGCTAATCGACTCATAATCTTCTTATATTTTTCACTTTTATCCATAACACAACGTCTTTTCATTCAGCAAAATTGCATCTGTAAATATACGGAATAGCTGCCTACTATCAAATTTATGCCCACGGAAATTGCATTTGCCGCACAAGGCCTATTTCTACCTATTTAAAACCTTTTTTCCGTTAGCAATTACAACTCCACGATAATCGGCAGGGACCTTTTCCCCAAGTAAATTGTATGGTTGGCTATCCTCCCTACTCAATTGTTTAATTTCTTGAAGGCCTGTCAATGTAATATCGCAGTCATATTCGATCACCTGCGTATCGAGAATATAATCACTATCAATAACAGGGTTGGAAAGAGCTCGACCATTTTCATCGCATTCCAACGCAGCATCTATAATGACTTCCATCGACAAATTTGGCAATAGTCCACGTAGTGTCTCTTTCGAACGTGTTGAACCTATGGCGAAATAGGCGTCGCGATACAAAGGTGCCACGCCCACATTCTTTACGGTAATCTTAGTTTGCACGCCATCACTTTGGCAATCGGTAACCACGAAATGATAACCCGTAGCCATGCTACACTCCTTGAAACGCGAAGCATTGTTGTAAGAGTTCTTTCCCGACGGATTATTGTTCGCTAGCATAAAGGTAATATGGTACTTTGCCGCCTGCTCCTCCCAAGTGTACCCGTACAGACCTGCCGGGTTGGTAAATTGCACTTGGTCCTTATCATCATAATAACTTATCTCACCTCCACAAACACCTGTCTGCCAACGGTTTTTACCCATCGTATTCCAGCAATCCTCATTATAGCCATCCTTTGATTTTTTCTCATGCCCCTTATGCATGAAAGAGTCGTCGAACAAGCCAAACTTCAGATCCTGCAACTCTTCGTCATCCGCAAAAGGCGTATATTCGTCATCCGCCGCATCGATACTGATTGCCCAAGGTATGTTTGCCATCACTTTTGAAAGGTGTAAGAAGAACTCTTTCTGGTACTCCTTTGAGGGGAAATTACCATCAAAAACAAGATCAACCCCATTCTCATCGTATATGTGATACTCCGACCAATGTCCAAACCCCACCTCCACGAAAGCGATGCGGGGATCAGTTTCATATTTTTGGGCAAAATCGACATAGAACTGCTTGGTGAAGCGTTTTAGTTCATCGTTGCTCCAATCCGCATAGTAGGTCAAACCATCACCAGCCACCTTTTTGTGCACCTCATGATAATCCGGCAAAGCTTTGATGTAGGCAGGGACACCCGTCGTACCCACATTACCATCTACCATCTTCTCACCAGGATACTCGTAGAAGAAACGGAGCACAGCCTGATGATTACGGCTTTTGATGTCATCAAGAAGATCCTCAAGATAACTCCAATCGTATTGTATTGTACCATCCTCGCAACCTGTCACCACCTTGCAGGGAGCCACATAGGAGTATTCCAACGCATGACTTTTGCCATAGGTTTTATAACGATCATCGGCTTCATCAGGCCACAAGACCAGCCCCGTCATAGGTTGCACGTTGGTCACTTGCGAACTGATACTGATTGGTTTCCAGTCGGCCGCCATCGTATTCAAGGCAATAACTGCATTGAGGAGAAACGGAAGTGCTATTTTTTTCATATTCTTTCTGATAAGATACAACATTATACAAATATATCTTATTTTTTCAAATCATTATTCGTTATTGCACACAGAATTTTCAGACATGGAGCAAGCAGACAAGTACAGAGAAGAACCCAAGGTCCATGAATTTGTCCGTAAAACAAGCAACCCAATATCCCTAAGTGATTGCATAAAAGATGGGAGTTAGCATAAAAACGATTCAACGAGAACTTGCCGAAATGCGCCATCATCCATTCCCGTTTTTAATCCAAATTGCAGGAGGAAGCGACAAAATGCCTATCTTTGCGACAGATTAGCATTTAGAATGAAAAGGATTGTTTTTATTGTCTTAGGTACACTCTGCGTCGGGCTGGGAGGCTTAGGAGTAGTCGTTCCCGGATTGCCCACCACCCCATTCCTATTGTTGGCATCGTGGCTCTTTTACCGAAGCAGCCCCCGCATGAGGGCATGGCTGCTCTCCTCTTGGTTAGGGAAATACATTCGGAACTACGAAAAAAACAGAGGCCTCTCCGTTCGAGGAAAAGTCATGGCAATAGGAATGATGATTACCATGAGTAGCCTATCCATATTTTTCTTTTTAGAGACTTCCCTGCCCCGCCTAATTGTCGCAATAGCCTGTCTGATTGGAGCAGTGACCGTCGGCTTCATTGTTCCTACAGCCCAAGAGACGAATGACCAAGGAGAGGAATTGGATCAATACGATTCCACACAAAAATAAGGCAATTCCATGCCAATTTCACAGCCAATAGAACTTAGAAAACGATTTAACCCTCTAGGCTAACAAACAGAATGGGTTGCCCAACGACAACCCATCCACCTATATTTCATAAAAAAAAATCATTTCGTCAAAATAGCAGGCAACTCATTTCTTGTGCCATCCTCTTTCACGATAGGGAAATCACCCTTGTAGCACCAGTGCGCATTGGCAATGTTGTGCTCACGGAAGATGTCCACCATGTCGTTGTACCAACGGAAACGAATATCAGGGTTGATATAGTTAGGATAAACACCGAACTCGCCACAATAGAGTTGCAAGCCGAGCGAGTCAGCCACTTGAACAGCCTCCATAATCTCTTCCTCCAAGACCGCCTTGTTGTACTCCTTAGCGTTGAATCCACGCAATATCTGAACCTCCTCCGGCTTCATGCCCTTAAACACAGAAGTGTCAGGAATTGAATGGCCAGGATATTGAACTTCTCCCGTATAATCTTTCTGAACGGTCCATGGCGCACGATAATGCGTAATCAAAGAAGGAATGTAGTCGTGGAAGCTAAGGATAAGCTTCTTATCATCCGAAGGAACCGACAAAGAATCGAACGAGGTGGTACTCTGCCAGAAATTAGAGCCGATGACCAACGAACGGTTAGGTTCTGTCTTTCGGATTTCCGCAATATAATTAGCCACAAATTCGTTCCATGCGGCACAAGTAGGAGCTTGAGGCTCGTTCAATATCTCATAAGCCAAGCGGTCGTTCGGATATTGCGCCAACTCTTGTTGCAAGCTTCTCCAAACACGCAAGAAATCCTTCTGAGCCAACGAATCGGTGAACAACGTATTCGGCTTCGCATTCTCACTGTTGAAGTGGTAAGAACGGACGATATGCAAATCGACGATGATGTTCATATTGTTCTCCAACGTCCAGTTGATCGCCTTATGGAGCAGATCCATGCCATCGTCAAGACGATTGCCTTGCTCATCGAACAACTGCTCCTCGTCAATTGGAAGACGGACATGTTTGAAGCCCATAGCTGCAATTGAATCAAAATCCTTCTTCGTGATCATTTGAGCACGCTCCTCGCCACGGGCAGCGGATTGAGACAGCCAATGGCTGACATTGACACCATTCCCCAACTCGAAGGTAGTTGATGGGGCTTGAGTTCCACATTGAGAATGATTTTCAGTTGGCGCAGTTCCTCCACCACAAGAGGTGAGCACCATGGAGGCAAGCGAAACACCTGCCAAGAATCCGACAAAACTCTTCATACTACTATTTTATGTTATTAATTAAAGGATGAACCCTACACCGTCCCACGGACACCTTAGAAGGATTGAAAAAACGATTGGTAGAACTCATCCGAATTTTTCAGCAAACCAAAATTAGAGAAAAAATAAGAATAAGACAAAAGGCCGACGATTTAATTAACTTTCATCAATGACTATCCAACGAAAAAGGGCTGAAGCAAACGCCTCAGCCCCCTATAGAATAAAATTGGATTCTGATTACAACGGCAAGTTACCGTGCTTCTTAGCCGGATTCGTGCGAATCTTCGTTTGGGTCATATCCAAAGCCTGAATCATCTTAGCACGAGTTTGAGAAGGGAGGATGATTTCATCCACATAGCCCAACTCGGCAGCACGATAAGGATTAGAGAATTGCTTCTCGTAATTCTTCGTCAACTCAGCCTTCTCCTCGTCTGACTTGTTTCTGTACAAGATGTTCACCGCACCGGCAGCACCCATAACAGCGATCTCAGCACCTGGATAAGCGAAATTGACATCCGCACCCGTATGCTTACTTGACAAGACGATGTAAGCACCACCATAAGCCTTACGAGTAATCAACGTCACCTTAGGAACGGTAGCCTCTACATATGCATAGACGATCTTCGCACCATGGCGGATAATACCGTTATGCTCTTGCGTACAACCAGGCAAGAAACCAGGAACGTCTTCCAACGTAATGACTGGGATATTGAAACAGTCGCAGAAACGGATGAAACGGGCAGCCTTATCGGAAGAATCGATGTCCAAAACACCTGCTTGAACCGCAGGCTGGTTAGCTACAATACCGACTGTCTTTCCGTCCATACGTGCGAAACCGATGATAATATTCTGTGCGAAATTAGCCATCACCTCAAAGAAGTTGTTGCTATCGACGATAGCGTTGATCAACTCCTTCATGTCGTAAGGCTTGCTTGGATCCTCAGGAATCAACGTGTTGAGGCTCTCCTCCTCACGCAACGGGCTATCACCCGTGTTCATATAAGGAACATCCTCCATGTTGTTGGAAGGCAAGAAGCTAAGCAACTCACGAACCATCATCAACGTATCCTCTTCCGTCTCGCCCAAGAAATGGGAAACACCACTCTTCGTGCTGTGCGTATAAGCACCACCCAACTGCTCCTTATCCACTACCTCGTTCGTCACAGAACGAACCACATCTGGACCCGTCACGAACATGTGGCTCTTCTCCTTCACCATGAAGATGAAGTCAGTCAAAGCAGGAGAGTAGCAAGCACCACCCGCACAAGGACCCATGATGACAGAAATTTGAGGGATGACACCTGAAGAAATCGTATTTTGATAGAAGATGTCGCCATAACCAGCCAAGCTACCTACTCCCTCTTGGATACGGGCACCACCCGAGTCGTTGATAGCAATGATAGGAGCACCCATCTTCAAGGCCAACTTCTGAACCTTGACAATCTTGTTCGCATTCGTACGGCTCAAAGAACCGCCGAAAACCGTGAAGTCATAGGCATAAACATACACCAAACGACCGTCGATTTTTCCATAACCGGAAACGATACCATCACCATCGATGAAGGTTTTCTCCATGCCCAAATTATGGCATTGGTGAATGACGAACTTATCCAATTCGACAAACGTACCCTTATCCAAAAGGATGTTGATACGCTCTCTTGCCGTGAGTTTGCCAGCACTTTTCTGCTTGTCAATTTTAGCCTGACCACCACCCAACTCGGCAGTCTTGTCTCTTTCTATAAAATCAATTGTCTGCTGATTCATTTCTGATAATTTATAAGTTCATTGCGGATTACTCAGTAACAGGAGACAATGAAATCAATGTCTCGTCACCCTTAATTGTATCGCCCTCCGCTACATGAATATCTTTAATTATACTTGCATTCTTCACCTTGTACTCGCTCTGCATCTTCATTGCCTCAACGATGATGACAGAAGTTCCCGCCTCTACGCGGTCGCCCTTGTTGACCAAGATCTTGATGACCTTGCCCGGCATTGGAGAGAATATCCTGTCTTGCACAGCACCCGATTCCGCATTCTTCCTGCTTCTCAAGTATTTCGTATGCAAGTCAATCATCTCCACTTGGTAAGAATCAAACAACACGTTCACCGTATATTCCTTATCCTTATTCGGACGCTTGATTTCCGCATTATATGACTTACCGTCTTTCGTTATGATGGAACACAAGCCATTCTCGGCCATTACGATGTCCACATCGTAGATGTTTCCGTCTATGCTGATGCTGACCTTGTTGTCATCTTTGCTGATCAACTCGACTTCAGCAGTTCTATCTCCTATTCGTACTTCCATTAAAATGAAATTAAAAACGACCTAACTAAGTGATCCTATATTCCAAGAGGATTCGATTAAATTCTAATCATTCCGGAACGTTTTCCGAACTCGCGCCATTTACTGATTGGTCGGTTATCTCCGTTGCCCGTCTTTGGAGAGTTCTCCTCCAAATTGACGATATAATCAATATAGGCTGCGATAACGGCTATGTTCTCAGACTCTGGATCATGCTCCAACTTAATCTGCTTCTCGCCACTCAACAACTCCTCGTTATCCTTCAAGAAGTTGGTATTATAATGTCCATTTTGGAAATCAGGCACATCAATGATCTTGCGCAGATAGCTGATGTTCGTCTTGACACCCGTAATCTTGTACTCGTACAACACACGGCGCATACGCTCAATGGCGTACTTACGGTTCACCGCCCAGACGATCAACTTACCAATCATGGAGTCGTAGTGCATAGGGATTTCGTAACCGTCATAAACGAAGCTATCCACACGCACACCGATACCCAACGGCTCAGTCAATTGCTTGATGATACCAGGAGCAGGGATGAAACCGTTGTCAGCATCCTCCGCACAGATACGGCACTCGATGGCGTGACCACGTTGCTTAATATCCTCTTGCTTAAAACGCAACGGCAATCCGTTAGCGACATTGATTTGCTCCTTGACCAAATCCACGCCAACAACCTCCTCCGTGATTGGGTGCTCCACCTGAAGACGCGTATTCATCTCCAAGAAGTAGTAATTCAAATTATCGTCCACCAAGAACTCGATCGTTCCAGCTCCCTCGTACTTGACGGCCTTTGCGGCAGCCACTGCCTTCGCACCCATCTCGGCACGCAACTCAGGGGTCATCAATGGAGAAGGTGACTCCTCCAACACCTTTTGGTGACGACGTTGAACAGAACACTCACGCTCACAAAGGTGAACGACATTTCCAAACTGGTCGCCCAAAATCTGGAATTCTATATGATGAGGTGATTCAATATACTTTTCTACGTAAATGGTTCCGTCTCCGAAAGAGGAAATTGCCTCCGACTTTGAAGTAAGATAAGCATTCTCGATTTCACTCTCCTCGTAAACCAAACGGATACCCTTACCGCCTCCACCTGCGGAAGCCTTAAACATAACAGGAAGACCGATTTCCTTTGCCGTACGGACTGCATCCTCTACCGTATCCAAACCCTCTTGAGTACCTGGAACAACAGGGACACCCGCATCAATCATCATTTGACGGGCTGAAATCTTGTCGCCCATCTTGCGCATCGCAAATTCCGGAGCACCAATGAAAATAATGCCTTCTTCCTTACACCTGCGCGAAAATTCAGCATTCTCAGACAAGAATCCATATCCTGGATGGATGGCATCAGCACCAAACTTCTTAGCAACCGCCACTATCTTTTCGATGTCAAGATAACTCTCCCTTGCCGCCGCACCACCGATACAACAAGCCTCGTCAGCATAAAACACATGGCGAGATGTCCTGTCCGCCTCAGAGTAAACAGCTACGGTGTGTATTCCCATCTCTTTGCAAGAGCGCATCACACGAATCGCTATTTCACCTCTATTGGCAACTAAAATCTTTTTAATCATACCTACTTATTAATTATCACTACTCAAAGGCTTGCTAAAGACCAAATATCCTACAAATTTTCAATCTAGCGCACCAATCCTCTCCTAATCAAATTATATCGAGTCCACCTTTTCTCCACTTATTAGCAGGCAATGCCCCAATTCTTTTGATAGAATAAGAAATAAGCCTTAGGCGATTCTACATGAACCTTTTCCAAGGATTCAACAAGAACCTTAAAACCGAATGCAAAGATATAAATATATTTAGCAAAAGACAAAATTTGTTTTCTTTTTTAGGGGGAGAGGGTTAACATCACAGAAATCTATTCAACATAGAAAACTATAAATCAACATTATAATAAGCCAAAAACTTCCTAAATCTTATCAAAAAGCCATTCTAAAGATCTTTTTTCACTCCCTCTCAGAAAACCTACCAACCCAATGGGCAAATCCATTCCGATTTAACATTTACCGCAGCACGAACAGACAAAAAAATTGCGTTTCAACAGTTTGGCGAAAAAGGAGCGACAAAATCTATCGAAAAAAGGATTATTTATCGAACATCTTAAATCCAATTTTAGAATAAGCCCAAGCCTCTTCACGACAAAGAGCCGCCAAGAAGACAGCCCTTGCCATAAAGATATAATTATTTCAAGAAAGTCTCCACCACCCTATTACCGTCTTCGAACTCGATAAATATTGTATAAACCCCTGCGCTAATGCCCACCATCGACACCTTTTCAGTCCGTCCTTTGTGCACGAGAGCACCCGCACCACTATAGATTCGAACTTCCGAAATTTTTTGATTGGAACGGATAATCAGTTCGTCCTTCGTCTGATTAGGATAAATGGCAAAACCTGCTTCCTTCGGGACGAGCTCCACCCTTGTGGCATTTTCGGTGTAACTCTTCAGTAGCTGACCTCCTCCAGTAGCCATCCCAATGACAGGCCAAAATCCATATTTCGAACCGCCCAACTCAAGTATATATTGCTCCTCTCCAGCCAACTCAAACCGATATTTCTTGAACCCTTTTTCATCCAATGAAATTGATTGCACCTTCAACCGTGTACCTTCAGGACAGTCCGAACTAAAAGGACCAATCTCCACCTCATCGCCTTCTGACAATCCATAATCAAAATACAAATGGAAGTTTTTCCCATCCAGGCTGAGATAAGCCTTCGGACCTTCATTATAGACATACATAGGGGATTCGACCGTAGTGTCTCGTTCAATCTCATGGTAGCCATGAGGTGTAATACGCACCCCCTCAATCTTCCTAGCATTGATATCGCCAATCAGCGTATCCTTCGTTACCGTATAGGTAACAGTGCCCGTGCTAAAAATCATAGGAGCTCGTTGGGGATCGAACTCATAAATCCATTGCGCTCCGAGCGGAGCGAAATCTTTGGCATAGGAGACAACCTGCATAGCCAACAGAGCCAATAGACAAGTAAACCGTAATTTAATAAGCAATTCATTTGAAATTCATAAATAACAGCTGTGTTTCCAAAGGGAATCCACAAATATACGGTGCTAAGAAAAAAAAAAAACGGGACACACAAATTTAGCAACAAAAAAGAGCAGCCCGGCCACACACAAAAAAAGCCCCAGACTGAATCCGAGGCTTTTTTGCGTTTTTTCCAAAACGCCATGTTTTCCACAGGTAGCAGAGATAAGGTTTTGGATATAGTATATTTATATAATAGGGTCAAATCAAAAAGTGTCTGAGATTTCAAGAACTCTTTCTCTCTCATCCACATTGCAATTTTAAGCATTTGTCTCCCGGGGCATGTTCAAAAATCAAAAAACGATGTGGATTTTTCGATGGAACGGCCACTTTTTGCAAATTGTCCACATGTATTTTCAAATTATCCACATAAAAAAGAAGGTATATAGGGTTCAAAAGTCTTTTCAAAAGAAAAAACGGCAAAAAAAACAACAAGGCCTAGAATTTTAAAATTCCCCTATTGCCACCCAAACCAGAATAGTGCGACAGTCGATTTGCCCACCCATAGAAATAAAACATCTTCTCCATCGTTCGTCAATTGCTATTTCAGAATCATATTTCTATTTTTGCGTCAGAAAACAGAAATAACATGAAAATTGATTATTCCCAAGAGAAATACTGGTTCGAGTTTTCCTCGCAATACATCGGGAAAGAGATAGACATTTTCTATGTTTACCCCACCATCAACTCCGAACCTCTCAGCAATAAAGGTGACGTCCCCTGCTATACGGACATCTCAAAGCCCCAAGTACGGAAAGCGGCCACCAAAAACCAATCCTACAACAAAACTGTCTATGCCGCCGGCGACTTCAACTTCTTCGCTCCCTACTACCGACAAATGACGACCAAAGTCTTCGCCATGAGCCAAAAGGAGCACAAACAGAAGGCAAAACTCTCCTTTGGCGACATCAAAAACGCATTCCAATACTATATGGAGCACTTCAACCAAGGGAGACCCTTCATCCTTCTAGGCCATAGTCAAGGCTCCCTGATGCTATTGGAATTGCTAAAAAGAGGGATGACGGAGAGTCAATTCGGTCAAATGGTCGCAGCCTACCTCATGGGGTATGAAATCACAGAAAAAGTCCTAAAAAAGTTTCCCGACAGACTGAAACCTGCCACGGGCGAATTAGACAAAGGGTGCATCATCTCTTACAACTCAGTGACTACCCTCAACGCCATCTCTCCCCTGCTTGCCAGAACCCAAGTCTGCATCAATCCGCTCAATTGGAAGACGGACGGAAGTTTCGCATCCAAAGATTTACACAAAGGTATTGTCCGCTTCAGCAAAGAGAAGAGGGCCTACGCCACAACACCCCACTACACGGGTGCACGCATCGAAAATCATTTTCTCGTCTGCGAAGATGTTGATCCCAACGTCTGCTACGATGAAAAAATCAAAGAACCATTTCCTTTCGGAAATCTCCACTTTGCCGACTCTTGGCTATTTGCCGAGAACATTAAGGAGAACATGAGGAAACGTGCAGGCTTAGAAAAGTGACTAGTAAAAAGGGCGGAGATTTGCATCCCCGCCCTTTTCTATTATATAATCTGACGATTATTCAAAAGCACCCATACGAAGCATATTCACTTCCTTCTCAGTCAAGAAACGCCATTGTCCCCTACGCAAGTTCTTCTTAGTGAGACCTGCGAAATAGACACGGTCCAAACGAGTCACACGGTAACCAACATGCTCGAAAATACGACGAACGATACGGTTTCTTCCAGAGTGGATTTCAACACCCACCTTCTTCAAATCAGACTCGTCGATGAAATTCAAAGCATCCACCTTGATTTCGCCATCCTCCAACACGATGCCTTGCAACAATTGGTCAAAATGAGCTTGCTCCAATGGCTTGTCCAAAGCAACCTGATAAATCTTCTTCTTGTTGTACTTAGGGTGAGTCAACTTAGCAGCCAAATCACCATCGTTCGTCAACAAAAGGACACCAGTCGTGTTTCTATCCAGACGACCTACAGGATAGATACGCTCGTTGCAAGCGTTCTTAACCAAATCCATGACGGTCAACTTTGCATATGGATCATCGCTAGTAGTCACGCAATCCTTTGGCTTGTTCAACAAGATATAAACCTTCTTGTCTGGAGCCACCAATTGGTCGTGGATCATCACCTTGTCGCCACGAAGAATCTTCGTACCCAACTCAGAAACAATCACATCATTTACAGAAACAACACCAGCTTGGATCAACTCATCCGCCTCACGTCTTGAGCAAACACCCGCATTAGCGAGGAACTTATTCAAACGGATTGGTTCGTTAGGATCTACCACGATAGAACGATACTCGATCTGCTTCTGTGGATTATATTTAGGAGCCTTAGGCTTCTGGTTATTACGATTATTGTTACCACGGTTGTTGCCACGGTTGTTGTAGCCGCCATTACCGCCACGGTTGTTGTAACCGCCATTGTTTGGACGACGGTTGTAGCCGCCATTGTTATTATTGTTGTAGCCGCCACCATTATTGTAGCCACCCTCATTGTTATAGCCGCCATCGTTGTTGCCATAACCCTGGTTGTTGTAGCCGCCGGTGTTGTAGCCGTTGTTATAACCACCGCCGTTATTGTTATTGTAGCCACCACGGTTGTTGTTGTAGCCACCACGGTTGTTGTAGCCACCACGGTTATTGTTGTAGCCGCCACGGTTATTGTAGTTGTTACGTGGTTGATAACCACCCTCGCCACCATCTTGGTTGTTGCGACGAGACTGATAATCAGAGTTCGAACGATAATTAGGTCTGTTGTTAGACGAATAATCGCTCTCTACGTTAAACCTGGTTTCGCTGATTCTCTTTCTTGGACGCTTAGCTCCCGAGTTCAACCTGTTATCACTTGAAAAATTAGGGTTAAAACTCTTCTTTTCTCCTTGGTTTTCGCCATCTCGGTCGGCACTGAAATTCCTCCCGGAATCCTGTTGCCAATTTTCGTCAAAAGGTTTCATCTTTTAAAACTTTATTTAAATTAGTACTATAAGTTATATAATATATCAAAAAAACATTTTACATCGGCTTGTCATCACTGACAAAAAATACAGGCTTACATTCTTTGAAAGGCATAGGGAGACCTTTCATCAAGGACTCCCCAAACACCTTTATTTTACAGTATCCTCCAACATTTTGATCTTTTCAAGCACAAGTTTTCTCTCCTCCTTCAACTTCTCTATCTTACGTTCCATCTCCTTAATTAAACCAACAGCACCTTTTGAATTAACGGAAAAGAAACCGATGTTGTTTTCTGCTGTCGCGATGTCCGAGGACAAAGATTCGTACAAGCGAACCAAACGTTTACGCTCGCCGAGCAATTTCTGCTGACCCTTCTCGGCCATCTCCTCCAAATTAGATTTGAAAACATCCATACGTCTTGCCGTCTGATCCAAATTCAATTTGTCGAACTTCTCATCGATAGCAGCCTTATATTCTTTATAAATTTTATCTTTATCTCTGAACGGTACATGTCCGACCTCGTTCCACTCAGCAATCAACTCTTTCAGAGTCTTGTACGCCTCGTTGTGGTCGTCTCCGATTTCGATAGCCTTGATCTGTCCAATCAACGCCTTTTTCTTCTTCAAATTCTCCTCTTGGTCGTTCTTCAACGCCTTCTGCTGCTCATTCTTTCTTTCGAAGAAATAGTCGCAAGCCGCAACAAAACGCTTCCAAACCGCATCGGAGTGCTTTTTAGGAACAGCGCCAATCGTCTTCCACTCCTTTTGCAACTGAACCAACTTATCCGTTGTGCCCTTCCAATCTTCGCTATCTTTCAATGCTTCTGCCTTTTCGCAGAATGCAATCTTCTTTTCCAAATTAGCAGCCAACTTCTCTTTGGAATCCTTGTAGAACTCGTTCTTCGCATTGAAGAACTTGTCACAAGCCGCACGGAAACGTTCGTAGATGGCCTCGTTGTTCTTACTTGGAGCAAAACCGATTTTCTTCCACTCGGCTTGAATCTCGACAATGGCATCCGTCTGATCCTGCCAATCCTTATAAGAGGAAAGAGTAGTAATATCGACAGCCTCCACCTTCTCGCAGAGCGCCGTCTTCTTGGCCAAATTATTCAAACGCTCCTCACGCAACGCATCAAAATAATCATGATGACGCTTATTCACTACCGTGGAAGCCGCCTTAAAACGGTTCCAGATAGGCTCGCGGTTCTCTTTGGAGACTGGTCCGACCTCTCTCCATTCGTCATGCAAAGCCTGCAATTTCTTGAATGCCTCCACGACATCGGCAACCTCAGCCAAAGCTTCAGCCTGCTCACACAAATTGGTTTTAGACTCCAAATTCTTCTTGAAGTCATATTCACGCAACTCGTTGTTTATCTTTAAATTATCATAGAATTGTTCAACGCACAACTGATAATTTTTCCATAAATCTGCCACTTCCGAAGCAGGCACTTGACCCACTTCTTTCCATTCCTGCTGCAACTTTTGGAAAGCAGGAATTTTCTTGCCGAAATCCTCCGCATTGGACAACAACTCCTTCAGTCCCTCCAAAATACGGTTCTTAGCAGCAAGATTATCATTCTTTTCCTTTTCTATACGTTGCAACTCCGCATTTCTCTTTTCACGGAAAGCGGAAAGAACGCTTTTCAACTCGGTCTCCAATGGTTCCCCAGGTGCCTTGAAATCCTCTTCAACGCCACCCTCCTCCAAGAATTTCTTCTTGGTCTCCTCGTTGTTAATCCGTAATTGCTTATAGAAAAAGTGTTTGATAGAATCCAAATTAGCCTTCAACGGAGCATACTCCTCGACCTCTCCTTCCGTGAGGGACTTCGCCTTTGAGACAAGTTCCGCCAACGACAAAGAACTGAAATCTTCCACAACCACATTTACATCAGAGTCTTCCTCACACTCTTCTATAATCTTATCCCCTTGGTTTTCAATCTGGTCAGCAGCTGCATTCAAAGCCTCGTCCTGCACTTGTTGAGAATCCTTCTGATCAAGCATGTCCATTCGCTATCTTTTATTAATACTCGGAAACTTACCTATCTGCTAAACAGACTCGCAAATTCCCCATTCAAAATTATAAGTTTTCCTTGTCCCTTAAAGGCAAGTGTTATAGGCGCAAATTTATAAAAAGTTTCGGAAAATGCACCATTCCGACTAATTATTTTACACGCATCCAAAATTTATCAACATAAGACAAGAATAGAATTCAAAAAAAGAAAAAGAAGCACCGTTCCTAAAAAAATGCTACCTTTACATGGCGTTAGCAAAACCACTTCTCAAAAAGCACTGGAAGCAACTATGCCACAATTAGTTAGCAACACAAATTAAGAAAGAAAAAAGATGGACATACTACTTTTCGTCATTGCAGGAATCCTCATGGTCATTGGATTGGCCGGAAGCATCGTCCCTGGCATCCCTGGCAGTCCTTGCAGCTATGCGGGACTAATCCTACTCCATTTCACCGAGAAAGTGCAATACTCGACCGAGTTTCTCATCATCACTTTCCTCGCCTGCGTGATTGTCTTCGTCCTCGACTTCTTCGGTCCGGCCTGGTGCACAAAGAAATTTGGAGGGAGCAAGAAGGGCGTCTGGGGAAGCATCATCGGACTATTCGTCGGAATCGTAGCCCCAATCCCCTTCGGATTCATCATCGGTCCTTTTGTCGGAGCTGTGGTCGGAGAACTAATCGAAGGGAAAGACACCGGCGATGCACTCCGTTCAGGCTTGGGATCCTTCATCGGATTCGTGGCCACCACCGGGGCTAAATTAGCCTTGGGAATTGTCTTCCTTTGGTTCTACATCGAAGCCGTCTATAAGGCTCTAGCCGACACCGAGTTTCCTCAATTATGGTAAGGTCAACACCCTACCATGCACCGTACCGAAAAGGAAATTGTCCATCACTAAATCTTAGCGGTTCTCCTTTTAAGAATGGCAGAGAGAAGCATCATGCCCAAGACAAGGCCTAAGACATAGAGGAACGAGACACGCATAGACGACGCATCTGCAATAAATCCAATGACAACGGGTCCAAACAAGAAGCCTGTTCCGCTGACCGTATTGACCATGGCCAAGCCCATTGCCGGAGTCACATCCTTCTGTTCCCCTGCCAAACTATAAATCACCGGCACAAGGCAAGAGATTCCCAAACCTGAGACCAGCAAGCCTCCTATAGAGAGCCAAGGCAGAAGACTCGACACAAGCAACGCTAATCCCAAAGCCGTAATGACACAACTGCCCAACAATATGGTCGGAGCCGAGAAACGACTGCGGACCGTATCCCCAAAGAATCGCCCCAACGCCATAAATGCCGAATAAATAGCCAATCCTGCTGGCGCCATATTCTCGGAAAACTCGATCACATGCTTCATATAGACTGTACTCCAATCGGAGACAGCACCTTCGACCACCCTTCCCAACAAAGCCACGAAAGCAATCAACAGCAGCAAGCCCTTAGGCAACAAGAACCGGAAGCCTCCTGAACGGTACTCCTTCGATGGAGTCTCCTTCAAAAAGAATGTACGGATATAATAAAAGGAACAGAGGGCAGAGAGTGAAACCAACAGCAAATGAGCGAAGACTGAGACGCCCAGCGACAAGAAAAGGATTCCCAAAGAAGCCCCCGCACACATTCCCACATAGAAAAACGCATGGAACATAGCAATGATCGGACGTTTATAAGCGTGCTCCACTATGATGGAGTTACCATTGACCGAAATATCCGTGATGCAGACCGCCGCTCCATAAAGCATGCAGAAGAGATACAAAACCACGATATTAGGCATGACAGCCAAGAAGGGCAACATGGCGAGATAGACATACCCCATGCCCGACAATTTCTTACACCCATACCTTCCCTGCAAATAACCACAGAAAGGAGTCGTCAGAGCCGATCCAATAGACATGAACAACATGGTAAGACTGAGTTGCACCATCGACATGTGGTAAATATCAATTATGCCCGGGTGACGGGACAACATCGACGAAAAGACAAACCCCATTAAAAAATATTGAGCCAACAGAGCTCTGCGCGCATTATGCTTGGTGCGCACGACCGTAATCGTTTCCATTATTTATACTTTAAACTTTCTTTCCATCCGGAATACCATAAATCAATAACAGGCGCAAACAAAAAAAGAAGGCGGGAAGCCGAAACTTCCCACCCAATTCCATATAAATCATTCTACTACTTCTATCTTCATCTTAATATCCTTTTCAGGACGGTCGCCAGGCATCGTCTTAACTGCCGCAATCTTATCGATTACGTCCAAGCCCTCGACAACCTCACCGAATACCGTATAATCGTTGTCCAAGAAAGCCGTACCGCCGATATTCTTGTAATCCTCACGCATCTCAGGAGTCAACTTTGGCAACTTGTCACCAGAAAACTCAGACTTGATCTGTGCGTCAATCTCATTTTGGAGATTTTGGAGGCCAATAGAATCCTTTGCCATACGAAGACGCTTGATCTCTGGAGTCTTCTCCCTTACGATCTCATAGAAACGAGCATCCTGCACCTTGCGCTGCATCTGCATCTCCCAACGGTCCAACTCGGCATCAGACATTCTCTTACCTTGTACGATATAGAATTGACAACCAGAAGAACGCTTCTGAGGGTTTACCTGATCGCCTTGACGAGCAGCCGCCAAAGCACCCTTCTTATGATAATGCTTAGGGAAAACAAACTCGGCTGGAACCGTATAGCCCACATCGCCCGCACCCAAACGCTTGGAAGCAGGAGCATTCTTCGATTCGGGATCACCTCCCTGAATCATGAAATTTTCAATCACACGATGAAAGAGCAAATCATTGTAAAAGCCCTCTTTCACCAATTTCAAAAAGTTGTCCCTATGCAAAGGAGTATCGTTATACAACTTGATTTTCATTGTTCCGAACTCAGTGGTCAAAACAACCACTTTCTCTGACTCGGAAGTTTGCGCACTTGCCGCCATAAATGACATGGTTAAAAATATTGATACAAATAACTTTAATATACGCATAACACTGTTTTTTAATTAGTTCTAAAGGACGATTCCGAAAGACACTGGAACAGACGAAATCCGCCCTGTTTTCATCACCCAAATATAATAAATTCTACCCTAATATAGAATTGTTGATTATTTTTCGATGACAAAATTAGGAAGAATGTTTTTCAGTACAAATTTTTTATATAATTTTGCGACGAATTACACAGAAGGTTACCAAAAACAACAAAGTAAAAAAGAAAATAACATAACATAGATTGAAATGAAGAAAGACATTCATCCAGAAAATTACCGTCCTGTAGCATTCAAGGACCTTTCTAATGGCGACGTATTCATCACACGTTCTACGGTTAACACAAAGGATACCATCGAGATTGATGGCGAGACATTGCCTTTGGTAAAGCTTGAAATTTCCAGTTCATCTCACCCATTCTTCACTGGTAAGGCTAAAATGGTAGATACTGCTGGTCGTGTTGATAAGTTCCTCAGCCGCTACGGTAACAGAAAGAAATAATCCATTCCACGGATTTCAAAAAGGGCGTTCCTTCGGGGATGCCCTTTTTTGTTCCCTTATCCCCACATCCACACACTGAAGTGCGGGGCTATTTTTGCGTCGTGTCTTCGACACGGAAGGCTCCACACAACATTCCGAAACATTGGAAGGTAAAATCCTTTAATAGCAAAAAACTGACATCGTGTCTTCGGCACGGGAAGAATTCAATTTATAGAAGCATTAGGAGGTAAAATCATAAAAGCAAGGAACAGACATCCTCTACGACTGCCAACTCATTTTTTTCTTGAAGACGATGTAATGCGCCGTCAGAACCATCACTCCTGTCAACATCCAAGAGATCGGATAGACAACCATTAGCGTTTGGAAATCGGGATGGGAAGGACAATAGAAAAATATCCAACAAAGTCGAAGAACGCATGTACCAAAAATAGTCAGCAAAGCCGGCAGCAGAGAATAGCCCATACCCCGCAAAGAGGCCGACGCAATTTCATAACTACAAGCGATCCACTGCCACAGCAAGACCGTCTCCATCCTAATAAAGGCGAACTCGAAAATCTCCGCATCCGAAGAGAAGAGGCCGATAGCCCAACGCTCCTGCCAGACAAAAAGCAGATTCAACAAGCCGCATCCCAGCACACTCATCCACAAGGCATGACGGAAGACGACACGACAACGCGCCCCATTCTTCGCCCCATAGTTCTGCCCCGTGAAGGTAGTAGCCGCACTACCGAAAGCCGCAATCACAAAATAACAATAATGCTCGTAGTTGAGCGCTGCCGCCGAACCCGCCACGGCCAAGGCACCATATCCGTTGATGGCCGTCTGAATGAAGACATTGGCAAATGAAAAGACCATGCTCTGCACTCCCGCCGGCACTCCAATCTTGAGCATTTGGGACAACTCCTTCCGAGAAAAGCCCACCATGGACCACTGCAAACGAAACGGATCCGCCTCCTTCCTCAAAAGGCGCAAGACCAACGTAGCCGCCACCGCATTTCCTACAACCGTACCGACCGCCACACCCAAAACATCAAGATGGAACAGAACCACCAGAATCAGATTCACAACCACATTCACCACTCCACCAGCCGCCAAACAATAGAGCGGACGACGCGTATCACCCACACTCCTAAATATAGAGGAGGTAAAGTTGAAGAGCATGATAAAGGGCATTCCCAAGAAATAGACCCGAAGATAAAGCACCGACAAATCAATGACATCCGAAGGGGTATCCATCGCCTCCAAGATGGAACGGGCAGTAAGCAACCCAAAGACCAACAAGAAAACACCACTGACTAGCGAGACCGCAATGGAAGTAGAGACCGCCCGCTTGATGCCCTCGTCATCACGCTTGCCCACAAAACGGGAAATGACCACATTGGCACCGATGGAGATGCCGACAAAAAGGTTAATCATCAGATTGATGAGCGACCCATTGCTCCCCACAGCAGCCAAAGCCTGTGGCGAAGAGAACCTTCCCACGACAGCCACATCCACCGAATTGAACAACTGCTGCAAGATGCTGCTCGCCGCTATTGGCAAGGCAAACATCAAAATCTTACCCAACAAAGGGCCATTCAACATATCTACCTGACGTTTCATCTTCCTATCCTTAATTAACGAGGCTTCCTCACCCCGCTCATCCGAGCAGAGGCAATCCCCGCCCTGACGTAAAATCCGACAAAGGTAGTGCTTTTAATCATCAAATACTCAATTCAAAAAACGCAATGCTACAATCTTCACCTTTTTTCACTACCTTTGCAAAAATTTCGACACGCATTATGAAAGTTATCATCTTCGGAAATAAATTCAGGAAAGACATTGCCAACTACACAATGCGCCTTATCTATGCCCTACAAGAAAGCGGGTTCAAGGATATCATCATCGAAAAGGATTTTGCCAAATACATGGCAGACTCTGGCTTCGACACGTCATTTGCCTCAGAGAAAATCGAGGAGGGCGAGGACTTTATGGCCGACATCGCTTTCAGTGTCGGAGGCGACGGAACATTCATCCGAAGCTCCGCTAAAATCGGAAAGAAGGAGATTCCCATCCTAGGAATCAACGCTGGAAGGTTGGGCTTCTTGGCCGACGTACATGGAGAGGATATCGAGACAGCCGTGGCCGAAATTGCAAAAAAACAATACACCATAGAAGACAGGACGCTCCTTCGTCTCCATACGAAAGAGAAAGCCTACACCGACTTCAACTATGCGCTCAACGAGATTGCCGTGCTGAAGCAGGACTCCTCCTCCATGATCACGATACACGCATGGGTGAACGGGAAATTTCTCAACTCCTACCAAGCCGACGGTCTGTTGGTGGCCACCTCAACGGGATCCACAGCCTACTCGCTCAGCGTGGGAGGTCCCATCATCGTTCCGCAATCCAACAGCCTCATCATTACGCCTGTCGCTCCTCATAGTTTGAACGTCCGCCCGCTCATCATCCCAGACGATTGGGTAATCGAGCTGCAAGTAGAGAGCCGGAACAAGCACTTCCTCATCGCCCTCGACGGACGAAACAACGTATTCGACCACAAGACGAAACTGACCATCAAGAAGGCTTCGTTCAACGTAAAGGCCATCAAACGAGAAAACAACGACTTCTTCAATACGCTCCGAAGCAAACTCATGTGGGGGTCGGACAATAGAAGATATACCATATAGAAGAAATTAAGGAGAGTTTGGGACTTTTCCCAATGACATTGGATGCGCATAAGGCGCATCCTCTAAACTCCAATCTACCATACAATGATTTCGGAACAAAAAGGGGAACCACCTAACATACTGTATTCCAATAAAGAAAGACGATTCGACAAAAAAATTGAGTCCATAGCACATAAAAACATATTGCGACAGGGATAAAAATTAGAACAAAAGATGTAATTTTGCGACGGGTGAAAGATGATGTTTTCATAAGAAACGAATTAGGGGTAAATTTGAATTTAATTATACGTTTGCCACAAATGAAAAATCGAAGTTTCAAATGAAACGAATTAGGGTAAATTAAAACAAAGTTATGAGTTTGCCTAACATCAATTGTAAGTCCGCAAAAAAGTGACCTTTACGGCCTAGCAGTTCCCAAAATCAATTAATTAGAGGTCACCTTAACAAATTTATTTATTATGCATTATTTTGCTATCTCAAGAAAGAGACTTGTCTCTTTGTTTATGATGTTGTTAGTTGCCGTCAGCACACAGGCAATTAATACATTTACAGTAAACACAACCAATCCTAATGAAACAGGAGCTGAAGGAAATTCTGGTTCCTTCTTAGATGCCGTTAAAAAGATAAAAGAAACTGGAGGCAGTTGGACTATTGAATTCGCAACTAGTGGAGTTATCGAGGCAGGCGATCAAACAAACATCAAACTTGAAAATATTGACGAATTGAATTTGGTAGGAAATAAAGATGTGAAACTAACCGTCCCCTCCATATTCTTCTCAAATATTGCTTCTTTTTCGATGGAAAATATGAATCTTATTAACGAAGAAGGCGAAGAAGGCAAGAACGGTTGTAGTATCTACCTAAGAGGGCTATCTTCCGACAACAATAGTTGCCATTGCAAGTATATAAAGAACTGCAATTTTGACAATGTCGGATTGATTATAGGAAAAGAGTCCTCTTGTGATCTGATTAGCAACTGTAAATTTTGGTATACGAAAGGAGCTGATCAAACACGCATAACAAAGAGGATAATTATTGCAGAAGGTCCTATAAAAAAAATAGAAGAAACGTCTTTTGCAAATGGATTAGTTGGATGCAATCCAGCTTTAGCATGTGAATCAATAGAAAACTGCACATTTACTAATTCAGCGTTATCCACGACAGGAGGGAATGGCGCTAGTATTGAAAGCATTTCAAATTGTACATTCTCCGACGAAACAAAGCTACTAAATGCAATATCTGCATATTCTATCGGTTCCATATACAATTGTACTTTTGAGGGTTATGAAAGCGCATTATATGGCACTAACGTTCAAAATGTAAATTCTTGCAAAATGAGCAATTGTTGGGCTGGACTTTCTTCCGTAGCAAGCGAACTCGTTGATTTATGCACATTTACTTTCACACCTTCCGAAGATGAAGATTCACAATATGCAATACTAAAAAGTACAATTACAGCAGTAGATAGTTGCACTTTTATGGGGACAGTTATAAGCGAAGGCAAAATCTCAAAAATATCAAACTGCTCATTTTCCCCTATTAGTTCGCAATACTGCATACAATTCACCGATAAGGATTTTAGTGATTATGTAATTGAAAAAAACACATTTGATTTCAATTCAAATGGCAATCCCTTCTGTGCTGTTTATCTTTCAAAAGCAGGATTACTCTCCCAAAACTTATTCTTCACACCTACAAATAAGAATGTTAATCCTATAAAATGTGACATTACCGCACCTACAATTTCAAGCGTAGTAGTCCAAAACGGCAAATACAAAATAAAAGGAACAGCAAATACGGGAGCTCAAATAGAACTTTTTCTAAGCAATGGATCACAAGCCTCTGCCGTTCAATATCTAACCAAAGTTAACACAAAAGACGACTTAACATTTGAAGCAGAAATTTCGGAAAAAGATTTAAAGTATGATTACACATGCTTCATTGCAACAGCAACTTACGACAATCATACAAGCTGTCTAAGCAAACCTGTATGTGCTCAAGAAATTCCTGAACTTGAGGCAGAAGGTGATGTTATAGACAACACTTGTAGCACACCTAATTCAAAGGTCAGCATACGGGTGACGGGGTGGACCGATGAGTGTGTGGCTACTCTTAATGGTAAGATTGAGCAACCTGCCACCATTAATAATGACATTGCCTTGTTTGAATTCTATGGATTAAACGGGGGAAACTATGAATTCGAAGCAATAAATGAGGAATATGCGATAAAGACTGCTTTCCCATTCCAATTGACGACAATAGAGGAGCCAGACCTTTCAAAATTGACAACAGAACTCGATGTTAAACTCCCCGAGTGTTATGCAGAACCTGACGGATGGATTTTTGTTGATTTTGCCGGCAACGAATCTGGCCTCAATTTGGAGTTTTCTATAAAGGGAATTGGCATTGAGCAAACAGAAACGACAACCAAAGTTAAAGGAAATCTTTCATTCATGGATTTGCCTAGTGGCAATTACGAAGTGTTTGTTAATGTCGTAAACGCAGATTGCCCAAGCCCTAAAAAATCGTTAGGCAAAATTAATATCCCTTCAATTAAAAAATTGATGATGGATGAAGACAATATGATTGTCAAAGGCGCCAATTGCGAAACAGGTTACGGCTCAATTTTCTTGCCTATTCTCAACTACATAGACGAAGACCAAGTCACCATCTACCATGTCGTTAATGGAGAAGCTCATGGAAAGTACGGTTATCACTACGCATCGAAAAAGAAGAATGGTGTCTACGATCAAATGTACTACACCGATGAAACGACTGAGGAAAATGGCCATTACGACAAGATTTTCCTTGAATGTACTTTGCTGATACCAGGTAAATATTGGGTTGTGACAACACAATGCAACATGAACGATACACTTGAGTTCGAAATCAAAGACTATAAGTCAATTGACCTTTCTGGCTTGGAAGCTACCGCCAGTGGTTTCCGCCAACCTGGAGAGGAATTAGGAAAGATTCAGATTCGTCATACAGGAATTAGTGAAGAACTGAAGTTTACAGTAAAAAATGCCACATTCGAAAAATCAATAACGACTTCTTTCTCTTCTGGTTATGTTCTTTTCCATGATGTGCCTGCTGGTGAATATGAAGTATTTGTACAAGCAGAAAGAGACAACTGTCCTGATTCAGAAAAGAGTCTTGGCAAGGTTGTCGTTCCCGATGCCGAACAAACAGGCGTTAAGACACTAAACAATGACGACGAACTTGTAGATGTATTCGATATTCTTGGCATCCGCTTGAAAAAACAAGTTAATCGCTCATCAGCCCTTGACGGATTGAAGAAGGGCGTATATATTGTGGGTAACAAACGTGTTGTTAAGACTGAAAACAAATAAGATTTCATCTAGGAAATAACAAGACTTTATTTGTCTTTATAAGACGATAACAATTTTTCACAAGAGAGGGTGTATCAAAATGATATGCCCTCTTTCCGTATGGCAATAGAAGGAGAAAAAACAAAGCCACTGCCTAAAAACGCAGACTTGCCCACCTGCTTCTGTCTGACTCTACTCAATTTTCAAATAAAACAAAGGTTGGGATATACCATCGATACAAAATCTATAATAGTTTTCTTACCTCATCCTCTTATCATTCAAATTCTTCATAGGAGAAGCCATTCGCCTCTATTTGGAATAGACGTCAACTCTCAAGAAATCCTCCTGATTACTTAGTGTTACTTTTTTGACACTCTTTCTTCTCATTTTTAGAAACTTGACGACAGACTTACAATTCGCTATTTCTATATCATTTACAAAATATCTAACACTATCACAGACAGAACCCGTTTCTTTTAAGCTATCAGAAATCACACTATTAACATAAAGATATCCAGACTTTGCAGATTTTGTATAAATAAGCGCCAACGGGATATATTGCAATCCGTAATTTTCTATAGTTATGTCCTTAACAACTTCCCCATTGATCCCCGACAAGTCCTGAACAACTTCCCCACAGGTTTTCGAATAGTAGCAATCGCCCAATATTCTAGGGACATGGGAAAACCCAACAGAATCATGGAGAAGCAACTGCATATTATCTACGCTTAGCCTCTTCTTAGTATGATCTGCTGTTGCTGTTTGCGACATCAACTGAGAAAATAAAGCTCCAAACAATAGAAACGGTATTTTGTATTTGTTCATTTGCAGTTTTAACATCTTTCCTTGATTATTCCTTCCAATAGTAATTCAACGAAATGTAAGTTATTGAGAGAAAAATGCTTAATCATTCAGATAAGGGATAACAAATGGCAAAATTGATTTTTCTTGCACCACCTCTATTTCTTCTCTACACGAACCTCCTGACGAATCATAATCAGAATAGGACTTCGGATCTACGGGAACCCACTCCGCCACATCATCACATAGTGCACTTATCAAATCATAATCCGAGCTATACGCATCATAAACATAAACACACTCCTCATCTCCTTTCAAATAAATCTTAAACAGACTTCCTAAGAAAGAAAAATATATACTACTTTCATATATCTCAATTCTTTCAATATCGGATTTAAAAAACTCCCGGCAAAAACCATCTTTCTTAAAAGTGACTTTCTTATCCTCTATGAGAAGACTACTATTCCTAAATTTCCAAAAAACAACCCCAAACTGGATCATCTCAGATATATAAGAATAGTTCAGAATAAACATCATAAGCAAAGAAATAAAGAAGGGCGTCTCCAACCCATACCTAACATAAAGTGAGGGTAGAACGACAAAAAAGCTAAAGAAGAGCAAAGGAACTCCTATTATCGATTCGCCCACAACGTATCCCCACATCTTTTTATTTAACAACTTCAAATCTAGCATTTTCATAAATAATTGGACTAGGACAAATATAACTAATTAAAAATCAAAATTCTCTGTTTTAGTTAAGATTTATATACAACTACGATGGATAAAGCTACTCATTCAGCCATGCCAACCAAAGGAATAATCATCAAAAAAATCACCTCCACCGACTTGGACCATGCCGCATCGACAAAGGTGATTTTACAGTAAAATATTCTCTATCAAGTTATTTGATCAGGATTTTCTTATCGTTCAACAGATAGACTCCTGCTGGAAGTTCCATCATCATCCGTTCGCCCGCATCCAACTGCTTAGAGGCCACAACACCGCCATTCAAGGCACGAACCACAAGCGGAATCTTCACCATCGCCTCCACGATAAGCATGCGTTTTCCTAACACAACCCTCAGATTGTCAAAACCATCCACGCTCTCCGACTCTAACAAGGAAGTATATTCCGAGCTTGGGAGATAAACAGGAAACTCTTTTGTAAAGGAGCAACCTCCTGAAGTAAATACCGTTAATTTAACGATAGTATCGGCTGTGTTTTCCCAAGCATAAGCGACATCAGGTTCGTCGAAACAAACCCCATCAGGGAAGGTCCATCGACAAGAAGTAATGCTATCCTTACCAGAGACCACCTCCGACGTGTTGTGGAAATAGACAAGATTGCCGCTGCCCCTCCCTTTTTCAAAACTTGGGACTGCATTGATCGTCTCCAGAGAGGTTTCCAACACCAAACTACTGCACCCCCGCGTATCGGTTGAATCCGTATTAATCGTACAGGTGACACGTTCGCCCTCCACAATGGAAGACCTTTGTACGTATGCCAAATAAGGTCTGTCAGGATCCACCTCTATCGGTTGTCCACTCGGACGTTTCCAATTATAGGTACCTGGAATCAAAGGGAAGCCTAAAGGTGCCTTCAACTCCACAAAATCACCCTCATTCACTTCCTCCCTATAACAAAAAGGAGCCTCTATCTCCAATTTTCGAGTCTCCGCTTGGAAATAACCATAGGAGGAATGACCACCCGCGATCACAGTGGCAGAATGAGAATCATTCATCAAACAATCATGGTTCAAGATCTCCACACGGACAGTTTTTCCTATATAATTCCTCAAATCCGCAAAGCGTGTCCGCCAACCTGAATAATGGTAACGAGCCGTAAATACACTTTTGGCAGAATAGCTATGTAACGTAGCATAATTCAAGAAGCAATTCGAATTAAGTGTTCCCGTAGTATTGGTAGCTACCGTATGAGAACCCGCATGAGACGAGGCGGCATTACAAGTTTCAGAGATATACACTCCCGTATTTTCGCCAACGCCATACCCTTCCGTCTTGAACAAAGTGACATTTTTGCCTTCTGAGTATGGAATATTAGGGAACATCGGCTGCACGCCCGGATAGTTCAGTTCTGGATCTATACTTGCCATCACATGATGCTCCGAGCAAGGAATAGGATTCCACTCCCCTGTCTCATCTTTGACCAAGATATTCACGACCATCTCTGGATGACCATTCTCCGAATGGTTCATCGCAGACTCCGGCGAATTCAATATAGCCAAGAAACGATAAATCAACAATGTTGTATTTTCCGTCACTTTGAAGTCGTAGTACATTCGCTCCGCCCCTGCCCACGGACAAGCAGAACTCCCTTGAAAATAAGGGTTTTGCCACACTTCCGCCGCACGCTCGTAATTACCAATAGCATACGCCTCAGCTCCTGTGGAGAAACATTCCCCAGTGGAACGCGAATCAAAATCTATCAATGGAACATACAAAGAATCGCCATCCGAATTCACCGTAGCATCACCTCCAAACGTGACATGCATTTTATACTTCATCGCACTATTTCCCGGAGAACTCCAAATATCAGGACACCCGATTCGCATGACAGCAGCCCTATTTTCCTGAGGTATGACAGAAAGCGGTATAAAAGAGAACTTCTTATCCTTCGCCTGCGGTGAGTCATATCGCCAAAAACGAGATAGGTCTTCGGCTGGGAAAGCATAAGTCTTGTTATTAAGGATACCAGATATATCCGCCCTTGCAATAGAGCGAGTCTCACCGTGAGATTGCTTATCCCAAATATAGACATAGTCGTTAGGACTACCCTTCAACTTCGCCGTGTACCACCCCGTTTGATAAGTCCATCCATATTCCCCTAAGGAGAAATCCAAATTAGGCGTATCAATATTTTTCTGATCCATAGCCCTACTCAAATGCAATAAGGAAGGGCTTCCCGCCAATAAAATTGTTAATAGTATTCGTTTTTTCATAATCTTATTTATTTAAATGTTAAGCTATCTAAAATTAAGCATTTTAATCAAAATTTGCAACATTTTCCAAAGAAGAATAATTTTTTAACAATCTGTCAAACAGGCTGAAAAAGAGAGCGACATCGCCATCCGACGTCACTCCATGCAAACCACCTTCACCCGGCTCGGAACAGAAGTGCTTCCGCCCTCCACGACAATCTGCGTAGCAATACGCTCACGTAATCGTTCCACATGGCTGATGATTCCGACCCGCTTGCCTGTCGTCTGGTGCAATTTTTCCAAACAATCCATCACATTGGCAAGGTAATCCTCGCTTAAAGTTCCGAAGCCCTCATCAATGAATATCGTATCCGAAGCAAAACGGGAACTCTCCGCCATATCCGCCAAGCCCAGAGCCAAGGCTAGCGAAACCATAAATTGTTGTCCACCCGAAAGACTCGAACTGGATAGGTTGCGGTTGCTCCGATAGTCCTTCACCTCTATGACGAACCCCTCCTGCTTGGCCAACTCGAAATTGTCGTCAAAGCTTCGCAAATAGCGGTTGGCGTTCTGCAAAAGGCTATCGAAAACCAGACGAAGGGCCAATCGCTTGAACTTGCTACCGGTACTATCGCCCAACTTTTCATTCAAACGGAACCAGCGTTCCGCCTCTCTTGCTACCACCTCTATCTTTTGGCTCAACACCCCCACTTGCTTCCGAGTCTCCGCATCGCTCTCCAACTCTTTCGTAATGCTTCCAATCATCTGGTTGCAAGAGGATAGTTCCTGACCCAAAAGGGAAGATTGATTTCTAAAATCGACCTCCAGCCAATCTTTCTCTTGTTCAGAAAAAAGAGGCGAATGGCTATCCAATTCAAGCATTCTGTTTTTCAACGAATTGCATTCTCCACAAATAGTAGCATACTCGTTTTCCGTCTTTTCATGCTCGGCTACCATCGTTGAGACAGATTCGGAATTGTAGGTGGCCGACAAAAAGGAGAGACGTGATTCGTCCAAATCACCATGCTCCACAAAGAAGGACTCCAAATGTTGCGATAGCTCACGGATGTTCTGCTCCAATCCAGCCATCTCCTGCTTCCACTCCGAGATTTCGCTCTGCAAAAGGGCGGATGCCTTAGGAAGGTTCGCCATCAATTGAGGCTCCACCGTTGGGATAGCCCACGCCGTCCGATCCACTATCGTCTGCCGAGTAGATTCGAGGAAATCCCAATCCTTGCGACTTGCCTCCATTTCCGTCATGAGCGTTTTTTGCGTCTCCCTCCAATCGGCATATTTTTTTGATCTTTCCTGCACTTGAGCCACGAGGGAGGGACAATTTTCCTCATATTGCCTACGCCAATCCTCCACAACCAGCATAGCATCCAACTGAGCCAGCACCGCACGCTCCTCCTCTACCTCACGGGCATGCAACTCTTTGCTGTTTTTAATCTCATTCTGCAAATCATCCCGTTTCTTCTTCACCTCGTCGCAAACTCTCTTTTGCGCCTCGACAACAAGATGTTGCTCGTCCTTTGCCTTTTGGGCCTCGGACCTCTTCGCCTGAATCCGATTCAATTCGGCTACCCGCTCTTTCAGCATCTCCGCCATTTTTCCCATTTTCACCATCTCGCCAGACAGGTCAGCCATGGAAAGGAAGGCCTTCTCATCCACCGGCAAACTCATTTGGGCATACGATTTCATCACGGCCGACTTCATCCCGTCAAAATCCAGCTGAGCCGACTTCACCGATTGGGCTTTAAGATCACACTCCTGCTTATACTTCACCGTCAGTTGTTTGGAGGCCTCCAACAAAGAGGCTACCCTTCGTTGCTCCTCCTCACATTGTTTTCTCCGTTCCTCCGGCTCTGCCAAGACCGAGAGGAAATGCTCGTCAGACAAGACGGAATGGACTACTTGTCCACAGACTGGACAAGGCTCCCCCTCACGCAAACTACGACGCAACTCCTTGGCCATGTCATTGACCGCCCTTGCCGCCGCCTTGAACGCCAAATCAGCCTTCTCAAAGTCGGCATCAGCCCTTCCCTTCGCCGCTTCCAACGCCAAACGATTTTGTTCCTCATTCGTAAACAACTGACGGATAGAGGCTTCCTCTTTCTGTGCAGAGAGCCAAAGTCCCAGTTTATCCCTCAAAGAAGACAAGCGATTCAATAGATCAGAAACGCAGGTATGCCGGGTCAACAAGTCGCCGTTAGGATCAATAGTCTGAAGTTCACGACCAGCTTCGTCCACACGTTGTTGCAACGACTCTTCCAGAGCCTTCTGCTCCGCAAATTTCTTTTCCGAGGTCTCCACCTCCGCAAGGGAACTAGCAAGCAGGGCCTCATTCTCCTTCATTTTTGCGAAACAACTTTTCGCTTTTTCCTTCGTCCGCTGAGCCGTATTCAGTTTCTCGACAATCGTCTCCGCCTGCTCGAACATACGCAATTCAGCCTCCGAGCAATTGGCAATCGATTCATTTATATCGTTGAGTTTTAGATTATTATCCTCCATCAGCCGTTTCAGTCCCGCCATGCCCCGACACATACTTTGGAAACGAGACAGAAAAGAGGATTCCTTTTCCTTCGCCAAAGCCAAAGCGTTGGATTTTTCCTTCCGTTGCCTCACCCAGCCTATCGCCTGAGACGCTTCGTTCCACTGCTTAATGATGATGGATTGGTTACGATAGTCATCCCCCTCCATTCGGGCAAGCAACCCAATTCGCTTCTCCTCCGTTTTTCGGAAAGATTGCTGCATATCCGACTTTTGCTTCTTCCACTCGGCTTTGGCATCGATTTCCATCTTCAACTTTGTCTTATCCTCCACCTGCTTCCTCATAGATTCCAACATAGATTTCCGCTGGCCTATCTCCTCGGAAGAGAGCAACTTATGCGATTCCATCTCCTTTTGGAGATCTCTCTTTTCTTGTTCCTTGTCTCGATGAACCTCAAAGATCTTCTTCCCAATCCGTTCATAGATATCATCGCCAAAGAGTCCCTGCAAGATGTTCGCCTTATCAATCGCCTTGCTCTTCAGAAATTGGGCAAAATCACCCTGAGCCAACATCGTCGTCTTCGTGAAATCCGAAAACTTGGCACCAACGATACGTTGCATCTCCTCTTCCACCTCTCCTTTTTTCTCCCAATACTTTCCCGCAACGGAGAGGTTCCGCAACGACCATTTTGCCGAATCCAAATTACCATTCCGCTTCACCCGGACACTCCAAAGCGACTCGTACAATTCGCCGTCATTCCCGACAAAAGACAATGAGACCGAGGCTTGGGACGCTCCATGGCGAAGTAGCTGGGCTGGGTTCTGCAATGTCACCGTCTCCGAAGCCCCCACAGGCTGAAAAGCATCGTTCCCCGCCACACTCATACGAGGCGTCGTCCCGAACAAAGCCAAACAGATGGCATCCAAAACCGTCGATTTTCCAGACCCGGTGGAACCGCATATAAGGAAAAGCGACTCGTCCTTCAACGGATGGGCGTCGAAACGGATTTCCGCCTGCTCAATGGATGCTATATTATTTATAGTCAGTTGTTTTAACTTCATAAGTCATCTCTTTTTAAACATGGTTCATTCATCCAGCATACGAAGGACTTCGTTAAACGTGCCCTCCATCTCCTCCGTAAAATCATCCCCTAACGAACGTTTCGCCACCTCCAAAGGAGTCAAGGCCCTGAATTCCGACAAGGAGACATCCGTCAATGAGGCATCTCCCCTATTTTCTCTACTACGGACATAATTGACTGTCAGCAATTTCAAATCATGGGAGTTGGTTGAGGTGTCCTCAGTGGAGGCCCTCACAGCCTGCTCGTAGGCATCGCTGGGGGCAGTTTCCTGTTTCACGTTCAGGCGGACATACTCCGTTCCTTCCCATGGATAACGTTTCAACGCCTTGATTGCCTCCCTAAAATCAGCAGGTTCGGAAGGCACCGTAACCAAACGATGCGGCACCTCTATTATATGTTCGCGCACATGCGGACGGTTCTCCTCGTCAAACGTCACGACACTGACAGAATGGTCAAACGCCTCATCAAAACTGACCGCAATAGGAGACCCCGAATATCGGACTTTCCGTTCTGCACCATAGACAAACTGAGGATGATGGATATGTCCCAAGGCAAAATAGTCGAATCCATCGGAAAAATCAGCTATCGGCAAGAATTCCATTCCCCCTATCGAATCCAACTTATGGCCCGTAAAATCAAGTTCCCGTGCCACCGTCAAATGCCCCATCAACAAAACGGGCAATCGAGCGATATTCCGCTCCGCTATACGGTGAAGCAACCCTTTATAGAAGGCTGTGACACGATTCTCGCCCTCTTGAGGTTTAGGGAAACTCTGCTCGTAGGCAAACGGGACTGCGCCTACCCACCCGCACGGATTTCCCTCCTGATCTTTCAACTCGATGATATGGGAGTCATAATCAGGTTGCCGATTACTCCGCTCCGCAATGGTAGTGACAACACGGACGTTTGCCAATTTCCACAACGAGACATCGACCCCGACACGCTGTGCACTATCGTGATTGCCGGACAAGACGACAATCGTCATCGAAGGCAACGCCTCATGAATCCTCAACAAATTATCGTTGAACAGTTTTTTAGCCGCAATAGAAGGCGTGGAAGTCTCGTAGATATCTCCGGAGACCAACAATGCCTCGGGGCGTTCGTCGCAAACCAACTGCAACAGCTGGTCGAAGAAAGACTGGTGATTTTCAGTCAATTCCTCCCCATAGAGCACCTTTCCTATATGCCAATCGCTTGTATGTATTACTTTCATCAGTCACATGATTTTCCAACCCAAAGGGCAACCACCCAACAGATCCATTTTCTCCGATAACAAATATACAGATATTCGGAGGCAGAAGTTCGAAGAAAGGCCATTTTTTTAGGAGAAAATCATGCAAAGGTGGAAATATGAAAATATATCGGAGACGGTGGATAAATAGCTCGATTTTTTTGTTGTTTTTTAAAGTCTATTTTATATTTTTGTGCCGTTTTCCCTTGAAGTAAAAAGAGAATAAATATTCAAAAACGTATAAATAAAAAAGGACACATTGTAACAAAAAAACATGGAGACTAAAAAACTCATTACACTTCTTGTTCCGGTCATCCTAGCATTGGTGACATGGTTCATGCCCGCCGATTCCTTCGGCATCCCTGGATTAACCATCATAGAACAACGCGTCATCGCCATCTTCCTTTTGGCCGCCGCCCTATGGATTACGGAGCCGATACCAGTATGGACCACGTCAGTTATGATTATCGTTCTGATGTTGCTGACCACTTCGGACAGTATGCTATCCTTCCTCGACTACTCCAAAGACGAGTCAATGAAGGCCACCTTCGGAACAGTCATCAGTCACAAAAGCATCATGTCCACCTGGGCAAACCCTATAATCATGCTCTTCATGGGTGGATTCATCTTGGCCATCACCGCATCAAAATATAAGATGGACGCTGGATTGGCGAAAGTCTTGCTGAAACCATTCGGAACAAAGTCACACATCGTGATGTTAGGATTCATCTTCGTCACAGCTATCTTCTCCATGTTCATGAGCAACACTGCGACCGCAGCCATGATGTTGACCATCCTTTCTCCTGTATTGGCCACGTTGCCAGCAGACGGCAAGGGTAGAATCGGTTTGGCGCTCTCTATTCCTATCGCAGCCAACGTAGGTGGTATCGGTACGCCTATCGGAACGCCTCCTAACGCCATCGCCATGGGTTATTTGGCAGACAACGGATTGGAGATTTCATTCGTAAAATGGATGCTACTTATGGTGCCATTCGTCATCATCCTCCTTTTGTTCTCTTGGTACTTGCTTCTCAAGATGTTCCCATTCACACAGAAAGAGATTGTCGTTGAGATTGAGGGCCAATTTGAGAAATCAACGAAAGCTTATATTGCCTACATCACATTCGGTGCCACCATCCTCTTATGGGTTACGGGCGAGTTGACTGGCTTGAACGCCAACGTCGTTGCTTTGATCCCTGTTGCCGTATTGACCGTTACAGGTGTCATCACGAAAGAAGACCTCCGCAAGGTGGATTGGGACGTTCTTTGGTTGGTAGCAGGAGGTTTCGCCTTGGGTGTTGGCTTGGAAAAGACAGGTTTGGCAAAACACATGGTGGATGCCATTCCGTTCTCCACTTGGTCACCACTTCTCGTGATGGTCGGTTCTGGTATCCTTTGCTTAGTCATGTCCACGTTCATGAGCAACAGTGGTACAGCAGCACTTCTCATTCCTATCCTCACGGCAGTAGGTTTCGGTATGCAGGAGCAATTGAAAGATTTGGGAGGAGTCTCTTCCCTATTGATCGGTCTTGCACTATCGGCTTCCTTGGCCATGGCCTTGCCAATCAGTACGCCACCGAATGCATTGGCCTACGCTAAGGGATTCATCGAGCAAAAAGATATGGCAACCGTCGGTATCATTGTCGGCATCGTCGGTATCGCATTGGGTTACACCTTGCTTATTTTTGCCGCTTAACGATAAAGAAATTCAAAATGTGGACAATCTCGGAAACGACCTTGTTCACATTTTGTTCTAATAAACAGACGCCCGATTTTCAACAAGAAACCAAGGAAATCGAGCATCACAAAAGTCAACTACAACAGGAGAAAGATTTATCATTTTCAAAATTGGTTTTTCCTCTCCGCTTAACTTGAAGAGGCCACTCTTCCCAAATTTACAATTGTATGAAATTAAACTCACCCCAAAAAGAGATTTACGGTAAAGAACGTTTTACTGCGTTAGAAGCACAACGCTTGGCACAAGAGATTGCATTTGGTCCTATCGTTTTCCAAATATCCAGACTGATGGTCAAGTTCGGTATTTTCGAACTACTTTCCGACAACCGTCAAGGTTTGACACTTGAGGAGATAAGGGAGAAATGCGCAGTCAAGTTGAGCAAATATGCCGTACAAATCCTATTGGAGTCTTCTCTAACCATCGGAACCGTACTTCTCAAAGACGAGAAGTTCTTCTTGGCAAAAGCAGGTTGGTTCCTTATCAACGACAAGATGGCTCGCGTCAACATGGAGTTCAACCATGATGTCAACTATCTCGGTATGTTCAGTTTGGAAGAGTCACTGCTCAACGGCAAGCCAGAAGGTTTGAAGGTCTTCGGTTCATGGCCAACCATCTACGAAGGGCTTTCCTCACTTCCTGCCCAAGTACAGAAAAGTTGGTTCGGATTCGACCACTTCTATTCAGACAACTCCTTCGAGCAAGCATTGGAAATCGTCTTCTCCAAGAAGCCAAAGACTCTCTTGGACGTAGGCGGAAACACAGGCCGGTGGGCAACACAATGTGTTCACCACGATTCAAATGTCGTAGTCACCATCATGGACTTGCCTCAACAAATCGGTTTGATGCGCAACGCCGTTAAGGGCATGGAGGGCGAAGACCGTATCCTCGGACACGGAGCCAACCTTCTCGACAAGAACGTACCTTTCCCTACGGGCTTCGACGCTATTTGGATGAGTCAATTCTTGGATTGCTTCTCTGAAGAAGAGGTGACAAGCATCCTTACAAGGGCAGCCAAGTCAATGGACGGAAATGCAACCCTCTACATCATGGAAACTTTCTGGGACAGACAACGTTTCGAGACAGCTTCCTACTGTTTGGCACAGACAAGCGTTTACTTCACTGCACTTGCCAACGGAAACAGTAAGATGTACTACTCAGAAGATATGATCCGTTGCATCAACGACGCCGGCCTAAAGGTAGATCAAATCTACGACAACTTAGGTTTGGGACACAGCATCGTGGCTTGCAAGCTAAAATAAGCAAATAACATAGCACAGAAAGCCTCGCGTACACCTGTATGCGAGGCTTTTTCCACTAATATAAACTGAGATTGACAATGGCATTCAGGACCTCCCTTCTACTCCTCTTCACCGGGCTATGCGCACAGACAGCCCAAGCCTATCAATTCGGAGAAATAATGGCAAAGATGAACGTAGTCCATCTCACACCAGATATTTATCCCTCCTTCCGAGGAGGCGACCAAGCCCTGTTGAAATATGTAGGGAAAAACAACCAAGCGCCATTATCATCGGAAGGGAAAAAGATAAAAGGGAAGGTCGCCGTGAAGTTCGTCATCGAAGAGGACGGCACGACAGGCGAGATAGAGATCTACCGAAGTTCCCACAAGGCGGAAGTTGACTCTGCCGGCATCGAACTCGTCAGGAACATGCCGAGATGGATTCCCGGAATCGAAGACGGAAGGCCCGTACGTTGCCTATATATCCTGCCGATTCATTTGAAATGAGGACTCCCTTAGCATTCATTTATCTGTTCAGTATAATCACAATATGGATAATTGGTACATCCGACAAACCTATGTCCATTATAACCTTTTCTCTTAATAAGAAAGCCACCACAAGAAGGGCACTTTTTAGGATTCAAAAGAATTGTAGCATCACGCAGTGTATATCTGCATCTTGGAAAATTTGAACAACCTATAAAAACCCGACCATCATGTTCTACTTTCAACAAACTACCAGTCTTACAAACAGGACAATGAGTTCGATTTTCATCCGAAGTTTTTCTTAATGCCACAAAACACACTGATTTTGATTCTGAAAAATCTTTCAAGAACGGAGATGGATTTTTATTATCAGTCAAAATAAAAGTTCTATTTTTAGTACGAGTAATAGCAACATAAAAAAGTCGTCGCTCCTCTGCAAACCTAAAATCTTCTGCATTAGTTAAAACCATATCCAAAACCTCATCATCCGCAATTTGATTAGGAAAGCCTAGTTTGTCATTTTTAAAATTCAACAAAACAACATTATCTGCTTCCAACCCCTTAGACTTATGCACAGACATAAAATCGATTTGCAATTTTGGGAATGGTATATACTCCAAGCATTCCTTTCTGTTTTGATTTGTAATTCTAAAAAGGCCAGTCTTTTTAACCAATTCGAAATCATAATTTGTCCGTCCAAGAAGTAGTATGGAAGAATCCATACCGAAATCCGAGACAATCTTATTTATCACCTGCCGTAAAACATTTTTCAATTCTCCATCAAATCCCCAGAATACCAAAGGATAATCAAGGTTCTTATCAGAACGCAAATTCTTCCTCAATTGAAGCGGATTCTGCATAATAAACCTAGAAGCCTCATCTATAAGCCGCTGAGAATTTCTATAGGTCTTCTCTATTTTCAAAACTTTCGTATATCCAACATACTTTTCAAAATCAGTAAACAAAGAGATATCACTTCCGGCGAAACGATAGATAGACTGCCAATCATCTCCTACACAGAAAAATTTTGCACCTGTTCTATCGACTATCGATTTCAAGAAAAGAAAACGAGCTTTCGAAATATCTTGGTACTCATCAACAATCACATATTTATAAGATGGCATCTCACATCCCATAGCAACCCTTTCTGCCGCATTATTTATCATATCAGAAAAATCAATTGCATTATTAGCTTTAAGAAAATTCTGATAGCCATTCAAAATAATCTTTACTATTTCCAAGAACGAATTTGTACGTTCGCAAAGAAATTCATTTTGCTCCTTGGAAAGATAATTTTTCCTCAATGTTTCAATCTGACCTACCTTATACCCATTAGATTTAAAAAGTGTAATAAACGTACAGCACAACTTTATAAACTCAGAAAAATATTTATTACTCTTAGTTGCATAGACCGTATTAAAGATATCAGAGAAACTACGAGGTGACAAACTCACCCCCTTGGATAGCAACAATTCCTTCAATTTTCTCAGCAAAGTACCTTCAGAAGTATAATATGAATAAGTCTCAATCAAGATTGTATCGTTTTCAGCATGGACTGCTCGTTTCCATGCTATTCCTTCCAAATATTTTTTTTCTTCAACAGGAGAAAGCCAAGGAACAGTACCCTCCTTTGTAATGCCAAAATGTTCCAAATAAATATCATAATCACTCAAATAAAAATCAGGGCGATATGCTTTACGAAGAGGATCATCACTTTCGTAAGGATATTGTTTTTCATATTCATATTTTATACCATTTAAAAAAAGGAAATTAGCGATTTTGATTTCTTCCATACTTTTGACCTTTTCATTGTTCAAAGTAGTATAATCCTTCGCTTTTTCCTCTCCCATTTCATGAAGAAATTTTTCACGGTCATATTTCGATTTCAAAGTCTCGAAATCAGCCGATTTTTCTTCTTCATACAATTCTCCAAGAGAAGAAAATTTTTCCAAGTCATCAGGAATCTCCAAGAAATAAGCAAAATACTCCGTTAGAACATTTATCAAATCAGGGTGGTTCGATAGCTCCTTTTCAAAAAAATCATGAATGAACCGACTCAAGATATTTTCATCAGAAACTTCCGGACGACAACCATCAGCCATTTTAATTAAATCTAAACCTAATTTGTGAAATGTGGTCGCCTCAACAGGTATACCTAGTCTATTTTGTATCCGTTCAGTCATTTCTTGAGCAGACTTTCTCGTAAATGAAATAAGAAGTATATCCTGCGGTGGTACATTTTTCACTTCACACAAATATTTTACTTTCGCAGAAATCGTAAGCGTTTTACCGCTTCCAGCCCCTGCAAGAACTAGCATCCGATCTTCATCTGTAATCACAGCTTCTCTTTGCTGCTCATCCAATGACTTTCCGTCGATATTAGAAAAAACACTATTGTATTTTTCAGACTCCTCTTTAATGAAACTTTCATTTGCCGAAGATATATATTCATGAAGAGAGCCAAAGACTGAATTAAACCATTCCACAGACACATACTCCTCATCTTCCTTTCGAATATCAACATCTCCAAACTGAGAAAACAATCTCTTCCATTTATCCTCAAATAATATCTCTTCTGAATGAGAAACATAATGATTTACGACATCATTCAATTCCGAAAAAAAAGAATTAATCTGCCCTGAAAATTTACGCACATTATTTTTCCTTCGCAACTCAGAATTTGAAGCCAAAATGTCTTTATGCAAATTTTCATAAGATTTTTTAAACAATATAAGTTCTTCATACAAATTGTATTTGGGGGACAATCTATATTTTGAAACTTCCGAGTATAAAATTCCCCATTTCTCTTCAAAAAGTTTCTCCTCAGAATCAGATACCTCATGATTTTTCAGATCAGCATACTCTGAGGAAAAAACACTTAACTGCAATTGAAAGAAACTGATTTTTTGTTCAAACTCTTTTGCAAGCTGGACTCTTCGTTTTAAATAAAAAACTAATAAAACAAGGAACACCAAAGCAACAATACACACACACAAGTACAGCATACGGAATTGATAAATATAATGAGACTACCCTATATAACAACCCCTGAGAACCTTTCAATCCTCAGGGGCCAACTATCTATATTTCAATAAGAATCAATCCATAATCTTAATGACCTCATACCAAATTTCACCGTGGTAAACCACTGCCTTATATTGCACACCGTCCACGATATAGTAAGTATTGCCATTGACCACTATCTGCTCGTATCCTTCTGGGATACTCTCCACAATCGCACCCACAGGAGGAGCTACCACCTCATACTGCGTAGCGACACGTCTGTAGAAGACACCATAATAGTAGTAATAGTTCACGTCGTTCAAATAGATGATGCGGGACTGAGGGATCACATCCACTCTCACTCCCAACGGCGGACGAGTCACCACATAATGCTTCTGCACATGGTCGTAACTATAGAAGACACCCTTCTTATAGTAGTAATCCGTAGTTCCATATCTTACATAATGGGCATTCTTGGTCGCCTTGTACTTGGACACCTTAGAACCACGCACTGGCAAATTCCTATAATTCTCAGCTGGAGAAACATGCTCCGGCTTCAACTTCTTATTGGACGTACCGGTCTGCGCCGAGCCTCTATGCTCCATGACTGGCTTCGTATCCGAAGATGGTCTGGAAGAAGAAGAGGTGGACGTCGATCTCGTACTACTGCTGCTGCGAGTAGAGGATGTTGTTGCCTGCTCCTTCTTAGCGGAAGAACCACGAGTAGATTCCGAACTGCGAACAGAAGATGAGGACGACGAGTTCGTACTTGTACGAGTCGTCGATGATGAGGAACGAGAAGAGGTTGCTCCACGCTGAGCAGAAGCATCAACTCCCGTGAGAAGTAGCGTTGCCACGCAAATCGCTACACTTATAATTCTATTCATTTTCATAAGCCTAAACTAAATTAAGGGGAGCTCGGCATCGCCTTGCTCCAATGTTTGTTAATACAAATATAGCAACATTCGGAAGAAATGCAAATCCACTCCTCGCTTTTTGCATTATTTTAATACTTGTGTTAACTTTTCACATCAACAATATTTTCAACCGGAGGATCAGAAGCTGACATCCTCCCACTTCAAGTCAGACAAGCCAACTCGCTCGACACCCTCCAATGGAACAGCCTTTTTAAATTCTTCCTTCGTGACAGATTTATCAGCCTGGCCTTTCTTCTGCAAGGCACATTCCCACTTCACGATCTCATCTTCCTTATACTCCTCCTGCTCATAATAGACTTCTTCCACCTTACTATTAACCAGCTTGCTATAACGAGCCCAACCTGAGCCTTCCTCTGGATTTTCCGATCCACACGAAGTATAGACAAAACCCTTAGGATAAATGGCGAAATCCGTCGTCTGCCAATCCAAACAGGACAAATCCACAAATTCCAATCCCTCCTTAGAATTAGTGAACACTGCGATATAACCCATTCCAAGATTAGGTTGCTGCTCAGAAAAGAAGACCTCGTCACAACCATCTCCGTCTATATCATAAAGCGCCTTCTTGTTCGGCAACGTACCCTTGTCACTTGGACTCATTTTCAAGACTTGCTCTCTCCAAAGGGTTTTGACCTTCGCCAAATCGATAGCTCCAACAGTTTGTGCCACCTCTGCGCTTGCCGCTGCATTGTCATTACCTGCGACATCCTCGCCCTTTTGTTGTGATCCTCCCGTACAGGCCATGAGAGCCACAAATGCGAATGGAATAATAGAATATGCCTTCATATTGTCAATTTTTAATCTACAATTTTCATAATCAAACCCTTCGTCGTTTTTTCTATAACTTAACAAAAATATAGAAAAAAAACTGCCAACTCCTACAATTTCACCAACTTCGTAGACGAAAGATGTTGCCCATCTGAAAAGAAATAGGTCACCGTCACTTGACAATCCCTCAGCTGCGTATTTTTCGGAAGAGAAATCCAACTGATGGTAGAGAATCCGTGCTTTACAAACGTTTCCCCAATCAAAGCGGTTGCACCCCAAACAGAACAATCCGACGGTGTCAATTCGGAAATTTTCTTATTCAACTCTTTCCAATAAGGCCTAACATAACCATTTTGCGAAGGAAAGCTAGGCAAAAAGGCACGAATCGTTGCCACGTCTGCCAAATCCGCACCCTTAGGATGTGCATCGTCATACTCTTCACTAAGCACAACGGAAATGGAATCAACAGAAGTAGCCAATGCCCATCCGCTTCCTTCATAAGGCGGTACCTTTTCATAAAAGGAGGTATCCCTATTGGCAATCGCTAAAGAATCAAACAACGATATACTTTTAGCATAATCCTTCCCATCAAGGAGACGGACTTCATGAAGCAAATGGTCGGACGACTCATATTCTACAAATTCACGGCTAGCGATAAAGCCCTTCACCTCCACGGCAAGAGTCAAACTGGACGAATCGAGCAGGCACTCCTCCAAATCCAACACCTCTGGATAGAGATAGCCTGTAACCAAATTTTTCGAGGAAAAATCGACACCTTCCTCTTCCGTTTCACAGCCAAGTGGCAGAATCAAGAAAAGCAGCGACACAGACAACTTGCTCAAATTGAAAAATTTAAAATCAATCATTTTATTAAACAAAACAACATATTACAAAATATACATTCCTTACACAAAGGAACAAATCCAAAATAAAACCAACAAACAATTACCTCAATAAAAATTCAAAATTGTCCATAAAAAGGGTTCGTCCAACATTCCCCTTATCAATTTAGACTAAAACATCGTTCAATAACAAAAAAATAGAATACCTTTACCGAAAAGTAAAACAACACAAATCATGAAGCAAATAGCCATTCCCACCAAAGAGGGTTCTGTTGACGATCACTTCGGACACTGTGCCTACTACACCCTCTATCAAATCGATGAATCAGGCCAGCCCGTCCAAGAGGAACGATTGGAATCGCCACAGGGATGCGGATGCAAGTCCAACATAGCCAACACGCTACGAGAGAAAGGTGTCACCATCATGCTTGCAGGCAACATGGGCAACGGAGCCCACAAAAAACTCTCCGAGCAAGGAATCCAAGTGATCAGGGGATGCCACGGAAAAACAGACGAGGTCTTGAGACTATATCTGAAGGGAGACCTAAAGGATTCGCAAGAAGCCTGCGACCACCACGATTGCCACGACTCCGGCAAACCAGCCTTTGCGTACATTTCCGCCACTTCCTCTAAATAGGTGTATATCAAACAGAGACAACGAGATGCACAAAGAGGCAAAAATTTAAACTCGTTTATTTCCTTCTTTCGCAATTTTATTTCTATTTTTGCATAGCGCAAATTAAGGTAATACGTATGCAGAAAAGGCAAAAAACATATCGTATCAAATAGTAGCAAGAAACCAATATAAGTTCCGGCTTATATTGGTTTTTTCATAAAAGCACTTCACAGAAATGAACAAAATGGGTATTAAAAGTTTAGTTTCAATCACGGACTACTCGAAAGAGAAAATCCTGCAGATCTTGGACAAGGCTGCAGAATTCGAGAAGAATCCGAACCAAAAGATTCTCGACGGGAAAGTGATAGCGACATTGTTCTACGAGCCATCCACAAGAACCCGACTCAGTTTCGAGACTGCCGTCAACCGTCTCGGAGGTCGCATCATCGGTTTCGCAGACAAATCAACCACTAGCGGAACAAAAGGGGAGACGTTGAAAGACACCATCAACATGGTGAGCAACTACGCCGACCTCATCGTCATGCGCAACCCTATCGAAGGCGCCGCAAGGTATGCTTCCGAAGTGGCAAGCGTTCCCGTAGTCAACGCCGGCGACGGTGCCAACCAGCACCCTACCCAGACGATGCTCGACCTCTATTCCATCAAGAAAACGCAAGGCAGGTTGGACAACATCAACATCTGCATGGTCGGCGACCTGAAATACGGACGGACCGTTCACTCGTTGCTGATGGCCATGTCCCACTTCTCTCCTACCTTCACCTTCATCGCCCCTGATGAGTTGAAGATGCCGGACGAGTACAAGATGTTCTGCCGGGAACACAACATACCGTTCAAGGAGCACAGCGAACTCAACGAGGCAAATATAGCAGATGCAGACATCCTCTATATGACCCGCGTACAGAAAGAGCGCTTCACCGACCTCTTCGAGTATGAGAAGGTGAAGAATGTTTACATCCTCAAAAACAGCCTGCTCCAAAATACGAAACCCAACCTCCGCATTCTCCATCCGCTTCCTCGCGTCAACGAGATCGAACAAGAGGTGGACGAAAACGAGAAAGCATACTACTTCGAGCAGGCCCGCAACGGTGTCTTCGCAAGACAAGCCGTCATCTGCGACCTCCTCGGATTATAACGGGGTATAGACAAAAGTCCTCAAGCAACAACTAAACAACTGTTTCTGACCCGACGACAATCGGATATCGCCCGAAGCCAAACGCCAAGGGAGATGCAGAAACTACCCAACAAAAAGAGAAAGACAATGGAAAAAGACAATAAGAAAGAGTTGAAAGTGGCCGCCTTGAAAGACGGAACTGTCATCGACCACATACCGTCCGAAAAATTGTTCAACGTCATCTCCATATTGAAGCTCGACCAATGCAACTGCCAAATGACATTCGGCATCAACTTGGAAAGCCACCGATTGAACAAAAAGGCCATCATCAAAGTGGCTGACAAATTCTTGGAACAAGACGAGGTGAACAAAGTGGCCCTCCTCGCCCCTAACGCCAAGATCAACATCATCAAAGATTATGAGGTCGTAGAGAAAAAGACATTGGAACTTCCGACGGAAATCAAAGGCTCCATCAAATGCATCAACCCTAAGTGCATCACCAACAACGAGCCTATGCTCTCCAAATTCATCACTATCGACAAGATGAAAGGACTCTTCAAGTGCTACTACTGCGAAAGGGTCATCAAGAGAGAAGACCTGATCATCGAATAAGCAGGAATAATTCCACAACAAAAAAACGAGAAACTGTCCCTACCCATAGGGCGGTTTCTTTTTTATTACAGGATATGAAACACACATTCAAGCCAGGCACCCTAATCTATCCCGTTCCTGCCACTTTAATCAGTTGCGGGAAAGAAGAGTCGGAATACAACATCTTCACTGCCAGTTGGGTAGGAACCATCTGTACCAACCCACCCATGTGCTATGTTTCCATCCGTCCTGAACGCCACTCCTACGACATCATCAAACGGAACGGTTCGTTCGTCATCAACCTCACCAACGAAGAGTTAGCCCGAGCCACCGACTGGTGCGGCGTCCGCTCCGGAAGGGACTACAACAAATTCAAGGAGATGAAGTTGACTCCGATGAAGACCGAAGTAATCGACAGCATCCTCATCGAAGAGGCTCCCTTGTCCATAGAATGCAAGGTCAAAGAGATCGTCGAGTTAGGTTCCCACCACATGTTCATTGCCGACGTCGTCAACATTCTGGCTGACGACCGATTCCTAAACAAAGAGACAGGATCTTTCGATCTGAAGGCAGCCCGACTGATTACCTATAGCCATGGAGGCTACTTCAAACTGGGAGAACAAATAGGCAAATTCGGTTGGAGTGTCCAAAAAAAGAAGAACAAGAAGAAGAAATAAAATCATTTTGTCAAATAACACGAAGAATCAAAACCATATTGACATTTACAAGTATAATAGAAAGACAAAAAGACACCAATAAGACAAACTTAGAATCTCAACAGAAAATCATGCAAAACAAACAACAAACAAATCATCATATTTTTAACACACAAACAGAAAATCAAAAAGCAAATCAGCATAAAATAAATCAAATTTAAACCATAAATAAATTATATTCTAATACGGAGCCTAAAACCATCCAAAAAATGAGCATTATCTCATAACTTCGCACAAGAAAAGATAACGAAAAACAAACAAAGAGAAACCGAGAAGAAGAGGGTCTCTCTGAGCGTCACATCCTGAATTCCGGAATAAAAGGATTCTGTAAAGAGAGTTAATTTTCATCGGCTTCAAAAAAAGACGAAAGCTATGCAGATAAAAAAGAGATGGTTCATATTGACGGCATTCATCGCCATCATATCGATAATCGGAATTTTCATTCCGGAAGACCAAGGTTTATGGGATTTTGTGGAAACGGAAGAGTGTACCGCCAGCAACGTGGCATGGATGATCACCGCCACAATCTTCGTATTGATGATGACCCCAGGACTCTCCTTCTTTTACGGAGGCATGGTAGGCAAAAAAAATGTCATCAGCACTATTTTGCAATCGTTCATCGCCATGGGAATCATCAGCGTCCTTTGGGTGGTAGTAGGATTCAGCCTCGCATTCGGCAACGACGTGGGCGGCCTCGGCCTAATCGGCGACCCAACCCAATATTTCATGTTCCAACACGTCGGAGCAAAGCCGGAACCTTACTTGACAAGTACCATTCCTTTGGCTCTTTACGCTTTGTTCCAAATGAAGTTTGCCATCATCACCCCTTCCCTTATCACGGGATCGTTCGCTGAGCGCGTCCGTTTTTCGGCCTACATGGTATTCATGATTCTATTCTGCTTAATCATATATTGTCCGCTTGCCCATTGGACTTGGCATCCTGACGGATTGCTACACAAATGGTTGGACATCCACGACTTTGCCGGCGGTATCGTCGTCCACGCCTCATCAGGTATAGCCGCCCTCGCAGGAGCCATCTTCTTGGGCAGGAGGCAAAGCAGCAAAGAGCACCACTTGCCTGCCAACGTGCCATTCGTCATCTTAGGAGCCGGACTCCTTTGGTTGGGTTGGTTCGGATTCAATGGCGGTTCGGGATTGGCTGCTGACGGCATCGCCATCAAAGCATTCCTCAACACCAACACGGCTGGAGCAACAGCCATGATGACTTGGATCTTCATCGACTGCCTACGCGGACGTAAGCCATCCGGTATGGGTGCTGCCGTAGGTGCGGTTATCGGTTTGGTGGCCATCACCCCTTGCGCCGACGTCGTAACAACCAGTTCAAGTTTCATCATCGCCGTCATTACGACTCTCGTCTGCAACATCGCCGTCCACTGGAGAGAGAGCTCCAGCATTGACGATGCCCTCGACGTCTTCCCAACACACGGTGTCGGCGGTATCACAGCGACGATCCTCACTGGCGTATTCTCCTACACAGGTCTGATACACGGAGGCGTAGGTGAATTTGTAAACTCCATCATCGGTGTCGCCATCGTCATAGCCTACACCTTCATAGTCAGCTTCGCCCTCTATTGGATCACCAACCAGATGATTCCGATGCGCGTCAGCAGCAAGAGCGAACGGATGGGATTGGATGTCAGCCAACATGACGAATCGTACGCCTTCTCCGACTCCGCAGAACGAGAGATTGCCGAATACTTCGACAACCACGGAGAGGAAGAGAACAGAGACTTCTAAAAAAAAGGAAATAACCAACCTGAGGGCGCATCTACGTAAGGTGCGCCCTTTGTTGCTACATAAGATTCCATGTAGCACAACAGAATTTGAGGCTATCCACCTGACTCCCCATTTGCCCAAATCGAAAAATAAGAGTACCTTCGCAAACAAAAACGTACAACTCAATATAAGAATTAGGGTTGAGGCTCATTCCTCTAATTCGACACTTCATTTTATGGATAAGAAAGACTTAAAAATCGTATATATGGGAACGCCCGACTTCGCTGTCGAGCCATTGAAAGTCCTCCACGAAAACGGATTCAACATTGTGGGAGTCATCACGATGCCAGACAAACCCGCAGGAAGAGGGCACAAGATCCAATACTCACCTGTAAAAAACTACGCCTTGGAGCAAGGGCTACACCTCCTACAGCCAGAAAAGCTGAAGGACGAACAGTTCGTTGAGGAATTGCGGGCATTGAAAGCCGATTTGCAAATTGTCGTAGCTTTCAGAATGTTGCCTGAAGTGGTATGGGCCATGCCGCCTCTTGGCACCTTCAACCTGCACGCCTCACTCCTGCCCCAATATCGAGGTGCAGCTCCTATCAACTGGGCAGTCATCAACGGAGAGAAAGAGACCGGCGTGACGACCTTCTTCCTCACGCATGAGATCGACACGGGCAAAATCATCCAACAAGAGAGGGTGCCCATCCTAGACGAAGACAACGCCGGCACCATCCACGACAAACTGATGTACAAGGGTTGCGAACTCATCTTGGAGACTGTCAACGCCATCATCGAAGGCACAGTAAAACCCAAGCCGCAAGAGGAACTATACCAATCGGTATCGGAACTCAAACCCGCTCCAAAAATTTTCAAGGAGACTTGCAAAATCGACTTCAACCAAGAAGCAAGGAGCATACACAACTTGGTCAGAGGCCTCTCCCCTTACCCTGCCGCATGGTGCAACCTCAAGACAAGCAAGGAGATTCTCTCCACGAAGATATATGCAACCGAGATTGTGGACGGCGGAGAAAAACTCCAACCCGGAAGCATCAAGACCGACGGAAAGAAGTTCCTCGACATAGCCACCGCCAACGGATTCCTTCGCATAAAAGAGTTGCAGATTCCTGGCAAGAAGCGCCTCTCCACAGAAGATTTCCTCCGCGGATTTAAGATCGAAGAGGATATGCGCTTCGAATAAAAAGGCCGTTTCAAAGATCATCCCTTCCAACGCCCCTCCCCAGGGGCTATTTTAGGGCAGATTATATGTTATGCAACATAAATCGAAAAATTTCCCGTCAAAGAGGAAACAAATTCCGATTAAAATAACATACATTTGCAGAGAGACAACCTCCAAAGCGGTGAGCCAAACGGGGAAAATCTCAGAATTAACACAATTATTAACTAAAACAGACAGGCCTATAGACGACACTTACTTTTTTGAACATTTAAACAAAAAAGGAAATGGAAGCGTTAGAGACATTGACCGACGAAGAGTTGGTTGCATTGTATGCCCAAGATGTCAATGAGGCGTTTGACTTGTTGTTATCAAGGCATAAAAACAAGGTGTTTTCTTACATTTACCTTGCCGTCAAGGACAGAGATTTAGCAAACGACCTCTTCCAAGAGACATTTGTCAAGGCTATTACGACCATCAAACAAGGTCGATACACGGAGAAGGGTAAATTCATCGCATGGATTATGCGTATTTCCCATAATCTCATCATCGACTGCTTCAGAAGAGATAAAAGTGAAAACACAATCTCCAATGAAGATTCCGATGTGGACCTCTTCAATGACTGCAAACTTTACGATGACAGCATAGAATACGACATGGTTCGCGACCAAGTATTCGCAGACATCGTGAAATTGGTGGAACACTTGCCTGAGAACCAAAAAGAGGTTCTGAAGATGAGGTTCTTCGAAGATCTCTCCTTCAAGGAGATAGCAGACATGACGGGCGTGAGCATCAACACGGCTTTGGGTCGTATGCGCTATGCCTTGCTGAATATCAGAAGGATGGCGGAAGAAAACAAAATTTCACTAGAGTATTAACACAACGAACCAGCATAAATAAGGGTTCACAAGAAAGGGACAGGTCACTGCCCCTTTCTTTTTTAGGCTCAATTAGCTAAGCAACAACCGATTTTGGGCCTTAAAGATAATGTTTCCTGATCGATGGTTAGGCTGAACTTATAGTAACCGATTATCCCGCTGGCGCCATCAGTTAATACGAAGAGGGGGAACGCAGATTAGGAGACTGCGCTTTCATTCCCAAGGCGACCTCCATCCAATATGCAGAATGGATATTTGTCCAAATGAGAACAGAGAGAAAACAGACTATCGTTTTTTATATAAAAACTGTGAATTTTTAGGAATCTTCTCCATTTTATAACCTATCTAAACACTCTTTCTGATTAAAAATTCCGTATTTTGCAATTGAATCAAACAAACAATAGGATTATGAGAGCAACAATCTTAAAAATAGGTTTCATCCTGCTACTGCCGCTGTGTGCCTTCGGACAAACGGACATCGCAACCAAGGAGCAAACCCTCGTCGCTCTCTTCGACTCATTGAAAGCTTCGGAAGACGATCTGGAGAAGCAAACCATCAGCCAAAAGATTGAGACGGACCTGATGGAGATCCTCCAACTCCCGGAATCTTTCAACTATCCGTTCGACAAACTAAAATACATGGGAAAAGTCACCTCCGACGACGAGAAAGCCCGCTTCTACACCTGGCTCTACCCGCTCAACGACAAGACATTCGGATACGGCGGCCTCATCCAATACAAAACGTCGAAAAAGGAGTTGACCGCCACAAGGCTCGTGACCAAAAGGAAAGCCCGCGTCCCTGGTACGGGACAACGGATCCCGGCTGGCGATTGGTACGGCGCACTCTACTACAAAGCCATACATGTCAGCAAAGGAGACTATTACATCCTACTGGGATGGGGAGGAAACAACGCCGCCTCTTCCTACAAATTGATCGAACCCGTTGACTTCGACAAAAAGGGACGCCCCAACTTCGGGAAAACCGTCCTCAAACCGAAAGGAAGGACGCAACACCGTTTCATCCTCGAATATAGTTCTGACGCCAAGGTGAACTTGAACTACGAAGCCAAACAGAAACGCATCGTCTTCGACCACTTGGTTCCGTCCGAACCCATCTACAACAAAATATACTCCTACTACGGCCCGGACTTCACCTACGATGCCTTCGAGCTGAAAAAGGGGAAATGGACCATGGTGGAGAACATCGACGCCAAAAACGACAAATAAGTCAATTTACGATATACAAAACACAACAATAAAAAAATGAAGAAATTATTAATTTTATCATCCATGACATATCTTTTATTCGCATGTGGAGGCGGAGGAAACAACACCAACCTCCCTACTCCCGAAGAAGAGCAGTTCTGCTACTCCGTCGATAAATTCGCCGATTTAGAGGTGCTGCGATACAAAGTACCCGGATTTGAGGAACTCAGCCTCAACCAGAAAAAATTGGTTTATTTCCTCTCGCAAGCCGCATTGGAAGGAAGGGATATCCTCTTCGACCAAAACAACAAATACAACCTCACCATCCGAAAGACATTGGAAGGCATCTACGAAAGCTATCCCAACAAGGATTCGGAAGAGTTTAAGGCACTGGAGATCTACTTGAAGCGGGTGTGGTTCTCCAACGGTATCCATCACCACTACGCCACCGACAAGTTCCGCCCCGACTTTTCGGAGAAATTCTTCCAAGAGGCACTCATGCAGACCAACGACTCGTTGCTGCCTCTGCAAGCCTACGGAAACGACAAGAAGAAATTACTCGAAACCATCGCTCCCGTCATATTCGACACTACCCTCTACGCCAAACGGGTCAACCAGGCTGAGGGAGCCGACCTCATCACCTCGTCAGCCAACAACTACTACGAAAACGTGACTGAGAAAGAGGTGGATGCCTTCTACGACGCCATGCGCGACACGACCGATGCCACCCCAATCTCCTACGGACTCAACAGCAAGCTGACCAAGGAGAACGGGAAACTCGTAGAAAAGACCTGGAAGGTCGGAGGCATGTACACCGCCGCCATCGAGAAGATCCTCTTCTGGTTGGAGAAAGCTAAAGATGTGGCAGAGAACGACAAACAAAAGGCTGTCATCGAAAAGCTCATTGAGTTCTACCACACTGGAGACCTGAAAACATTCGACGATTACAGCATCCTTTGGGTGAAAGACCAAGATTCACGCATCGACTTCGTCAACGGATTCATCGAAACCTATGGCGACCCGCTCGGATTGAAGGCCAGCTGGGAATCCATCGTCAATTTCAAAAACATCGAGGCAACCCGCCGTACCGAAATCATCAGCCAAAACGCCCAATGGTTCGAAGACCACTCCCCTGTAGCACAGCAGTTCAAGAAGCCACAAGTGAAGGGTGTCAGCGCAAAAGTCATCACCACAGCCATATTGGCGGGCGACTGCTATCCAGCCACGCCTATCGGCATCAACCTTCCGAACAGCAACTGGATCAGACAATTGCACGGTTCCAAGTCCGTGACCATCGAGAACATCACTGATGCCTACGACAAGGCCGCCAAGGGCAACGGATTCAAAGAGGAGTTTGCTTGGAGCCAAGAGGAGATCGACAGGATGAACCAATACGGATTCATCACCGACAACATCCACACCGACCTCCACGAGTGCCTCGGCCACGGTTCTGGTCAATTGCTTCCAGGAGTCAGCCAAGATGCCCTCCGCGCCTACGGAGCCACCATCGAAGAGGCTCGTGCCGACCTGTTCGGACTCTACTACGAAGCCGACGACAAACTAGTCGAACTTGGACTACTTCCTAACAAAGAAGCCTACAAAGCTGAATACTACAGCTACATGATGAACGGGCTGATGACCCAGTTGATGCGAATCGAGCTCGGCAACGACATCGAGGAAGCGCACATGAGAAACAGGCAACTCATCGCCCGCTGGATTCTTGAAAAAGGAGCATCGGAGAAGGTGGTCGAACTCAAAAAACGAGACGGAAAGACCTTCGTCGTCATCAACGACTACGAAAAGATGCGCAATTTGGTAGGACAACTCCTTGCCGAGATTCAACGAATCAAATCGGAAGGCGACTTTGAGGGAGCCAAGAATCTCGTCGAGACCTACGGTGTGAAAGTGGATGAGGCGCTACACAAAGAGGTCAAAGACCGCTACGCGAAATTGCATCTTGCACCCTACAAAGGCTTTGTCAACCCTGTTTACGAACCTGTCCTCAACGCAGAAGGCGAAATCACCGACATCAAGGTACGGTATGACGAAGGCTATGTAGAGCAAATGCTCCGATACGGAAAGGAAAATTCACACCTTCCTGTCCTCAATTAAGCAAAAAAATCCCGCAAATGCCGACAAAGGAGTATTTGCGGGATTTTTTGTCGAAAATGAATCTTTTCAACACGAGACAACCCAAAGAATAGATTCACAGCAAGAAACGGCACCAATTTTCTCTTCAAGAGAGAGTTTTTTTTAAGAGCAACACTTTTTCTTTCAAAAAACCCTAGAGACAAAGCCTTTTTTTGCTTTTTTTATCTTACATTTGTCATCGTAAAGTGAAAACAAGTAACAATTAAGAAACATATAAGATGGAAATTAAAAAATCACCCAAAGCAGACTTGGAGAACAAGCGAACGACCTATGTTCTCTTGGGTTTGGTCTTGGCCTTGTCTTTTATGTACATCTGTTTCGAATGGACAGAGACTGAGGTAAAGAAAGTCGAGACCACAGTGATGGAGGAGGCTGCATTCGAAGAGGAGGTAGTTCAACAGACAGTTCAACAGAACACTCCACCGCCACCACCACCGCCACCACCAGCAGCCGTTGTAAACGAAGTGTTGGAAATTGTAAAGAACGAGGAGGTTGTTGAGTCAAGAGAGATGAAGGGTGAGGATGTCAACCAAGTCGTAGAGATTCCTACCGTTGTCGAGCAACCACAAGAGCAAGAAGAGGTGGAGGAAATCTTTACCATCGTAGAGGAGAAACCTTCATTCCCTGGTGGTGACAAGGCATTGATGGAGTATCTCGCAAAGAACATCAAATACCCAACGATTGCTCAAGAGGCTGGTATCAAAGGTCGTGTTACCGTTTCGTTCGTTGTTAACAAAGACGGTAAGATTGTTGATGTGCAAGTAGTGAGAGGTGTTCACGAAAGTTTGGACAAAGAGGCTGTCAGAGTCGTACAATCCATGCCAGCATGGAAGCCAGGAAAACAAAGTGGTAAGCCAGTTCGTACTAAATACACTTTGCCTGTTATGTTCAAATTGCAGTAATCACTTATGCAGCATAAAGAAAGGATGTCGAAAGGCATCCTTTTTTTTGTTGGGTACTGCTTAACCTACCGTTCCGAAAGCACAAAAACACTCGGCCTAATTTTCAGAGAAATAAAAGGCTGTAGTCCACCCTCTCAACCACGGAAATTTCATTTAACATTTCTTGTATAACAGAAATCCCATTATAAAAGGGAAATGAGCCATAAGGAATTTTCGTATTCAGAAAGCACCTGCACGCCATTGGCTGGAAGCCAACCTTGTTAGTAACCAAATACGTAGTGCCCGGCAGCCACGGCCGGCAATCACGTGGGTGGAAGCCACCCCTTATACTGTCAATACGAGGGCTACAGCCTTCTCTTCAATCAACAGCCCTTCACCCACCACATAGACTCTTTCTAAGACAAAACGAAACGACCTATTCATTGCCAAACAGGCGTCAAAGCCACGATGGCGAAGACCACGAATATGCCCATCAACAAATAGACGAGACGGTTCAAATCCGCCGTCATGAAGCCTGATATCGTATAAAGGGAATTAGGAGAACGGAACGGATCGCCCAACCATTTCCGATAGCAGAAATAGCACAAGAACCCGATAGAAACGCCCAAAAGTGTACCGACCAATATATCCCCAGGGAAATGAACGCCCAAGTAAATACGCGAATAGGCACAAACAGCAGCCCACAACAAAGAGAACGCCGTATAGAACCGATAGCGGAACAGCAAGGAGGTAAAGACAGCGAATCCAAACGAATTGGCAGCATGGGAAGAAGGAAATCCGAACTGACCACCATGATAATCACGCACATACTGCAAACTATCCATCACCAACGGATCGTGACTCGGACGAAGGCGCGCCACCCATGGCTTGAGCAAGGAAGAGGAAATCTGGTCGCACAAAAGGAAAACCAAAGCAATCATCAAGACAATCCACAAAGCCTGTTTCCCCTTCGTTTTATAGAGCACATACAACAAGAAAAGGATGGCGGGAGCCCAAACCGCAATCTGCGAAGTCATCCACATAAAACCATCACAAAAATTTGTATGAGAGCCACTTAAGTTCAAAAAGACCATTAAATCCCGGTCCGCCGCCAACAACTGTTCCATTCCTAATATTATTTATTTTCCACAAAAATAAGCCATTATGCCAAAAGAACAAAATGGAGGGTTTGTTTTTAACGAAACGAAAGTCCAAGCAGCTCCGCAAAACGGAATTTTAACACATGTCAATAAAGCCTCCGCTTTTTGCCTTTTCTCACCTCTTTTCTAAAAAATATAACTACATTTGCAGTTCAGAATTCTCAAAGGAATCCTTGTATTGAGATTCGCTACTGCTTTACAAAAGCAAAGAGACGGTTTTCCCGAAGGGGAAAGTCGAAGGTAAACAAAACATGAAATTCTGAGGCAATATGTTTCCATGCTCTCGTAAAAGGGGGCATCTTAAAACAAATTTCCAAGGGACTATTTAAAGGGAAAACAGATGCAAATTACAATAGCTGGCGCAGGAGAAGTAGGAACCCATTTGGCGAAAATGTTGTCGAAAGAGAAACACGACATTTTCCTTTTGGATGAAGACCGGGAGAAAGTATCCCGGCTACAGGAAGGCGTTGACGTAATGACCGTCGAAGGCTCGCCGACCTCCCTGAAGGGGCTCATTGACGCACAAGTAAAGAAAGCAGACCTATTCATCGCCGTCACTCCGATTGAAAGTCAAAACATCACGGCCTGCATCCTGGCGAAGAACCTCGGTGCAAAAAAGACGTTAGCCCGAATAGACAATTACGAATACCTGCTTCCGGAGAACAAAGCGTTCTTCGAGAAACTAGGCATCAACGCCATGATCTATCCAGAGATGTTGGCAGCCGAAGAGATTGTCAACTCACTGAGAATGAACTGGGTCCGCCAATGGATGGAGTTCAACGGAGGAGCTTTGACCCTTATCGGTATGAAAGTCCGAGTCAACGCTCCCATCCTGAAACAAAGGTTGATGGATTTGAAGGACAGCGACGGCTACCGTATCGTTGCCATCCGACGAGAGATGGACACCATCATCCCAAACGGACAAGACGAGATCAAACCCAATGACATCGTTTACTTCATCACCACGAAGGAGTTCATCCCCAAGGTGCGGGAAGTGGCAGGTAAGAATGTCATTAATGTACGCGACCTGATGATTATGGGTGGAGGTCGAATCACGGTAAAGACCGTGGAAAGCCTTCCAGAGAACATCAGCGTGAAGATTCTCGAAAAGGATGCCGCCAAGATCAACAAACTAAACGAGACGCTTCCTGACGGAACCCTCGTCATCAACTGCGACGCCAGCGATCTGGAAATCCTCCGCGAAGAGGAGATCGAGAGCATGGACGCATTCGTGGCGTTGACCAATAATTCAGAGGCGAACATCCTCGCCTGCATCGCAGCCAAAAGCTTCGGCCTGAAAAAGACCATCTCCGAAATCGAGAACATCGACTATATCCCATTGGCGGAGAACCTCGACATCGGTACGGTCATCAACAAAAAGCTGATCGCAGCAAGTGCCATTTACCAATATACACTCGACGCCGACGTCAGCAAGGTGAAATGCCTCACGCACGTGGATGCACAAGTGGTGGAGGTCTCTGCAAAACTCAACTCCGACATCACGAAAGGCAAGCTAAAAGACCTGCACATCCCGAAGAACATCTTCATAGGAGGAATCGTGCGGAACGGCGTAGGCTACATAGCCAACGGTAACACGGAGATAGAGCCGAACGACAACGTCATTGTCTTCTGCCTATCTTCCAGCATCCAAAAACTAGACAAACTTTTCAATTAGCGTTAGACCTGGGACTTTCTCCTTGGGGAAGTACCCTCATTTCCAGACATGAAACAAGAAAGTTTACTCAACTTCAAACTGATTGGAGCCACCTTCGGTTTGCTACTTTTCTTCGAAGCCGGATTCATGGCCGTCTCAAGCATCATCTCCGCCCTCTACGGCGAAGACGACTTGAAGGCACTCCTCATATCCACTGGTTTGACGACCGCCACCGCGCTCCTACTCTTCTTTGGTCTCAAAGACAAGGAGAAGGAGAAGAACTACCAGTTGAAAAAGAGGGAAGGCTACTTCATCGTGGCGTTCGTGTGGATTCTTTTCTCCATCTTCGGAACATTTCCGTTCTACCTGAGCGGCTACATACCCGAATACACCAACGCCTTCTTTGAAACCATATCCGGCTATACGACGACAGGAGCAACCATCCTCCAAGACATTGAAGCGCTCCCCCACGGACTCCTCTTCTGGAGATGCATTATCCAATGGCAGGGAGGAATGGGTATCATCGTGCTCTCCCTTGCCGTCATGCCGCTCTTCGGAATCGGAGGAATGCAGATGTATGCCGCAGAGGTACCTGGTCCGACAAAAGACAAGATACGTCCACGCGTAACGCAGACAGCCAAACTGCTCTGGAGCCTCTACGCCTCCATCACCCTCATCGAGGCCATCCTGCTCTTCATCGCAGGCATGGAGCCTTTCGACGCCTTCTGCCATGCGTGCACGACCATCGCCACGGGAGGCTACTCCACCAAGAACGCCAGCATTGCCCATTGGAACTCTCCGTTCATCGACTACATCATCACCATTTTCATGATCATAGCCGCTGTGAACTACACCCTTCTCTACACGGCACTGCGTGGAAACGTAAAGAAATTCATCCATAACGAAGAGGTCAAGTACTACTTACTGATAGGATTCACGATTGCAGCCATCATCATCGGCTACAACTTCTACTTGGAAAGAAGCCTATCGGAAGAGGATGTCAGAATCTCCCTCTTTTCCGCCTTCTCCCTGATGACGGGAACCGGATTTGCCCTATCCGACCACACGGCATGGGCTCCCTTCCTTGCGATACTGATGATTCTCATCATGTCGTTCGGAGGATGCGCAGGATCCTCTTGTGGAGGTATCAAGACCGTGCGAATCGTCCTCCTTATCAAGAACAGCTATTTCGAGTTCAAACGACTGCTACACCCCAATGCCGTCATTCCGGTGAAATTCAACAACAAAGTCGTACCGCCGACCATCATCACCAATGTATTGGCCTTCATCGTGCTCTACGCCATCACCATCATGTTGGGAATCCTCATTTTCCTACTCATCGGTGTGAATCCAGAGGAGTCGATTGGAGCTGCCGTCACCAGCGTATCCAACGTAGGTCCCGGCTTAGGAGCCTCCGGTCCGACGGGTAATTTCGCCCACTTCCCTGTTGCAGCCAAATGGGTGATGTCATTCTTCATGCTAGCCGGACGTTTGGACATCTTCACCGTCCTCTTTATCCTTTCCCCATCGTTCTGGAGACGATAAAAAGAGAGGTGGCACCCCAACCTCATGACTTCACCATCAGAATGTTCAATAGAATCATAAAAAAGATTCTCATTCCTCTTTGCGCCCATTTTGGATAAGTTTGGCTTAGTTTTTGTTTCCTTATGGGAAAAACAACACAAACTCATTATGCGCTTTAAGTTATTATTCTTTTTATTTGCCCTCATAGGCATCTTTTCTTCTTGTAAATCAGATCACGACCACAATTACGGGTATTACGACTACCCCTACTACGACGGACACCCCTACTACTATTATAACGGCGTCTATTATCAAGACCCTTATTACGCCCATCCCTACGCATGGGACAGCCACCACTACTATGCTGCCCGCATCGAGTGGAAAGGCAGCGGATTCGGCTATGCCATTGTCTTGCGTGAGAATCCCTACAACGGCATGGTTTGTAGGCCAACGAACCTATACAACTACATTCCCTACCCTCACGACGGAGAGATAATGGTACGGTTCAACTGGCTAGGAGAGGAGAACCACAATGGAGTCATCATCCCTATCATTGAGATCACGGGAATAAACGGAGTCATTCGATAAAAAAGTGGGGACGGCTTACATCTCAAATTTCCAAGCCATACCAACCACCACAATTCATAGGAGAGTTCCTACCAATGAGAGGGACTCCCTACTATCCCAATCTGACGATTAAGAGGTTCCAAACAAAACCATCCATATATCCATGACAGAAGAAGAGAAACGAGAGGCCAAACTCATCTACACTCTACAACGGAAGTTGCGGCAGGCCATAGAGAAATACGGTCTCATCCAAGATGGCGACAAGATTCTAATCGGCTTGTCTGGAGGGAAAGACTCACTCGCCCTCGTCGAACTCTTAGGAGAGCGTCAAAAGATATTCAAGCCTCAATTCTCCGTCATGGCAGCCCACATCTCCGTCAGCAACATCGGCTACCAATCCGACTTGGATTACCTGCGAGGGCACTGCGAAAAGCACAATGTACCCTTTCTAAGTCGCACGACCTCTTTCGACGAAAGCACGGACAAACGCAAGACACACTGCTTCCTATGCTCATGGCACCGCAGGAAAGCACTTTTCGAACTGGCCAAAGAGTTGGGCTGTAACAAAATTGCCTTGGGACACCACCAAGACGACATACTCCAAACACTCGTCATGAACCTGCTCTTTCAAGGCTCGTTCAGCACCATGCCCCCGCTACTAAAGATGGACAAATTCGATATGCAGATCATCCGCCCCCTTGCCTTAATGAAAGAGAGTGAAATAAAAGAACTGGAGGCAATCAGGCAATACAAGAAACAGAATAAAAACTGTCCGTTCGAGCAAGAGAGCAACCGGGACGACATAAAGAGATTGATGGCAGAGATGGAACGAATAGCCCCAGACATGCGCAACAGCCTCTGGAACGCCATGACAAACATACAGAGCGACTACTTACCCAAAGATAGACCTGAAATAAAACAGAAAAAGAGAATTCCATTTTCACCCAAAGAATAGTCAAAATGGAATCACCATTTTATCCATTCCATATAAAACAAAAAAAGGAGCTGGGTAATACCCAACTCCAATTTTCCTTTTACGACTACTTCGCGTAAAATTACTTTGCAGCTTCCTTAACTGTCTCAACAGCCTCAGCAACTACAGCAGCAGCTGAATCAGCAGTAACGGCAGCAGAATCAGCTACAGCAACTACAGTATCAACTACAGCAGCAACCTCTTCTACTACAGTAACAGAATCAGCACCCTCACCTTCAGCAGGCTTGTTGCAAGTGTTGTTACAAGAAACAAGTGCCAAAGAAGCACTTACAGCGAAAAATAAAACTACTTTTTTCATTTTTTATATAAAATAAATTAAACAACGTTTCTCGTTTATTGTTCTGCCTACATTTAAGACGACACAAAATTAGATATTTTTTCGTATTACAATCCAAAATGCCGAATTAAAATTAACGCCTAAAATGTAAAAAAAACATAAAAAAGAGAAAATTGACCGAAAAACGCATATCCATGCAACAGATTGAATGTCTAAAATACTTCTACAGAAGCAAAATGTTCCTTCACCGTCCAACTTAGGAATGCGGATTCCTTGTCAATCATAGACCCTCGTACAAATAACGTTTAATGTTTTTCTTAGCCGTCTTCTCGAACTCATTCGGGAATATGACGATCTTTGTGATGGCCTCGTAGGATGCAAGCGTCTTGTTGATAGTCTTACGGTTCTCCTCCATAATGACATCCAACTCCTCTCGGCTGACATGGTTCTCATCCATGGCTGAGAAGTCAGGATAAACCAAAGCCACCAATTTACCGTCTCGTGCGATGACGACGCTTTCCGAGATGAATGGCAAGTTGACCAACTTGGCCTCGATGGTCTCTGGATAAATATTTTGGCCAGAGGCACCCAATATCATATTCTTGCAACGGCCCTTGAGGAAAATATGATTCTCGCTATCCATCGTAGCCATATCACCCGTACGCATCCAACCATCCTCCGTAAAGGCAGCCTGCGTAGCCTCCTCGTTCTTATAGTAACCCATCATCACATTATCACCACGAATAAGCAACTCACCAGCCTTGTTTTCCGGATCATCGGACAATATTTTCGCCTCCATATTGCCAAGCAAGATTCCAGCAGAACCCACCTTGTGCAAATCCTTATTACAATAGCTAATAAGCGGAGCACACTCCGTCATACCATAACCCACTGTATAAGGGAATTTAATCTTGGTCAAGAACTCCTCCACATCACGGTTTACACCCGCACCTCCAAGCACCAACTCAATAAAGTTGCCACCGAAAGCATTGTAGAGTTTATTGCGAATCTCCGCATAAACCTTCTTGTTTAGGATAGGAATAGCCAAAGCCGCTTGCGTAGTGGTCTTCTCCAACGAAGGAAGAATCATATTCTTATAAACCTTCTCGACGATCAACGGAACTGAGAAAATAACATCTGGCTTAATCTCCTCAAACGCCTTGAACAAAATCTTAGGAGAAGGCACACGGTTCAAGAACGTGATATGCGAACCTGTTGTGATTTGGGATAGCAAATCCAACGTACAACCATAAACATGAGCCAAAGGCAAGAAGGTCAAAATCTTCTTTCTTCCCGTCTTACTAGTCAAAACCGTCTTGTTGAAAATATAATCGAGGTTGCCCATAAAATTCGTTCCGCTCAACATCACACCTTTGCTGAAACCTGTCGAACCTGACGTATAGTTGAGCACCACCATCTCTGAATTATCCTTGTCCACATAGTTCACATCCTCCTTTGAGAAACCATTTGGATAACGTGCGGCAAAGAGAGAGTCCAACTGCTTCATCACCTTTTGGATGCTCTCTCCTGGACCTTGATAAAGGCAACGGAACTCCGTGATAGAGAAGATACCTCTCAAATTAGAGACCTTAGACTCATCGATGTTCTCCCAAATATTATCGCTCAAAAAGAGGAAAGTCGAATCGGAATGGTTGACCACATGCTGAATGTCGTCTGGATGGAAATCCTGCAAAATCGGAACCACTACGGCACCATACGTGACAACCGCAATGAAAGACATGGCCCACATCGGTGTATTGCGTCCCACCAAAGAGATATGATCTCCTCGTTTGACATTCAACTCTTTAAACAAAAGGTGCAATTTCGCCACCTCCTCTGCAACTTGCTTATACGTGAAATCGGTTTTTGTGACGTAATCCGTCATTGCTAAATGATCCCAATTCTCTTTAAACGAAGACTCAAATAACTTGATGAAATTTTTTTGTTCCATGCCTCTATTTATAAATTCGGGGGCAAAAATAGAAAAAATTACACAAAAAGAGGCAAAATGTGCAAAAAATTCATTTTTGCGCTCAAAAAAAAGTTCATAGCAACAACAATTAATCCTTGGGAATAAGCGCAGAAACTCCTATATTTGTATTTGTCAATTGGTTTTCAATCCATTAACAAATCAAAATCATCATTCGACATAACATGCGCATAGGAGAAATGATAAGACATCGGATATTCGCCTTGCTTCTGCTGAATCTGGCAGTCGGCGCCACAACCGCCCAAGAGCTACAAAATTCGGATTTCAACTCACTCGACGGCTGGAACATAGAAGGAGGGAACGCTTCCATTGAAAACGGAAAGCTCCATATCTACCCAGGAGAAGAGACGAAGATATGGCAAAAGACTCCAATTCAGCAAGGAAACTACGTGATAAAAGCCAACGTGCAATCCTCTTCCAGTGAAGGAATTTGCCTTGTGTATGGACAAGGAACGGGATTCACAAAAGCCTCAACTGCCGTTCCCCAGACAGGGAACAAAGAGGCGAAACTCCTCGTGAAGGGCATACAATGCAATGACGGATTCCTAGAAGTGGGCTTTCTCAACGACGGGGCGCACGACCTCATCATCGACGACATCCAAGTGGAACAAGAACGGAAACCCTTCGTTTTCGGACAGGGAGGCGACATCACAGAATTGAACTACGTCCTCTCCTATGGCGGCAACTTCTTCGATGAAACGGGCGAACCGCTCTACCAAGGGAATGACCCGATAGAGACCAAAGCGCACAATGTCATCCAATTCCTAAAAAAGAAAGGTTGGGACATGGTTCGAATCAGACTCACCAACAAACCAGGCAAATCGCAACCCGACAACACCAACACCTACTACCTTCCTGAAGGCTTTCAAGATGAGAAAGATTGCCTGCTACTGGCTGAACTTGCCCACGAAGCTGGCATGAAGATACAATTCACGTTCAACTACTCCGACTACTGGTCGAATGGAGAACGACAGAACATCCCCGCCGATTGGGAAAGCGAAATTCAATGGATGAACGACAACAACGCCATCGTCCAGAAGTTGACCTCTCTATTAGGCAACTACACGAAAGAGATCATGCAAAAACTGGCAGAAAAGGGCATCTATCCCGAATACGTCTCCCTCGGCAACGAAATCAACGGAGGCCTACTCTTTCCCTACGGATATTCCTACAACGTGACTGCATCCAACGCCTCCAAAGACATGCCCGAAGGCAATGCCAATTGGAAGGCCATCTGCGGCTTCATCAATGCGGGATACGATGCCGTCAAATCGGTCTCTCCTCAATCCAAGGTGGTGGTCCACCTCGCAGACCAAACGGGAGACTACCGCAAACACGGCAACACGGTTGACTACTATACCTACTCTTGGTTCTTCAGCACACTGGAGAAGGGGGGCGGCAAATACGATGTCATCGGAGCTTCCTACTACCCTTCTTGGTGCCAATCGACAGTGGACGACTTGGTGAACTACTGCGATAAACTCATCCAAAAATTCCACAAGGACATCCTCATCATGGAGAGCGGCTACAACTGGAACAAGACCCGAAAAGATGGCTACGAGGGGCAACTCAACCAAAACGCAGAGGAATACAAGACAAAATATCCAAGCTCCCCTACCGGACAGAAAGGATACTTGACGGAACTTATCAACGGACTGAAAAACATCGGTGAAGGAACCAACAACCAATGTGTGGGCGTCCTCTACTGGGACCCTGTCATGATCCATGTGGAGGATGAAAAGGGCAACAACAAAACTGGATGGGCCCACTTTGTCAAATGGAACACGGCAGACGTAAACGTGGTAGAAAACACAACCTTGTTCGATTTTGAGGGAAAGGCATTGCCGGTGCTCGACGTATATTACCAAAATCAGACCAGCTACGAGGAGACCACCACCTCCATTAAGCCACAGGCCACTTCGTCCAACGATTCACACACTACACTCATTCCTGTGAAGGGGGGCTTGCTCATCCGCACGACAAAAGCAGAAACCGTCGGCATCTACCGCCTCAACGGAGAGGGTCTATTCCTCCATTTTTCAGACAAGGAAGAACGGACAATCCCGCTTCCATCCGGCATCTATATCGTAAATGGAGAAAAGGTGATAGTCGATTGACGAGGCACAACAACTTATAAGGAGAGGTTGTTTTCCCGTTTATATTTTTGCCACGTCTGAAACGACAAGTGAAGAGTCAGGAAACACGGAGAAGGCAATATCATAGCCAGCATACTCCACTTTGTAAACCTTGTCCGACGAACTATAGGCAGGGCGTGGATCATGGGAAAGGAAAGCCAGTGCGCCCTCCCGTTTTTCTATGGGCAACCGTTCCAACAATTCATCAGGAAATAGCACGTCCAACAAGCGTTTATCGGCAGAGGCAGTCCACCCAGCTTCAGCATCAGGGTAAGCATCCGTATAAGGCAGGTAAGGCTTTATATCGTAAATAGGCGTTTGATCCATCATATCAATGCCAGACACATGCAGCACGACGCCCAAGGAGGCGACTTGCTCCACCGCATCCAACTTGACACAAGAGAGTCCGATAGGATTCGGGCGAAAGGGAGAACGAGTAGCAAAGACCCCCATACGGGCATTGCCCCCCAACCGAGGCGGACGTACCGTAGGCGACCAAGAATCCCGTTTCGCCTCAGAAAATTCCCACAACAGCCAGATATGTGAAAAGCCCTCCAAACCACGGAAGGCCTCCACCCGACGATACTCCGGCTCAAAAACGATGGTTCCCTTCAAAGCATCAGACATTCCGCTTTGGCGAGGCAGTCCGAACTTGGTTGGAAAATCCGTATAAATCTTGGCAATTCTCTTAAAAGTCGATTCCATCGAATCCAATTCCATCAATAGATGCCTTTGCTCTTGCAATATTCATATTCACCGTCCAAGACCTCGTCTATCAAGTTCTCGGAAATCTCTTCCGACCGACCATCGGCAGCCACACGATCCGTCAAATAGTTGACCATGTCCTGCTCGTTGATTTCCACCTCGGCATTCTCATCCCCCTCCGACAAGAAACCCTGCTCTTCGTAGAAATCATAAATCACCTCCAAAAGATAATCGACATCATCCCTCTTAACGGAAGCTTTCAACTCCTTCGGCATACGCTTCATAATGAAGTCTATCGCCTCATTTTCATTGTATTCTATATCATCCATATACTATCTGTAAATTTAGTCTTTCTAAAACATCCCATCGATTCAATAGTTTCTCTCCCCAAAGATGAAACTTCCGATGCGGACCATCGTACTCCCCTCCTCGACCGCAATCTTCCAGTCGTTTGTCATTCCCATGGAGAGCGTATCGACAGAAGCATCGTATTTTTGCTGGACTTCATTGAAGAAGGAGGCAATGGAGGCAAACTCCATACGAACCTGCATATCATCGTCCGTATTGGAAGCCATTCCCATCAAACCACGCACCCGCACCTTCGGGAACTTCTCCAGCCACTTCTCCTCGTAGAGATTCCGAACCTCGTCAAACGAGAAGCCAAATTTCGACTCCTCCTGCGCCACATGAAGCTCCAGAAGGCAATCAATCGTCCGTTCACACTTCTTCGCCTGCTTGTCAATCTCCTCCAACAAACGGAGGGAGTCCACACTATGAATCATCGCCACATAGGGAGCAATATATTTCACCTTGTTAGTCTGCAAATGGCCGATAAAATGCCACTGAATATCTTTAGGCAACTCGGCTTGCTTCTGTGCCAGTTCCTGCTCACGGCTCTCACCGAAGAGACGCTGCCCGGCATCGTAGGCCTCCTGAATAAAAGAGGCAGGATGAAACTTGGAGATTGCCAACAACTGGGTTGTTTCAGGCAATCTCCTATTAATATACTCAATTCTTTCCGCTATGCTCAACATCGCTGCAAATTGATTTATTCGTTTATTTCTTCAGCCAAAGCCTGTTCTGGCGACTTCTCACCGTCTTCCTCCACCGTATAAGGGAAGATATCCATGATTTGGGTCTCTGTAATACTGGAGACTTCGTAATCAGCCATGGAGTCCTTCATGGCAGCCGCCAAGTTGTCCCACGCCTCCTTGATGTCCGATCCGAGAACCAATATGGTGCTGGTAATGCGCTTCTCCGTAGCACTCACCTCGTCAATCGAAATGAACTTGACCTTGCACTTGTACCAACGGTCACCTTCCTCGCTTGGGAAAATTTCGTTGATACCAGCCTTCTTCATTCCTGCGATGGAGAACTCGCCCGTCATAAAAGGAGCCACCTCCTTGCTGATACGGGACTCCGCTTCCGAAAAAGTCAAAGCATCCACCAAATAAGTTTCAGAGACCTTCTTGCCCTTTCCCTTATCGTCCAACTTCTCGTACTTTATCTTACACTCAAACCAATTGTTCATCATAACTTACTTCCTTTTAATTGAAAAAACTCCCTAAAACAAGGGACGTTAAAGTTAGTCATTTTTTGAGTAGCAGAAACGTCCTAGAAAGAGCTTTTCTCAAAAAAATCATATTCCATTGAGTCTCAATCAATTTTTCAACAGCGCACCCAACTGCTGAATGTCGTAGCCACTCGGCTTCTGATAGACACGCAAATCGAATTCATGAATGACGGCATAGACATGCTCGAAGACCCCACAGGAGACCTCCTCGAACTTTTTCCACTCCTTCTGACGAGAGAAGAAATAGACCTCCAATGGGAGTCCGTTCTCCGAAGGCTGCAACTGCCTAATCATATAGAGCAACTCCGTATTGACCACCGGCAAACTCTCCAAATAGAGTCCCAAATAGACACGGAACAAGCCCAAATTGGTCGGACGATCCACGACTACTTTTCCAGCCTCCCTCGGTTCATTATCCTTTGTCAAAGAATCGATATAGCCAGCCATCAACGGAATTTTTCGGAAACGGTCCAACATCTCCGGAGTACAGAAACGGATGGAGTTCACATCGACATTGATGGAACGAGTCAACCGGCGACCTCCCGACTCCTGCATGGAACGCCAGTTCTGAAAGGAATCGCTCACCAAAGTATATGGAGGAACAGTAACGATGGTATTGTCATAATTACGCACCTTGACAGTAGTCAGATTCACAGCCGTCACGATACCGTTGGCATTGGCTTTCGGAACCGTAATCCAGTCGCCTACCCGAAGCATCTTGTTGGCAGAAAGCTGAACGCCTGCCACAAATCCGACAATCGTATCCTTGAAGACCAACATCAAAACTGCTGCCGAAGCTCCCAAACCAGCCACCAATGTCGAAGGCGACTTACCGATAACCACAGCGACAACCAAGATGGTAGCCAAAAAGAAGACCAAGACCCGCAAAACTTGGAAGACGGAGGACAAGACATTTCCTTTAAACCGCTGCATCTTGTTGCAGACCTCGTCCATGGAGACAAAGATATTATTGAAAAGCCGCGCCGCCGCACAAACCATGATGACGGAAGTTCCTCGCGTGAAAACCAATTGGCGGGCATCGTCAGCCTCAAAAGCCAACGGCACCATGAAGTAGAATGCCACCACAGGCACCAACATTGCCACACTATCCAAGACAGGAGGACAAAGCAACATGTCGTCCCACTTGTTTTCTGTCTTCTCAACTATCTTAGCTACCAATTTGAGAACCACATACTTCACGAAGAAATAAAGCACCGCCGACAACAAAAACATACCGGCAATAAGTGCATAACGGTCGAATGAGTCTGCCGATTCCGGATTAAATCCGTTAGACTGCAATATCTCATTCATCCACGAAGTCAAATCTACATCTTCAGTTTCCATCTCCTATAAATAAAATTCCCATTAAATACATTACACATCAGATACACACAAGAAGGATCATGGCTGTTGCTTTTTCATATCGATCAGATAACAGTTGTCCAATGTGTCCACCTTCATCCCCTTAGGGAAGAGAAATCCTGGTACTTCATCCACTGCGAAATGAAGCCGCTTCCTGTCATAGTCGTTCATCGTACTATACAACAAAGAGTCTGCCAAAGCATCGAAAACAGGCACTACACCAATACAATGGGTATGCCAATAGGTGTAGGTAGGCTTGCAGGTCACACGGTTCACCTGAGTGAGGCTGTCCACCTTCTGCAACTCCACATCCACAATCACCCCTAAATCCTTCGATAAATTATGCGTAGGCTTCCAGCGCTGGCAAGAGATGAAATTGCCCAAGGAATAGAACGCTACACATTGACGGGAAACACTATCCTCCCGAACCACAATGCGAGTCTCCATCTCCTGAAGAATATGGGGATGACTACCCAAAACCACATCGACCCCGTAGGCAAAAAGGGAATCCACCATATCACGTTGTTCCTTGTTCGGTTTCCGCTGGTACTCCGTTCCGAAGTGGACAATAGCCACCACGGCATCCGTTCCCTGCGACTTCAACTCAGAGATATCAGCACGCAGGCGAGCCATATTCTTGGCATCGATTTTTGGAATCATGTTCACGCTATAAGCCAAGCTATCAGGCAACGTAAAACCATTCAGCGACATTGTAAAGGCATAAAAGCCCAACTTCACGCCCTTGACATCCACCACGGCAGAACGACCCTTTTTATCATTCATAGAGGCTGTACCCACCGCCTTGATGCCCAGCGAATCAAGCCAATCCAACGTAGAGCGGAGACCTGAAACACGAGAATCAAGAGAATGGTTGTTTATCGTGGAGAGCAAATCAAACCCCACAGCCTTCAGTTCCGAGCCAAAAGCCTCCGGCGCATTAAAATAAGGGAAGCAAGAATAACCGAAGGTCGCCTTCGCACGACCCTTGTTCCGACCGGCAAAGGTGGTCTCCAAATTGCCCACCAGATAATCGGATTGGTCGAAATGAGGCTTTACGGATGCAAAGGCGCAAGAGAAATCGAAGGTTGAATCCTTCTTATTATAGGCCCGCTCCATCTGCCAACGATGTGCCATCAGATCGCCGACAGCCATCAGATGCACCGTCAGCGTATCAGGTCCCTTCGGCAATGTATCAATCGTATCACAGACCTGCCCCGCTCCGTTGGCACTCAGCCCATTTTGGCAAGAAGAGAGGGAGAATAAATATCCGACCGACAAGAAGGTCAACCAAACAAGTAATCTAGCCATACTATCCTATCAAAAAATTTATAGGCTGGCAGCATCAACCAAGGACACCACCAACCTACAAACACTACTATTATAAAAAGACTATTTTAGAAACTGCCATCACAATAAATTACTTGCCAACTCAGACAAATGGCTACGCTCGCCTTTCACGAGATTGACATGTGCAAAAAGATCTTGACCTTTCATCTTGTCAATCATATAGACCAAACCATTAGATTGCATATCCAAGTAAGGAGTATCGATCTGCTGCACGTCGCCCGTGAACACCATCTTACATCCTTCTCCTGCACGAGTAATGATGGTCTTAATTTCGTGAGGGGTCAAGTTTTGAGCCTCGTCCACAATCACATACGTATTGGTCAAGCTACGACCACGGATGAACGCCAACGCCTCAATCACCAATTTTCCGCTCTTTTGCATATCATCCAACAAACGCAACTCCTTGCTTGTCGGACCGAACTGACCTTTGATCACATTCAAGTTATCGAACAGCGGTTGCATGTAAGGGCCCACCTTTTGCTTCTCGTCGCCAGGCAAGAATCCCAAATCCTTATTGGACATGGCCACAATAGGACGAGCCAACAAGATGTTGTTATAAGCCTCGTGCTGTTGCAAAGCCGCAGCCAATGCCAACAACGTCTTACCCGTACCAGCCTTACCCGTAACAGCTATCAGCTTCAAGTCCTCATTCAAAAGGGCATCCAAGGCGAACGTCTGCTCAGCATTCCTTCCCTCGATACCGAAGGCCTTGTATTTCTTCACCTTCAAGACGCTCTTTGAAGCTGCATCATATTTGGCGAGGACAGTAGAACGACTGCTTTTCAAGACGAAACACTCATTCGGCTCAACTGATTTAGGCAACTTGAAATCCTCCAACGGCACCCCTGTTGAAGAACTATACAAACGGTCGATCACATCAGCATCTATATCTTCAAAGACCTCGTGCGCCTTGTCAAATACATCGACATTCTTTACCTTGTCATTGTTATAATCCTCCGCCAGCAAGCCCAATGACTTTGCCTTCATCCTCAAATTGACATCCTTGGAAACGAGGATGCTCTTCGTCTTCGGATGAGCCTCTGCCAAAGTCTCCACCACCGCCAATATCTTATGGTCCGGGATCCTCTCGGAAAAGGCCTTTGAAATCTTCTCCGGATACTCAGAACCTGTATATACGAATAACTTTCCTAGACCAATACCAAGCTCCACTCCTTTCGAAAACATATCGTCGGTGGAGATCTCATCCAACTCCCTTACAAATTCCCGTGCGTTGAAATTTATCTGTTCGTTGCCCTTCTTGAATTTATCCAACTCCTCCAATACGACAATCGGCAAATAAATATCATTCTCCTGAAAATTGTAAATACACTTATAATCGTGAAGGATAACGTTCGTATCCAAGACGAAATTCTTCTTTGCTCCCATGATATTTAGTTTTAAAGTTTTTCAACAAAAAAATTCATCTACGTTTCTAAGAAAGTGTCCGAAACTTGTTTTATGGGAGATTTTGAGATATTTTATCTTTTTTTATCCGTTATCGCTACCCCATAAATAGCAAATTCTTTAACTTCGCTTTATGTAAAGTTATATTTTAGTTTTAAATAAACCAATACAAAAAGAGAAAAAATACGTCGGAAAATGATGAATTATACTGAAACACTAAATTTCATATACAATAGGATGCCCCTCTTCCAAATGGTCGGCTCGGCGGCCTACAAGGAAGGAATAGACGGGATGGTGGCCTTCGACAATCGATTGGGAAATCCTCACCGCAGTTTCAAGACCATCCATGTGGCAGGGACAAACGGTAAGGGATCCGTATCGCACACCCTTGCCTCCGTACTCCAGTCCGCCGGCTACAAAGTCGGACTCTTCACCTCTCCCCATTTGAAAGACTTCCGCGAACGCATACGGGTCAACGGGAAGCCGGTGAGCCAAAAGTTCGTCATCAACTTCGTAGAACAGCACAAAGAGTTCTTCGATGTCATCTACCCCTCCTTCTTTGAGGTGAACGTGGCGATGGCCTTCGACTATTTCCGGGAGCAAAAAGTGGATGTGGCGGTTGTCGAGGTGGGACTCGGCGGCCGATTGGACAGCACCAACATCATCTCTCCAGACTTGTGCGTCATCACCAACATCAGCATCGACCATACCAACATCTTGGGTAATACGCTCGGCGCCATTGCGAAAGAGAAGGCAGGCATCATAAAAAAAGGCATCCCTGTCGTCATTGGCGAACACCACCCGGAGACAGACCCCGTATTCATCGAAAAAGCAAAAGAGATGGGAGCGGAACTAACCTTTGCGGAAGATGCGACGGAGGTAGAATACCAAGGCACGAGGAGTTTCAGGAAGACGCCTTACCAACAATTCTCCATCAACGGGCAAAAAATCCAAACGCCACTGCTCGGCCTCTACCAAAAAAAGAATATGCCAACCGCCTGGTGCGCCGCCAAAAAACTGCAAGCCATCGGCTACGCTATCACGGACGAGCAAATCGAAAAAGGATTCAAAGCAGTCATTAAGCAGACCCACTTGTTGGGACGTTGGCAAAAATTACAAGACAAGCCGTGCGTTATCTGCGACACGGGCCACAACATAGCGGGTATCGAATACATTTGCAAGCAATTACAAGAGACACCCCACAAACAACTCCGCATGGTCTATGGCATGGTAAGCGACAAGGACATCGATCATATCCTACCGTTACTACCCAAGGACGCCATCTACTACTTCACACAAGCGGCCAGCAAACGAGCCTTACCAGCCCAAGAGATGCAAGAGAAAGCTCGCCGTGTGGCAGGATTGGAAGGTCGTTGTTTCTCATCCGTAGCGGAAGCACTCGAAACAGCCAAATCGGAAGCCGATCCAGACGACCTCATCTATGTAGGCGGAAGTACCTATGTAGTGGCGGAAATCATCTAACAACAAGGCAGGGGGCAAATGCCTCCTGCCTACTATCTTTCTTCTTTAGTCCAGAGGAATCTACATCACCCACCTATTATCACCTTCTCCCCTAAATATTTAGGATCCTTCCCTATCACCATATCAACAACCATTTTAAAACGGGCAAGAAACTCCCTCAAATTAGTCTTCAATCCGAACCAAGCATCAACATCCCTTGCATTAAAGCCGATGGCCTCGATGTCGTGATGCCTTGCCAAGACGACCGCCCGCTCATTATGAAAGGCCTGCGAGACTATTGTACACGAACCTTGTCCGAAGATAGCCTTACAACGAACCACCGAATCCAATGTACGGAAACCTGCATAGTCCAAATAGACCCGCTCTGACGGCACTCCCCGCGCCACCAAATCGTTCTTCATATCGGTAGGCTCATCGTAGTCCTTTTGCGAATTGTCGCCACTCGCAATTATATAATCCACCTTGCCCGCCTTATACAAAGCGACAGCCGCCTCTATACGATAACTATAATAGGCATTCTCCCTACCATCCGATAGACGCTTTGACGTTCCCAACAAAAGAGCGACCTTGTTATGGGGGATACTATCAAGCGAACTATAGAGGAAATCCGATGATTTGCACTTCACATAAACATTCGTAGAAATTAGGAGAGCACCTACTAAAACGAGCAACTTTATGATTAACTTGACTTTATTGACTTTCTTCATAAAAAAACAAGAGTTAGAAACGCAGAAAGGCAAGATGTCGCCACCTTGCCTTATATGCCAACGAAACGGAGCATCGTCCGTTCCTATAACGAGACTATACAAGAGCCTTAATCAAAGACTCCTTAGATCCGTACAACAAATCCATAGGAGCAATTTCAGGCAATGCATAGCATCCTGGACGCTGCTTAAGGACAGCACGTGCACAAGAAGTCAACACTTGAGCCGTCAAAGCAGGATTGTTGATATGCATACGGAATTCGAACAATTGGTTCTGAGTCTTACCAGAGACACCCTTACGCTCGATCAACACGCCATGACCCATATCCTTGCAATCATCTACGCTATCGACAGGAATCACGTGAAGTTCGTCATGTGCGAAGTAGTCATCAGCCTTCAACTCGTCATAGACTTGCTCAGCCGTGAAACCAGGCTCCAACTCCACATAAACCATACGGCTGTGGATGCTTTGACCCTTAGGGATTGTCATGGAGAGCGCATTCTTAACACCCTTCTTACCACGAGCTACAACAGAGTGGCCCATGCTCATTCCAGGGCCGAAGTTTGTATAAGTCAAACCCTTAGGAGCCATAGCCATCAAAAGAGTACGGACAACGGAATCAGTACCAGGATCCCAACCTGCCGAGATGATAGAAGCCACATTGTACTTCTTTGCGACAGCGTCCAAAGACTCATGAAGATTCCAAACCTCACCGTGGATATCAAAACTATCGACAGTAGAGATACCCTTAGCCAAAATTGACTTAGCCACCTCCGGAATATTTCTGGTAGGAGTACAAAGGATGGCAACATCCACCTTGCCCAAATCGTCAATATTAGAAACGACCTTCACATCAGCCAACTCAGCTGGCTTAGAAGAGGCATCGCGACGAACGACACCAGCCAATTCCATGTCTGGAGCTGCTTGAACAGCCTCAACACTGAAACGACCGATGTTTCCATAGCCGACAACCGCAACTTTAATCTTATCCATTATTTATATATTTTGTATTAATTATATTCCAATCAAAATCCAGAGAATGAAACATCGAACCACAAAGACGACCTTCCACTCGTACACTCCTTAAACAAAAGGAACCTTTAAAAAGAAAGGATTAAAATCACAAACAAAGAGCCGTTTTCAATAGATTACGAAAAAACTGGTAAAACTTAGATTCAAAAAAAGTTCCCCGCACAAGGCGGGGAACCCTTTCTATTTTGGAATAATCTATTATACCAAACCTTGAGCCAACATAGCGTTAGCCACCTTAACGAATCCAGCGATGTTTGCACCCTTAACGTAGTTAACAGTACCGTCTGCTTCCTTACCGTACTTAACGCAGTTGTCGTGGATATTCTTCATGATGCCTTTCAACTTGTTGTCAACCTCTTCAGCTGTCCAAGAGATACGGCCAGAGTTTTGACACATCTCCAAACCAGAAGTAGCAACACCACCGGCGTTAGAAGCCTTACCTGGAGAGTAAAGGATCTTAGCTGCGATGAATGCGTTAACTGCCTCGATAGTAGAAGGCATGTTAGCACCCTCAGCTACGACCTTAACACCCTTAGCGAGAAGAGCCTTTGCATCATCACCGTCCAACTCGTTTTGAGTTGCACATGGCATAGCTACATCAAGAGTCTTGATGTCTGCGATTTGCCAAGGACGAGCGTTCTCATAGTACTTAGCTGTTGGATACTTAGCAGCATACTCCTTGATACGACCACGCTTAACGTTCTTCAATTCGAAGATGAAATCCAACTTCTCCTTAGAGATACCATCTGGATCGTAGATTGTACCGTTAGAGTCAGATACAGTAAGAACCTTTGCACCCAATTGAGTACACTTCTCAACTGCATATTGAGCAACGTTACCAGAACCAGAGATAGCGACAGTCTTACCCTTCAAAGTGTCACCCTTAGTCTCCAACATATATTGTGCGAAGTATGTTGTACCGTAACCAGTAGCCTCAGGACGGATCAAAGAACCACCGAACTCAAGACCCTTACCAGTCAAGACACCAGTGAACTCGTTTCTCAATCTCTTATATTGTCCGAACATGTAACCTACCTCACGAGCACCAGTACCTATATCACCAGCAGGAACGTCAGTGTCAGCACCGATGTGACGAGACAACTCAGTCATGAAGCTTTGGCAGAAACGCATTACCTCGTTATCTGACTTACCCTTAGGGT
>JAGCWQ010000083.1 GCA_017961765.1 Paludibacteraceae bacterium | reverse complement strand
TCTATGTTGAACGTAAGCGTGTATTGGTTTACAATGAACCAACCGTCAACCCTTACATCATTGTCAGGCATTGTTGCGGGCATTGCAGTCCAACCACTGAAAGTATGTCCTATTTCTTCCGGTGATTCAGGAACCGTAAGAGCAGTGTTGTATTCTACTGTACTTGAAGAAACTTCGTTGTTGTTAATGTAGAATGCGAGCGTGTGCTTGTTTATGGTGAACGTTCCATAAATGTCTACGTCGAACGCAGGCATTGTCGAGTAGGTATTATCCCAACCAGAGAATGTATAGCCTTCCTCAACAGGCTCGTCAATGAGAACAATCTGTGCGCCGTATTCAGTCATTGCGGATTCAACAAGGCCGCCGTCCACGTAGTAACTCAAAACGTATGAGTTAACGGAGAACTGAGCATCGAACGTCATGTCCGTTGCAGGTATCGTTGCAGGAATTGCGTTATCCCAACCCGTGAAGGTGTGTCCTTCCTTGGTAGGTTCGACAACCTCAGGAACTACGCTGCCGTATGCACCCGTTATCGTGTCATACACCACTCCGTCTGACATGAACGTAAGAGTATAGTCGTTTACTGTGAACTCACAGTGCACCTCGACATCGCGTGCAGGCATTCTTGAAGGCATTCCAATCCATTCGTTGTTGCGAGTGTAGCCCTCTCTTTCAGCAGGTAGTTCGATAGGTGATATTTCCGTATCGTATTCAACCGTTACGGCGGTACCCGCACCTTCCTCTACTCCGTTGACGTAAACCTTGTATGTCAGGGTGTATGAGTTGACAGAGAACGTTCCGCTTACCGCAATGTCTTCTGCTGGCATTGTTGCAGGCAGGGTTGAAGGATTCCACCCACTGAACGTGTTGCCTTCCTTCGTCTCGTCAGGCCTGATACTGATTGCGTCGCCGTAGATATGTTCCTCAACATACTTCTCGGTTCCATCGACGCTGTACCTTATATAATATTTGATTGCCTCGTATACGGCGTTTACGGTTATGTTCGATGCAGGCATTGTTGCCGGTATCGTAGCACTCCATCCGATTGTCGTGTAACCAATCTTTGAAGGTGGAGTGAGAACTTCTATCTCCTGGCCGAAGTACAGCGTCTGTTCTTCGACTACCACACCGTCGGCTTTGTAGGTTATCTTGTAGGTGTTGAGTTTGTACGTGTTTTCTACGGCGAAATCGCTTGCAGGCATTTTCGTCGAAGAATTTACTGCGGTTCCGTTTGAAGTCCACCCGACAAGAGTGTAACCCTGCTTAGCGGGCGTCAGGTTCTTTATCACGTTCCAAACGCTGTCGTTGTATTTGACAGTAACAGTCTTGCTCGAAAGCGTCTGCGTCTCAATGTCAGAGCCGTTCAGCGTTTCCTGCTTTATCGTGTAAGTTAGGTTGTATGACTTGATAACGTAGGTGCCTGTGATAGTAGTATCCTTTTCAGGCATTGTGTAGGTGTTGCCGGTGATAGTGTTTCCATCGCCGTCCTTCCAAACGAAATCATAGCCCTCCTTTTCTGCAGGGCTTTCGAGTTGTATTTCTGTTCCGTATTTAACCTGATCCGTAGTTTCAACTCCGTTTTTCGTCATCTTGAGGGTGAATATACCCGTCTTGACGGTGTTTTTCGGAGTATATGAATAACCTTCGTCTTCCGAGGTGACTGTTATGTTGGTTATGACTGCGTAAGGCTTCTGCCCGTTTTCACCCTTGATGCCGGTGTTCACGGTGGTTGTTCCTGCTGGGATTACAACCGTCTGCTGTTCGTTATCGACGGTGAACGACACTGTTACGTCGGAATTAGGGGCGTAAGCCGCCGTTACGTAAAGTGAGTACTCGCCGTCAGAGCCTTGCTTCATTGAGAAGGTGACGGTGTTTTTCTTCTTGCTTCCGCTTCCTCCTCCTTGACCGTCATCCAATCCGCTCATAGCCTCCTCGATAGACATTCCGCAAAGGTCAATCCACGAACCCCATGTGTAGTAACGCTCCTCAGAGCCGCATGAGTCGAGGTAAAAGCCTTTCTCTATCGCGGTTTTAACTATATCCCTATAATCGCTCATATTATTGACTTTACTATTTCTCTATAAATAGTATCCTGAAACGAAAAAAACCCGCTTGGTAAGCGGGCGAAAATCAAAAATATATGAGCATGGAAGTTAGTTTTCTTCTGTCGCTGAAGGGTCCTCTTTGTCTATCACCATTTTCTTGTAATACTCCTTTCCCCAGACGCTCATGGTGTATTCTATAAGGTACTGCTCCTTCGTCTCAATAACTCCGTAAGATACGATTTTCGGCTCGATTTCACCGTACCGTTTCGTGTTGGAATGAGCCAGTGCACAGACTAACGCATCACAGGAGTCGTAGTTCTCCTTCTTCAATGTTCCTTTCTTGTTATAAATCCAAGAAATACCTGGGTATTTTTCGGATACTACGTTCATCATAACGCATTTCTTGTCGCAGTCGAACGGGTATGATCCGAACAGTATGAGGGAACTTTCTTTGAGTGCCTTCTTGATATGCGAAATTGGATAGATGTTGCCTTTCTTGTTGAATTTCCTGACTGCAAGCAACTCAGGGAACGAACGCATCCTCGCGTCGTAACTCGACACGTATGACGGGACTATTCCGAGCGTCCTGTAAACAGAGTCTGACAGTATGCCGTTGAACTGCAGCAGCGTGGCAACCGTTTCGGCATTTGAGCCGCCGGACGCATAAATCATAGGTGATTCTATGACAACATCTGTAATCTTCTTCAACGGGCAGTTGATATTCGAAAGTATCTCGTCCATCCTGCGGAGGAATTCATTCTCGAAAATCTCCTTCCTCAATATCAACGCCTCAATACCCTTAATCTCCTTGTCTATTTTTGGTGAGACATGGGAGATAAGTTCTATGAGCGGGTCGTTAGTTCCGTCATCATATATGACGGAAATGCCTATGCACGCCGTACTGATGTCCAATCCCAATATCAGTGACGGATATTTGTTTTCTTTTTCCATTCAAAACTATGATTCATGTGAAAAATAATATCCACACCGACATTATCAATAAAAGTTGTATATTTGGCGTATGGAGATTGATAAAAAACTTTATAACGAGATAAAGGATTATTGCGTGCTCAATAATTTAAAACCTCGTGATTACATACATGGGCTTTTGAAAAAGGCTTTTATGGAGGACAAATACGGGAAAATACCCCCTATTTTCACTCCTAAACAGGTAAAAAAGAATGACGAGGCATTTGCTGACTTTGTGGATAAAGTTGGGCCCGACAAATACCGCGAAATAGTGGATGAAAGCCTGTTTGGGGATGATGATGGCACGAAAAACGCCAATACAGAGGCACCGGAAGCCGTTCCCGACACGGATTGTGACAATATGTCTAGAAAATGGCACGAAAACGAAGTATCTAGACAAAATGTCTCAATAAATGTCTCAATTCCCGAAAATGTCGAAAAAAACGGCGATAATTGTGACAAAAATACTGACAAACCAAAAAAAAGAACCATCAAACCAATAAGATGAAGAAAATAGAGTTAGGACAGAATTCAAAGGTAAACATAAAGTGGAACGTCCTTCCTGTGGACTACTCGCATGAGGCGGAAGCAAACATCATATCGCTTTTTGCCAAGAAGTACGGAATTCCGAAGGATAACGTGAAGGTTGAGCCGATTTTCATTAACGAGAACGGTTGCGAGGACGAAGATGCACTCTCCACCGAGGCAGCACAGAACATTCAGGATCCGAAGTTCCAACAGGACCTGTTCAGGAAATATATCGCTGAGCGTAAGATAGAGAATGTCGATTTCGATAAGATTATCGAGATTGACAACGCAATGAATGCCAATATCGACTACGAAATCTACGAGAAGCATAAGCGGTACGTCATAAAGTGGGTTAAATGGGACAATTTCATGTCCTATGGCCCGAACAACTATATCGACTTGACGAAACTCAAGGGGCTCGTGCTCCTGTCGTCCGAACCGGCGAACCAAGGTGGAAAAACGACATTCTGTCTTGACTTGTTCAGGTTCCTGCTGTTCGGAAAGGTTACCTCACGAGAGGACGACTGGACTCTTTCACGTGTATTCAACGACCACATACCTTCCGCTACGGAAGTAAACGTCGAGGGTTGTATCTCAATCGACGGGGTTGACTATGTTGTAAAGAGGACAGTAACCCGGCCGGATTTGAAGAGAAGGACGGAAAAGAGCAAGGTTACGAACAAGGTGTCGTACTACAAGATAGTGAACGGCGAGTACATCGGGCTTGAAGACGAAGAGGAGAACGAGAACGAATCGAGCGGAAGGGAGACGAACAAGGCTATCAAGGAGGCTATCGGTAACGAGCGTGATTTTGATCTGATGATTGTCGTTGATCAATCGAACTTGAAGAAGCTCATTTCGCTGAAAGATACTGATAGAGGACGCCTTATTGCCAGATGGATAGGGCTTCTGCCTCTCGAAGAGAAAGATAAACTCGCAAGGGATTATTTCAACAAGTCCGTATCTCCTAAACTTCTTTTGAACAAGTATAACAAGGAGGACCTCATTGCAGACAACGAAGAGTTGGAGGCGAACAATGAAGAACTCATTGAAGACGGGGTTAAATGGTCCAAGGAAAGGGACGAATCCGAAGCACGGCTTAAAGAGTATCGTGAAAGGAGAGACGTTTACCTGCAGTCAATGCCGCAAATCGATGATGAACTGACGAAGACAGACAAGAACACCGTCGAGAGAAAGGCTGAATCGCTTATTGAGGAAGGAAAGAATAAGGCAGCTGAGAAAAAGAAGAATGAAGATGCCTACAAGAAGGTGAAGGACGTCGAGTTTGACGAGGATGACTACAAGAAAAAAGTCTCCGAAGATAAGAAACTGTCTATATCGGAAGGGAATATCGTAAGTGCCAATAAAACTCTCAGGCACGAGATAGAGCACCTTAAGAGCGGGGAATTCTGCCCTACTTGCGGTGCCAAATTGAAGGGCGTCGATAACAAGGCTGCGATTGCAAAGAAAGAGAAGGAAATCAAGGATAACGAGGCGGAATTGGAGGAAATTCGTGCACGTCTCGATGAAATAGGACAGGAAATCGATGATTTGGAGGATGACAGGGCGTCGTACAACGAAAAAGTGCGGCTTGAACTCGTCATTGACAAGAATGAAGTCGATTTGGAGAACCTTCGTGGAAAATTGAAGGAATGCAACCGCATTCTCAAGGATTTGCAGAAGAACGACGAGGCAATCAGGAAGAATAACGAACTCAACGCCAAAATCAACGCGCTTGACGTTTCCATAAAGGAAGAAGAGGCAGTAAAGAAGGGGCTCGAGCGTGATATGGACGAGGCCAGGTCGACTATTTTGGCAAACCGCCGTGTAATTTCCGAAAACAAGCAGATTATCTCCACCATCAACGATGAGGAGAAACTTGTCTACAATTGGAAGGTTTATCTCGAAATGGTAGGCAAGAACGGCGTGTCGAAAATGGTTCTCAGAAGTGCACTTCCGCTGATCAACGGAGAGTTGAAGAGATTGCTTACCGATGTGTGCGATTTCGATGTCGAGGTTGGCATTGACAGCCACAACGACGTCGCATTCTACCAAATCCACAACGGGGTACGCAGGAAACTCGGCGCCGGTTCAGGCTTCGAGCAGACGGTGGCGTCCCTTGCCCTGAGAAGCGTTCTGTCCCGTATATCCACGTTCAGCAAGCCTTCGTTCGTCGTGTTTGACGAAATACTCGGAGGTGTGGCGGATGAAAATTACGACCAGGCTAAAATCCTTTACGATAAGATTGCGAAGGACTATGCCTGCATACTGCAAATAACCCATAACAAGGCAATTGCCGATTGGCACGATACACAGGTGCTGATTAAGAAAGAGAATGACATTTCAAGGATTGAAGTGGTTAAATAACTGATGTCTAACCTTTTAAATTAAATGGCGAATGTACCAAACTTAGAAATTGACGCAACAGTAAAACAATATTTCGACAGCCTTGCCAGCGTTAAGCCGCTATCCAAGGATGAGGAGCATGATCTCATAAGGGCGTACCGTTATCAGAACGATTTGAATGCAAGGAATACGTTGATAACGGCGAACCTGAAATATGCGTGCAAGATAGCCAACGCATACAGGGATCGTGGAGTCAGTTATTCCGATTTGATTTCGGAAGCGAACGACGGACTCATAGAGGCAATTGACAAGTTCGATTTGGGGCAGGATATAAAGCTCATAAGTTATTCTAAATGGTGGATGATGCAGAAAATGCAGATTGCCATAACGAAGAAGAACCGTATGCCCCAATCAGAACTTCCTACGGATAACGACCCGCAGTTTGAGGATGACGACGAGACCAGGGAAGACGAGCCGGCGATTAAGAGAACCCGGCCCGCCTTCTCTGATCAGTTTATAATCGAGGACGACAACATCGAGGAAGAAAAGAACATAAAGAGTTTCATTGAAAACATAATGTCCGTTCTTTCAGACAGGGAGGCTGACATAATCAATATGTATTACGGCCGTTGCGGTTACAAGGAAAGTACACTTGAAGATATCGGAAAAAAATATAATTTAACAAAGGAGCGTGTGCGTCAGATAATGGAAACTGCTTTCCGAAAGATAAGGAGTGAGTCCATGATGGTAGATAACAAGTATCTTTCACGCTAATTTAAAGAAGATAAAATATTTATAAGAAATGGCAGAAACAAAGACAACAAAGTCCAAGAAGGCGAAGGCAGTCGAGCCCGTGGTAGCGGACGTTAAGGCTGAAAACGTAGTCGAGAAACTTGAAACTGAGGTTGAGGTGAAAGAAGAACCAGCCGAAGAGAAAGTGGAAGAAGTGAGCGAAACTCCCGTTGAGGAGGCTACAGAGCAGCAGGAACCTGTCGAGGTTGAGCCCGCAACAGGTGAAGAAGATAACGAGCCGGGCGACGTACCTACGGCTGAGCCAGAGCCCGAAGAAGAAAAGAAGGAAGAGCCTGAAACTCCTGAGACGGACGCATTGGAAGAAATTCAAGAGTCAGTCAAGAAACTCGAAGAGTTCAACAAGGAACTCGAGGAGCAGGTTCAAGAGGTGAAAAACGCGGAGCCTGAGAAGGTGGCGGAAGTTGCAAAGAAGAAACTCAATGACCTCGAAGAGATTGAGGAGGGTATCAGGAAGCAGCTTGAAGCGGAGGACGAACTTCTCAGCGAAACGCAGAAAAGGGCCACGCGAAACCTTTTCGGACGTGGTTTCGGTGATTTCTGGAACGGTTAAAACAGAGATACAATGAGCAAAAAGAACAGAGAATACGAGCAAAGTCAGGAAATGATAGAGTTCATCAAAGAGAATTCTGTCAGAAGGAAAAGGATTATCAATGAAGCCGAGGAAACTGACGACAAGGG
>JAGCWQ010000082.1 GCA_017961765.1 Paludibacteraceae bacterium | reverse complement strand
GTCGTGTATGGCCTGTAAAATCAAAGGGAAGGCGGTGAATATCTGTAAGTTTAAGGATGGCCTCACACCAATATTGAATGAGATAGCGGAAGCCGACGGACTTGTGCTTGGATCGCCCAACTATTTCGGAGAGGTCACCGGCCAAATGCGAGCTTTCTTAGAGCGTTTAGCATTCCCTTGGCTTTCGTACAACGATTATAGCAACACTGCACCCAAACGTATGCCCGTAGTGCTAATTGAAACACAGAACGGCACTCAAGAGTACAACAACTGCAACGGCTACGGTTCGATGGAATATTGCATCACCCAGGCACTCGGAGAACCCGAAAAACTGATTGCCTACAACACCTATCAAGTTAAGAACTACGCCAATTATGAGTTAGCAGGATTCTCGGAAGAAGAGAAGCGGAAGTATCGCGACGAGCATTGGGAAGACGACTTGCAACAAGCCTACGACGCAGGACGACGGATGGCGGGGAAGATAATTGGACAATAACTTTAACACCAACAACAGCATGAAAATCAAAGCAGTAAAATTCAGGGAAAACGGATTCTACACACAACAATTCGTTTTTGGAGGCGAGGAAGGCGTAGAAAAATTCGACAAGGACATCCGCTACCGGGGCAGTTTGCAAAACTACCTGATTGACACAGGAAGCGAAGTGATTTTAATCGACACGGGGCTTCCAACAGGCACTCACGAGGAGACGCCCAATGAGGACTCTATTCTATACACAGGCAAAGACATTTGTAGCTACATGGACGCATTCAAGGCACTTGGCTATAAGCCCGAGCAGGTGACAAAGATTCTTTTAACCCACAAACATGCCGACCATAGTGGCGAATTGCGCTCGTTTCCAAATGCAAAAATCTATGTGAACAAAGAGGAGGTTTACGTCGTTGATTATACTTACGACGAGTGATCAGATTGGGAATGGATCCGGGGCATTCCGCATTCAGCCTTTAAAAAAGGTAGTTCTCGCTATCGATGCTGAATGCCTCTGCGGTAATGGAGAGTGCAATTACCTCTAAATCAGAGAAGGTTGGCACAACACCGCATCGCGCCACATTTCCCTTCTCGTTTACTTGATTTCCTGCGAATTGATTGCAAATTCCAAGGATTTTTCTAAAATTTGTAATGAAGTTGCGCATATCTAAGACAATAGTATTTGTTTTATTTTTACATTACTAAAATACTAAAAATCAATAAAATATGCAACTTTTTTATTATAAATTTAAGTCAACCAACAGGTATGAAGAACATATTATTTGCCCTAATGGCATTGGTTTGCACGGTCTGCCATGCGAACAATTTCAAAGTGGATTCCATCACTTTTAAACATAGACTTTATCAGGATTGCGAGTCCTGCTATCAGCCCGAGGTCGATTATTCAATACCGCAAGTCAAGGCCGTCAACCCTAAACTAAATAGCGTTGCAGAATCCATCAATGCTCTGATTTTAAATTACCTAGATTACGATGACGACATTGAGGTTTTCTCCAATTTCTGCCATGGCGTATCATTCAATTATGAGATGGAAGATGGGTATCTATTGTTGGATATTGAATATATAGGATATGGCGCACACGGCGATGTGGAGAATAGAGAGACCCTCCTTTTTGACTTAAAGACTGGCGATAAAGTGACCTTTAACAAAAATTCCGGCATCCGCGTCCCCTTCGCATCCCTGTTTACGCTAGATGGCTATTTCAAATTCCTAAATTCGCGAAATTGGGATACGTGTGTTTACAACGCATTTTTTGAGGCATATAAAGATTCTTATGAATACGATACGAAAAATGATACAGTAGCTGAGATAGAAGTGGATTCATCAGAGGTGAATGCTAAAGCTTTCGGTCATGGTAAATATGCTCAATTCCACATAGATTACAGTATCGATGAGAATAACTTCTATTTCTGGAGAGAGTCGTGTTATTATGCTGATTTCTGTTATGCGGAGAGATGTTTTGAACCTGGACATTTCGATGAATGTTTAATTAAAGAGTTGAAACCTTATCTTAACAAGATAGGGAAAGTGGTTACCAACAAAAAGAAAAGTAGAATTCAGAAAATACTCGCAGCTGTAAGACTCAAAGAGACAGTGAGTAGTCGAATGTTTTTCGAAGTTTCAAATTGGGAATGCGAATACAAAGATCCCCCTGGCAATCTGACAAAAGAAGAAGAGGCAGAAATAATCGCTTTTAATGAGACTCAAGCATGCAAATACACTCCTTACAAAGTCGCCATCGATTATAGCCATCCTAATAAAATTAAGGGCTATTTGTTTATTGGTGATAAGAAAGAGGGAATCACCGGCTACCAGCAAGACGGAACTACGTATTTGAAGTCTAAACAGTCAGATTGGAGTTTCAACTTTACAGAAGAGGAGAGAGAAAATCGTCTCGGAGAATATGTTTTTGAAAGGAAGGACGAAGGTGGAGATGGCATCATTGTCGGTTGCAACACCTCAGACGACCCTTATTGAATTGATTAGTTCGATAGAGGTGAAAGTGTTTCATGATTTAGGTTTCACAAATTGGAGTGAGATGTTGTCTTTGCATCGATGGTTAGACTGAAAGCCTTCCCTGCTAGTAACCGATTGCACCGCAGGTGCTGTCTGTGGGTGTCTGAGACATGGGAAAAGGCAGGAAGCCTTCGTATCGACGGTATTAGGGGTGGTTTCCAGCCACGTGGCCACCTGTCATGACTACCAGGCACTACGTACCCGGTTACTAATAGGTTTGGCTTCCAGCCAATCCCTTCTACCTCATTTTTATTCTATAACGCTGATTTCAGATAAACAAGAAAAGTTAAATGAGATTTCCCTGCGCTTAAACAAGGAAGTTTTTCCGCTCAAATTTTCATTCCTGCCAATAGTTTACTATTTTTGCACCAATTTTGGCGTAATATCCCCTTTGGGGTCGTAGATATTGCGCAAAACGGATTGGCAATGGCAAAAAACGTAGCAAAATACAAAATACTAAACTCCCGGCTGACCTCCACCATCAGCATCTCCATGGTGCTGTTCCTCTTGGGCATCATCTCCATGTTTGTTTACATCGGAGAACGACTTTCGACCCATATAAAGGAGAACTTGTCCGTCACCGTCGAGATTAAAGATTTTGCCATGCCCAACGAGACGGCCGCATTGGGCGACTCCATCAAGAAATTGCCCTACACCAAAAAATTGGTCTTCACCAGCAAAGAGACGGCCCTTGAACACTTGAAAGAGGAGATGGGGGAAGACCCAATGAAACTCATCAGCCACAACCCGCTCCCCGACTCCTACGACATCTACTTGAACTCGCAGTATGCCAACAACGACAGCATCCTCTTCATTGCCAAGTCGTTGAAAAGCATTCCCATCGTCAGCAAAGTGGACTACCAAAAGAATTTGATCCACGAATTAAACTATAACCTGACGCGCATATCCGCCGTCTTCATTGTCATCGCACTCACCTTGCTGCTGATTTCCTTCGTGCTGATTAACAACACGATGCGATTGCTCATCTATTCCAACCGGTTCATCATCAACACGATGAAACTGGTGGGCGCCACTAAATGGTTTATCCGGAGACCCTACCTTTGGCAGGGCATCCTCATCGGGATTGGGGCTTCAGTCTTGGCTTGCCTCTACATGGCAGCCTTCTTCTATTTCTCCTACCCGAACATCTGTCTGTACATCGACTTGAACGACATGAACTTATACACGGTTATCGCCGTTACTATATTCACCTCGGGCATCCTCATCACGGCCTTTGCGACGCTCTTGGCCACGAACAAATACCTGAGGCATGAAACTAATGATTTGTATTTTATTTAAAAAAGATATGGAAAACAAAACAGGCTTGGCTTTGCCAACAAAGAATTTGAAACTTCTTGCCATTGGATTGGGCATCATCATCATCGGATTCATCTGCATGATCGGAGGTAACAACGACGGTACATTCGACCCCGAAATCTTCAGCCCAATGAGAATCACCATCGGCCCGATGATCTCCTTGTTCGGCTTCTTCTTCGAGATTTTCGCTATTCTATGGATGCCTAACAAAGAAAGAGAGGAATAAGAATGGACAGCATACAAGCCTTAATCCTCGGGGTAGTCCAAGGATTGACCGAATATTTGCCGGTATCCAGCAGCGGCCACCTCGAAATCGGAAAAGCCATTTTGGGAGATGGAGCAGAAGCCGGCGGATTGACTTTCGACATCATTGTACACGTAGCCACCGTGCTCTCCACGTTGGTCATACTCCACAAAGAGATTTTTTGGCTGTTCAAAGGATTGTTCAAGCCTTTGGCGCCTGCAGATGGAAATCTTTCGATTTATAGACGTTTGAGTGACGAACAACGATATGCCTTGAACATCCTCATCTCCATGATTCCTGTCGGAGTCGTTGGTCTTTGTTTCAAGGATCAAATCGAAGCCCTCTACGCAGACAACATCTTGCCTGTCGTGGGTTGCTGCCTCTTGGTCACCGCCCTGCTCCTCGCCTTGACACACTTCTACAAGGCACAAGAGAAGGAGACCATCTCACCCGTGCACGCCTTTATCATAGGCATTGCGCAAGCTGTTGCCGTACTTCCTGGTCTATCCCGCTCAGGCTCGACCATCGCAACCGGCCTGCTTCTAGGCAACAACCGACAAACACTGGCTCAATTCTCCTTCCTAATGGTCATTCCACCCATCCTAGGAGAGGCATTGCTCGACTTCAAACATATCTTCGCCCCATCGGCAGAGTATTTGGCGGAGCACGGCATTGAGCAACCCATCGAGACCTTGCCTCTGATAGTCGGCTTCATCGCCGCCTTCGTCAGCGGCTGCATCGCCTGCAAATGGATGATTGCCTTGGTAAAGAGATGTAAACTCATCTTCTTCGCCATCTATTGCGCAATCGCAGGATCCGTTGCTCTATATTTCTCACTATAAACAGATTAAGGAATGAACTTTACGGAAGGCGAAGTTCTCTATTTCAACAAGCCCCTGCATTGGACATCGTTCGACTTGGTCAACAAGGCTCGGACGATGATTAAGCACATGCTCGGCATCAAGAAGATAAAAATCGGACATGCCGGCACGCTCGACCCCTTGGCAACGGGCGTCCTAATCGTCTGCACAGGCAAGGCGACCAAGAAGATTGAGACCCTGCAATACCAGACGAAAGAGTACGTGGCCACCCTGCAATTAGGAGCCACTACCCCCTCCTTTGACCTCGAGACGGAAATAGACGCAACCTATCCGACCGAACATATCACAAAGGAACAGGTAGAAAGCACCTTGAAACAATTCCTTGGCGAAATCAAACAAATTCCACCTGCCTTCTCCGCCGTGAAAGTCAACGGCAAGCGAGCCTACGAATACGCCCGCAAAGGTGCAGAAGTGGAGATCAAGCCCAAGACGCTCGTCATCGACGAGATAGAATTGCTCGAATGCAACCTGCCCGTCCTAAAAATCAGAGTGGTCTGCAGCAAAGGCACTTACATCCGGGCTTTGGCAAGAGACATCGGCCAAGCCTTGCAAAGCGGTGCCCATCTAACCGCACTCGAACGCACACGCATCGGCGACATCAGACTGGAGGACTGCATCTCGCTTGACGACCTTCGGGGAAAATTGGACGAGATGAAATCCCAGCTATCCGAAGAGGTGCAAACAACAGAAGAGGTTCAAGGATAAGGCTCCTACCTCTCGACAACAAAAGATTCAGAACAAAAACAAATACGGTATGAAACTGTCAAAATTCAAATTCACATTGCCGGAAGAGCAGTTGGCGCTCTACCCTGCCAAGCACAGGGACGAGTCCAGACTTTTGATTCTCAACAGAAAGACAGGTGCCATCGAGCACAAAATCTTCAAAGATATTCTCGAATACTTTGATGAAGGGGACGTATTCATCTTCAACGACACGAAGGTTTTCCCTGCCAAACTATATGGCAATAAAGAAAAGACAGGCGCAAAAATCGAAGTGTTCCTCCTAAGGGAACTCAACCACGAACTTCGTTTTTGGGACGTACTTGTTGACCCTGCAAGAAAGATAAGAATCGGCAACAAGCTATATTTCGGAGACGACGACTCCATGGTGGCTGAAGTCATCGACAACACCACCTCAAGAGGCCGTACACTCCGTTTCCTCTTCGACGGCACGCACGAAGAGTTCAAGAAGGCACTCTACGCCCTCGGTCAAACGCCGTTGCCGCCAAGCATCAACAGACCATCCGAGCCTGAGGATGCGGAAAGATACCAGACCATCTTCGCCAAAAACGAGGGTGCGGTTGCCGCTCCGACTGCCGGATTGCACTTCAGCCGCGAGTTGATGAAACGTATGGAAATCAAAGGCTGTGAATTCTCTTTCATCACGCTCCACGCAGGTTTAGGCAACTTCCGCGAAATCGACGTAGAGGATTTGACAAAACACAAGATGGATTCCGAGCAGATGGAGATCACGGAAGCCAACGCCAACATCATCAACGCTGCGAAAGACAAGAAGAAAAACGTCTGTGCAGTAGGCACCACCGTAATGAGAACCATCGAGAGCAGCGTAGGAACAGACGGCTACGTTAAGCCATTCGAGGGGTGGACCAACAAGTTCATCTTCCCTCCATACGATTTCAGCGTTGCCAACAGAATGATCAGCAACTTCCATTTGCCGCTCTCCACCCTTCTGATGATGGTGGCAGCTTTCGGCGGCTACGACGAAGTAATGAACGCCTACAACGAAGCACTGAAGGAAGGCTACCGTTTCGGACCTTACGGAGATGCAATGCTCATTATCTAAGAAATTCAAGACATCAAAATATAGAAGGGGCAGGTTCGTTTGAATCTGCCCCTTCTGCAAAAACAAAACAGCTTAGTCATCCACAGGAACAAACATAAATATCAATGAGTTCTGAAACACTAGGGGTTTAACGTAATTGTAAAAGACATAACCCGACATTGGACAAATCACTTGTTCCAACAAAGATCCATCATGCGGATCGGTAATAGATGCTATCACAGCCCCTTTCTCGACAAAATCACCTGCATTAGTATGCGAACAATAGAGACCCGCACGTTTCGCCGATATTCGGACTAAATTATCCTCATCGAGAATAACGGAGTCAAACCCCACGTCCTTCACCGGCTTATGAAAGACCTCAATCCTCTTGAGGAAACGGATGACTGCCTTTTCTGTCAACATAGCACTCTTTCTATCAATGGTTGATGTAGGTCCCGCATAGACAGAGAACGCACTTGTTCCCCACACCTGCCAATTGTAATTAAGCAAGACAGTGTCGAACGGAGAAGGAGCACAAATAGAGACATAGGGGAACCCGAACAATTTAGCGACATCCGTATTCTCGTAACCCGTACGCAACATACGCACATGGGGCACATAATCGCCAGGAATATAGGAACTTGCCAATTGAATGCCGTATTTATATCCTTCCAAATGCTTGAAAATGCCAGCCGCAATCCTTTGGGTCGTCTCTCCTTTGTCAAATCCAGGGAACATACGATTGATGTCTGTTCCATCCATCGCCCAGAAACGTTTCCCCACATTCATTGAAAAGGGATTGCAAGAGGGAATCACCAAGATACTGCAATCAGGATCCAACTCACCCTTGGTCTCCAAAGTCTTCAACGCCGCCACCAATTGCGAACAGACGTACAATTGCTGAATCTCATCTCCCCTCATCGAACCAACGATAGCCACCGTTTTTTCTCCAGAGCCAAAACGGTATCCTACAATCTGGAAATCGTCACGATAAAGCGATTTCATCTCGTATAATATCTCTTTCTTCATAAAACACCTACTCCTTCTCTATTTCATCAAAATTATATATCCTAGCCATCAACGACCCTTCATAAACGATAGGATAAGCACGTATCGTAAACAAGAAGCCATCAACGGGAGAGACAACCTCCGAAAAGACAGCACCCGTCAAAGGATCCACTATCGAACCTATTCTTTCACCTGCCGACACCACCGTTCCGCTCTTCATCTCCGTAAGGAAAAGTCCCGAATGCTCCGCATTCAAGAAGGTGACCCTATCCTCCCTACATACAATAGGAGAAGACGGCAATGAATAGACCTCCCCACTCCATACATTCAGTTGCTTCAGCAAATTAAATATGCCCTCCGCCAAACGCATACACATTCCATCATTAATCCGTTGTCCCACACCCAATTCCACCACAAGGCAAGGCGTTCCAATCGAATTCAACGAGTAGGCCAATGTTGACTCCAACACAGTTGCCGCATTATGAACCCAATAAAGTCCAGATTCAGATGTTGGGCATACGGAACCAACCAATCTTCGTGCAAAACGTTAATCCGAACCTGAGGGCACTCCCGAAGATAGAGGTTGCTAGAATGTATATCAATCACCATATCAGCACCTTTCAAATCCTCCACGATCTTGTGGGCGGCCTGCTCCACCATTGTCCCTTGGGGAACACCCGGGAAGATACGATTCATATCCAAATCGAAGTTAGGGAATCCACGTTGCAAGGAATCGATCCCCAAGGGATTGAGAGAAGGATAAATCTCCACCGTTCCATCCAACATATCGATGTTTTTCTGAATTCTCCGACACAATTCGAAACAGACCATCTGACCTTCCAATTCATCGCCATGAGTACCCGTCACTATGCAGATACGTTTGTTGTTTTTGCCATTTCTCAGAACATTCTTCCGGACCAGGAAATGTTCTCCCACGGGCAATTCTGAAGAAATAATCGTTTTTATCATTCTATTCAATGCTTAAATCTCAAATACTGAAACCGATACCATTGTGTCTTGGCAAGTATTACCACCAAAGACACCCTTACATACAGAACAATCAGATGCATCCCTACCGTGAGAAAGCTTGACATAACCATAACCCGCAGCAACCGCATTGGTCGGATCCAAGCCTATCCAAAATCTACCGTCAAAAACTTCGACCCACGCATGGGTCTGCCCCTCGCCAACCATCATGCCACAAACATACCTGGCGGGAATACCATTTAAACGGCATAGGGAAATCATAACATGGGCAAAATCTTGACAAACGCCTTGTCTGAGACTCATCACCTCCCCGACAGAAGTCGATGAATTGGTCACTTCTTGTCGGTAGGAAAGCAAATGATGCACATAATCACAGATGTATTCGGCTTTCTGTCTATTGCTTCCGTCTGGAACATACACCTCCCTTAATTCTGCCGTTGGAGTTGTCAGCTTCGTCGAATAACGGAACAACGAATCGTTGCCAGACGAATGCCCACAAACCTCACCAGTTAAAGAGACGATTCCCGAAGAGGCAAAAGCAAAAGAGAGATGAGGCAACAAATAACATCCCACCAGCGTCCTATTGCCAAACGCATCATGTCCAGCCTGCAACCAACTATGGGTGCTGACCACCAAAGCATCCTCTTCTACCCGTTGGGACTCACTCTTCATCGGTTGACAACGAAGGCGGAAGTGATGATTCACAACAGGATTCGTAAACCGAACAAATGTTTGGTATGTAAAAAGATATTGCCTCATTCCAAATTCAAACTTTCACCAATTGGTTCAACTCCCTTAAAATCTCATCGCCGTAATCAATGGCCAAACCATTAGACAACGCCCTGTACTGCTTAATAGAATCGTCCAACCTCTTTTCCACAATCGAATCAAACAACAAATCACGGAGGCCAGCATCTATTCCATTCAACTTTGTATAAATCAAGTCAATAGTATTGAACGGATAGTTGAAACGCAAGCTTAAATCCATCTTTTCGATGGACTTACCCACCATGATCACACTCAACTCGCCATGATTCGTGATTCGCTCTTCACAAGATCCCCAAAAGGATAACATCCAATCCGTAATGTTCTGTAAATATGTTATATTCATCACGTTATCCGATTTGCACTTCTTTATGAATGCGATACTCATCTCTATAAAGCTAAGCGACTCGGAAGTGATATCCTCGCGAAGTAAAATGGCATTGTCGAAAGCGAACTTCAAAGAAGAGATGATGGAACTTTTATTTCCTTCATCGTACAACATACCCATAGTGAAGTCTGCCGTCTCCTTGTACGTCTGGGAAGGATCCAACTTGCTCTTTAGTAACTCATAATCAGACGGTTCGCCATCAATCATCCTATCATAGCATTTGCGCAGGATATGCAGCGTCATATAAACCCTTTCCACATAACGACCCAACCAGAACAAACGATTAGCCTTCGTCGGCGATATAATGTTACATTTAACCATAAAACAATCTTTTTTAAATAATACTTCTACCTTCTCATTTATCCAGCAGGATCCAAGTGTCCTTGAAACCTCCTCCTTGGGAAGAATTCACGACAAAGGAATTTGGATTGCGGGAGAATCGAGTCAACCCACTTTTCCATACTTTCGTCTCCTTCCCGCTAACCACGAATGCACGTAAATCAGCCTTCCGCTCCACAAATCCATCCCCCTCGATAATCTCAAGATCCTTGAAATCAATAACCTCCTGTGCTATCCAAGCCCGCGGATTCTCGATTATCATTTGTTTCAATTCCTCCAATTTCTCAGGGGAGAGATCCCGACCGAAAATCACACCATATCCGCCAGCCTCGCTAACCTCTTTCAACACCAATTTGTCAAGATGGGCAAGCACATACTCGTAATCCTCCCTAAAATAAGGAAGATAAGTTGGCGCATTGTTCAATATGGGTTCCTCCTCCAAATAGTATCTTACCATCTTGGGAACAAAATAATAAATACCCTTATCGTCAGCCACGCCATTACCCAAACCATTCACAAGGGCCACATTCCCCAATTTGTAGGCCTCCATCACATTCGGTATGCCTATCAACGAAGAATCTTCAAACGCCAAGGGATCAAGATACTCATCGCTGACTCTTCGATAGATACAACCTACCCGCTTCTTCTCATCTTTATTCATTCCGCCATAATAAACCATTCCATTCTCCACGAACAAATCGCCAGGGAAAGCCAATGTCGCCCCCGTCTTTTCCGCCAAATAAGAATGTTCAAAGTAGGCTGAATTATATCTGCCTGGAGTAAAGATGACAGCAATCCCCCTTCCATCATTCATTTCATCCATCATATCCCTTAACAAATCGGCATAATCACGGTTATCAGCCACCTTGTTTTCGGAAAAGGTCTGAGGAGAGACCTTCCTCGTGATGGAACGGGCAATCATTGGATAGCTTGCCCCTGAAGGTATCCTCAAATTGTCTTCAAGGACATACCAATTGTCGTCCTTCCCCTCCACCAAGTCAATACCCGCAATATGCGCATAGACGCCACCGAACGGATCTACTTGTTCACATTCAGGCATATAGCCTTTAGATGAATATATAAACTCCTCTGGAATGACTCCATCTTTAATAATATTCTTATCATGATAAATATCCCACAAGAACATATTCAAAGCCTTGACCCGCTGTTTCAAGCCCCTTTCCAGATAAAGCCAATCATCATTGGAAATAATTCGAGGCACTGAATCAAAAGGGAAGAGCTGCTCTTTAAAAACGCCACCCTTATAGACCCCGAATCGAACACCATAGCGTTCCATCCATTTGTTGACCATATCCATGTTGTCGGTCAAATCTCCAATTTTTACATTTTTTCTCTTCATAAACTAATGCGTTATCGATGCCCACGCACCTTTGTAATCACTCTTTTGATAATCTCTCAACACAAAATTAAACAAAATATCGACATTAAAAATCAAAAAGAAACAATTTTATTTAATTTAACATCAAAAAGAAAACAATAAACTTAATACACAAATCATTTTGCCAATACATTTACATAAATAACTTACATATTGATTCCATATAACGACTCTTAAAAGGAAAGGACACAACTTACAAATCGGATCAATTGTCCACCTTAAAAAAGAGGGGAAGGCGCAAAGAATAGCAGAAGAGACCAAAGAAAAAAATGGCATCCGGAAGGAAAAAGAGAGCCATTTCATCGAAAAATCGGACATTTAAATAGAATTGCAACAATTTTCCCCAATATATGAAACCGGCACAAGGCGCAAATGAAGCGAAATAGATATACCTTTATCTAAGCGAAATAAATATGAAACCTTATTAAAATTTCGTTCTCAGGAAACATTTATACTTTAAATAGTGGCCACAGCACACTCGGAGATGAGCCTGTTGTGGTCCTTTTTTTCCGCCTTTTTTCCCAAACCGAAACTTTCCTTTATCAAAAAAGTTCCCCCCGACAAAAGAGAAAAAAAGATTCAATCCTCCGTTCTTGAAAAACTTGCAAATAAAAAAAACGTAAAAATGTCGCACTTGATTTGCATCAAGTCTCACAAATCGGGCATTTCGTATCATTTGGGGGTCTTTTGGGACAAAAAGCTTGATATGTCATAATTAATGCCTATCTTTGCAATACAAGGAAACACGTTGATTGAAACCTAAAAGAAAAAGAAATAGATTTCGTTCTCAGAAAAACATTTAGACTTTTTATGATTCGCACTCAGACTCTGTGAAGAGGAGGGTGCGATTTTTTTTATGTTTTCCTTTTCTCTTAACCCACAAACGCCGTATTCCAATACTCCGTACAGAAAAGAGGACATTCAACACCTCACCAAAATCGCAGAAAATAAAGCAGGGCTCCAGCCTGGTTTGTACCTGATATGGATAAAAAAACTCATCGCTATAACAAAATGAATCTGTTATAGCGATGCCGCGTCCGAAGCTTATCGCCACGAACATATATGCAAATATAAGATAATTCTAAAAAAAGACACAAATGTCCACAAGAATTTGAAAAATTATTGGCACGACACTCCTTCCAGATTCGCAGCAAGACACATTGACGAATTTTATCAATGAAAACTTCCAGCTATTCAATGGCCTCTAGGAAGACGCAAGATGTCACCTTTCCGGAACAAGGAAACGACATAATTTTGAAAGCCCCCAAAAAATCATCTGGATACACCCCCTTCTTAATAAACCCTATCTGATTTCCGTTCGCCTCCCCTTACATGGAAGGAAGCCCAATAGATTAATATATGTCATAAAAAACAGACCAAGGCCTCATTTTAACTTTTTGGAGAGGCCGAAGAAGACGAAACACAGTTCATCCATGCCTCCTTCCCCACATTCTTCTGCAGATTTAGGGCAGAAAAAGAAACATTAATCCAAATTCGCCGTTTTCATCGAGAAAAAAAGAGGTCGAAAAGTATAAATATTGGTCAAAATAGGATAAAAAAATAATCAATTCTTGACATGAAACAATTTTATCCCTTATCAGAAACGACAGCAAGCATCGGTCAAATGAACTCTTTGTACATTTGCATAAAAGGAAACGTATAAGAAACTTAAGAAAAAATCTAGATTTCGTTCTCAGAAAACATTAGTACTTTTTATAAAGTATGAAAAAACAGCCCGCTCGAGAGAGTAGGTTGTTTTTTTTGCGCTAAATTTTGTCTCAAAAGTTTTTCCGTACGAAATAAAGCACTATTTTTGCAATACCATAAATTTTGAATCCATGCATTAATTGGATTTCGACAAAACAAACATTTATACTTTAAATAGTGACCACAACAATACTCTGAGAAGAGCTGGTTGTGGTTTTTTTGTCATCCACCCCTTCCTATATAAATAGCCCCATCAAAAAGCGAACACTCAAATTGACAATAAATTCACAATAATACACTATATTTGTACCGTCTAAAATACGCACATGGTGGAAACGGAAAAATTTGAATTAATCGCAAAGACCTTCCAAGGGCTGGAAGAGGTTCTCGCAAAAGAGTTAATAAATCTCGGAGCCGACGATGTCGAGATCTTGAGAAGAGGAGTACGATTCTCAGGAGACATCGAGATGATGTACAAGGCAAACCTGCATTGCCGCACCGCATTGAGGATTCTAAAACCAATCTACAAGTTCGAGGCTCACGATGCAGACGAGGTTTATGAGAAGATCAAAAAATTCGACTGGGACAAGCTTATGGACAACAGCAAAACATTTGCCGTAGATTCCGTAGTCTATTCCGACAACTTCAACCACTCAAAATTCCTTGCCTACAGAGTAAAGGATGCCATTGCCGACTATTTCAACGAGAAGACGGGCAAACGTCCGTCAGTTCGAATCGTCAACCCTGACATCCAACTCAACATCCACATCGCTCAAGACCAATGCACATTGTCCATCGACAGTTCTGGCGAACCACTCAGCAAGCGTGGCTATAGGGAAATCCAAACGGAAGCTCCTATCAACGAAGTGTTGGCTGCCGGCATGTTGCTCTTGGCTGGATGGGACGGACAATGCGACTTAATCGACCCTATGTGCGGTTCCGGTACCATCTTGATCGAGGCTGCCCTCATCGCCCTTAATATTGCTCCGGGCATCTATAGGAAGCAAGGGTTCGCTTTCGAGAAATGGCCAGACTTCAACCAAGAGATTTTCGATAAACTATATAACGACGATTCCAACGAGAGGGAATTCAACCACAAGATATACGGTTCGGACATCCAACCAAAGGCCATCGCCATTGCCGAGTCCAACGTGAAACGTGCTGGCGTGTCCAAATATGTATCTTTGAAGGTTTCTCCGTTCCAGCAACTCCAAGCTCCTGCAGAAAAATCCATGCTCGTATTCAACCCTCCTTATGGAGAGAGACTCTACGCCGACATGGACTTGTTCAATATGATCGGCTCCAAATTGAAGCACGACTACACCGACATGGAGGCTTGGATCATCACTCCGCCAACCGAAGCATCCGAGAAGATCGGCCTTCGTCCTTCCGAGAAATATCAACTCATGAACGGCGCCATCGAATGCGAATTCCGTAAATATGAGATGTTCTCCGGCCGCCGTGAAGACTTCATCCGGAAAATAAAAGAGAAAGAGTCGTCAAATGAGACAAATAACGAAACTGCAGAAGAGACGCCAAAAGTCTATGTCCGCCCAGAATCCTATATAGAAAGAGGAGCCAACGGCGTAAGCGAAGAGGCTGAATACGACTACCGTATGCGCCGCCACCGTGCTTTCGAGAAGAGCATCCACGAAGCCGCAGGCGAATATTTCGACGAACGGACAGGC
>JAGCWQ010000081.1 GCA_017961765.1 Paludibacteraceae bacterium | reverse complement strand
GACCCTTGGGGCATCCGTCCGGGCTTCTGGTATATGGACGATGAAATCATGGTGCTCGCCTCCGAACGCCCAGTTATCCAAACTGCCCTCAACGTGCCCGTGGACAGCATCCACGAATTGTTGCCTGGTCAAGCCCTCATCTTGAACAAAAAGGGCGAGATGAAACTTTCGCAAGTGAACGAGCCACAAACGTTGAAAGCCTGCTCCTTCGAACGAATCTATTTCAGCCGAGGCAGTGATTTCGACATCTACCGTGAGCGTAAAAAACTAGGTGCTTCCTTGGTTCCTTCCATTCTTAAAGCCATCAACAACGACCTCCACAACAGTGTCTTCTCTTTCATTCCTAACACAGCGGAGGTAGCTTTCTACGGAATGTTGGAAGGGTTGGACAACCATCTCAACAAACTGAAAGCGAAAAGAATAGAATCACTAGGACACAACCCAAGCCATAGCGAGCTAGAAGCTATCCTCTCCGAAAGAATCCGAAGCGAGAAGGTGGCCATCAAGGATATCAAGTTGCGTACCTTCATTGCCGAGGGAAATACCCGTAACGATTTGGCTACCCACGTCTATGACATCACCTACGGCAGCATCGTCCCTTACGTGGACAACCTGGTGGTCATCGACGACAGCATCGTGCGAGGAACAACCCTCAAACAGAGCATCATCAAGATCTTGGATCGTCTGCATCCTAAAAAAATCGTCATTGTATCCTCCTCACCTCAAGTCCGCTACCCAGACTATTACGGAATCGACATGGCCAGCATGGATCAATTCATCGCCTTCCGTGCGACGATGGCCTTGCTGGAAGAGAGAGGCATGACAAACATCATCAAGGAGACCTACGAGAAGAGCAAAGCACAAGAAAACAATCCAAAAGAGGAGATAGTCAACTACGTCAAAGAGATATACGCTCCGTTTACCGACGAAGAGATTTCTAAGAAGATGGTAGATTTGTTATCCGACGATAGCATACAAGCTGATGTTCAAGTCGTCTATCAGACATTGGACGGATTGCGGGAAGCTTGTCCAAACCATCCTGGCGATTGGTACTTCAGTGGAGACTACCCTACCCCTGGCGGACGGAGATTGGTCAACAAGGCCTTCATCGACTACATCGAAAAGAACTTCAAGTTCTGATAACGATTCCGGGAAAGAAACAAATGGTTGGGGAGTGATCTCCAACCATTTTTCGTATATCACCACGAAAAAGAGACAAAGCACAGAAAGACCTCTTGTTTTATCGGGAAATTCTATTTAATTTAGTTAAAAGAACCCGCCTCCCTTCCCTGGTGGAAGGAGGCACAAATACAAAAAGTCATGAACATCACGAACATAATATCAATCGACATGATCAATTTTGGAGCCGTCAGCATATTCTCCCTTCTGATCGGTCTTTCCCAACGGAAACTATACCAGAAAGAGGACGAAAACATCAAGACATTCGGCTCGGACAGAACATTCACGCTCATCGGCATCTTAGGCTACATCCTCTACATTGTCGGAAACGGTTCGCTCGTCCCATTCCTTTGCGGAGGCGCCATGTTATCCATCCTGCTGAGCATCAGCTACTGCCACAAGATTTTCAAGCAAGGGCACCACGGAATCACCTCCATCGTCATCGCCCTCATCACCTATTGCCTCACCCCAATCATCTACGAAAAGGAGCTATGGATGGGCATACTCATCGTGGTTTCCATCTTGATATTGGCAGAGATGAAGAGTAAATTCATCGAATTCACGAAGATGATGAACGACGAGGAGTTCATCAATCTGGGCAAGTTCCTCATCATTGCGGGAGTTATCCTTCCTATCCTCCCCGACAGCGAACTAATCGAAGGTTCCGGGCTTACTCCCTACACCATTTGGCTCGCCACGGTGGTCATTTCCGGCATCTCCTACGTCAGCTATCTCTTGAAAAAATATGTCTTCAAGGACGGCGGCATCATCGTCACCGGCATTCTGGGTGGAATCTATAGCAGTACCGCCACTTGCCTCATTTTAGCCAAGAAAGCGAAAAGCAACGAGAAGGAGGCCGACCTCTATGTCAGCGCCCTCTTCTGCGCCATCACGATGATGTATTTCAAAATACTCGTCCTATTGGGGATTTTCAACAGCGGATTGATGCTGCAATATTGGTACCATTTTGCCATCATGATGGTTGTCTCGGCAGGAGTAGCCTTCTACTTCTTCAAGAAAAACGGGAACAAACAAGACTCAGATGACGGAAACACGGAGGCGGAGGAAGAGAAAAACCCATTGGAGTTCAAAGTGGCCATTCTATTCGCCCTGCTCTTTATCGCCTTCACGCTCGTCACACAATTTGCATTAGACTATTTTGGAGACAGCGGACTTCGCATTCTCTCTATCATCGTCGGCGTGACAGACATCAACCCGTTCATCATCAACCTCTTCCAATCGTCCAACACCATTGGAGAATCCCTTTTGATGCTTGCGGCATTCCAAGCCATCATCAGCAACAATGTGGTGAAAATGGTTTACGGCATTTTCTTCTCAGGGAATAAGATTACCAAGCAACTGCTGCTCGGTTTCGGCATCGTGTGCCTCGTGAACATCGTTTTGGTCATTGCCTTCTTATAAGGCAAAGCAAACTGATTTAGAATATTTATGAAAACAAACAGAAAGGAGCTATACAAACAAGAAAACGAAGAGTTTCTTGCCAAGTTAAAACAGGAAGGGAACGTCAGGGAGTTAACGAAAGGCGTTCTTTACGAAGTCCTTGCCCCTGGAGAGGGGAAAGGCTCCGTACACCCCCATAGCGTGGTGACTTGCCATTACAAGGGAAGCCTCATCAACGGACACATCTTCGACAACTCCTACGGCAGGAATTGTCCGGAAGCCTTTCGGGTAAACGAACTCATCGAAGGCTTTCAAATAGCCTTGATGAACATGCATATAGGCGACCATTGGAGAGTATATATTCCTTCCGAATTAGGATACGGCAAACGCACATCAGGAGACATTCCAGGAAACTCCACGCTAATCTTTGAGATAAAATTGTTTTCGATCGCATAAGAGGTTCGACAGGAGCACCCTACCGAACCTCTTTGAATATAATGATTTATAAATTATTTTCAAACGACCCCACACTGAACTGCGGGGCTATTCAGATGAAGTCTCTTCGAGACTGGAAGGAAGACGAATATTGCGCCAACTTGTTTTTTGCTTCTATATGTCATTTGAGATTTCCTTTACTTAGTCTTTTGACGACTCTATCTTCGTTTGCACATTTCTTGAGATTCTCTTCCTAATACTTTTTCATTCTTCTAACAGCATCTTCGATGGGAATTTCAAATTTACTCCAATATATAATTGCTGCATCATAGCCACCACATTCCTCTTTTTGGGCTGCATTAAAAATGAACAATTGAGCAACACAACAAGGATTTTCTCCTTCAAAATATGTCTTCTGGTCATTCAAATAGTGTTTTTTGCCCTTAGTTCCGTTGCTCTGGATAAAACCAACTCGTTTGTTCGTAAAATCAAAATCTTCACGAACGGACTCAAATACTTTGTTGAGATAGGCTCCCTCTTCCTCATTTAGAGGAATCCTTTTCTCTTCTTCAAATGAATCAGAATCTGATTTGCGAAGAGAGGAGCAACTGAATGCCAGCATTCCTAAACTTAATATTACAAAAAACGTTTTCATCTTTTTATGAACATATAAAAAATAAACTGCAACAAACGGAACCCCACACTAAAGTGCGGGGCTATTCAGATGAAGTCTCTTCGAGACTGGAAGGAACAGGGCACTTCCGTCTGAACACATCAATTTTTTCTATAAACATATTCTCTTCTTATGACGGTATCTATACAAGTATTATTGGCATTGGATATCGAATCAAAGATCGCAATCTTTTCCTGATTACTCGTTTCAAAGAAGTTTGGAGAGAAAAAACGTCTATACCTATCCCCACAAAATTGACTTTCAGTATTAAACTCGTCAGAAGTCATGAATTTATCAAGACTCTCTATCTTAGAAAACTCTTGAATGGGGGCAAGGGTTTCTAAATCTTTTGTACATGTAAAACCAGTCTTGTCATGGCTTATGGTATAGCCATATACGATTTTCCTTGATCTACCGTCTTCCTCCTTGTGAAAAACTATAATAGTTCCTTTTTTCCCCGTAGCAGTTTCACTATATGATCGAATCTTTGTATTTTCCCTAAATTGAAAGTCTCCCCCCTTTTGCTTAGCGAAACACACAAGTGGCAACATTACGATTGACCCCCAAATTAATAAAAGCCTTTTCATGATTACATGGTTATTTCATTGTAGCATAATGATGTCTTGTACTATCAAATCATTTTTGCTTATAAATGTATTTTCTTGTTATGATGGTATCCACACAAGCCCTACTGACATTGGATATCGAATCAAAAATTGCTATTTTTTCCTGATTACTCGTTTCAAAGAAACCAGAAGGAAACAGATTTCTATAATATCCATAGAAAAAACTGTTGGTATTAAACTCATCAGAAGTTTCGGCATAATCAAAATCCTTTTTAGTGAACTTTTGAATGGAGGCAAGGGTTTCTGCTCCTTTCGTACAAGTAAAACCAGACTTATTCCCTTTATCGCTTATGTTATAGTCATAGACTATCTCCCTTACCTTGCCATCATTCTCCTTGCAAAAAAAGACAATTGCACCCTCTGTGGGTATTTTACAATAAATTTTAATCATCGTATTTTCCCTAAACTGAAGGTCGTCTTCCTTTTGCTTGGATTCACACAAAATTGGCAACATTACAATCGAAAACAACGTTAATAAGAGTCTATTCATTTTGAAAAAAAAATAAAATTGCTCACAAATATAACACCACTATCAATTAAAAAGAATACCACTTTCTGAAAAAAATGGTGTATCTTCCGAAAGAGGACAGTCTCACCACTTAATCATTGGAAAATTATATTTTTTTCGAATAGAATCCATCAACCGTTTATCCTCGTCACTAGTTATTTGATACTGTCTCTTGCTCGTATAATCAATAAAAGAATTGTTTTGACATAATATCACCTTGTGAAAGGATCGGTCGTTATTGAAATATAGGGATAGGAAGAGAATATTTAGTCCCGTTTTTCCTGGGCGGAATCGTGACACTTCTGAATTGTTTATTATTTTTTGGACAATCGCACAATCAACACTGTCTATCGTGACACTTTGGCTTTCATCTAATTCCTCTAATCGCACATATGCACTGTATGCACTTGTAGTTGTATAACCTTTCCCTCTATCATCACATTTGTATATGCTGATTTCTGATATGCTTACTATTTCATTTTGCAGAGCGCAAGAAAAGAGTCCAGCTAACAGAAACATAAAAATTATCTTCTTCATATATTTCCTATCTTATGAACATGTAAAAAAATAAACTGCAACAAACGGAACCCCACACTGAAGTGCGGGGCTATTCAGATGAAGTCTCTTCAAGACTGGAAGGAAGACGAATATTGCGCCAACTTGTTTTTTGCTTCTATATGTCATTTGTGATTCCCTTTGCAAAGAAAAGAAAAACAAACAAAATATTTATCCGGGAATACAATCATTTCGAGAACTCACACTAGGAATGGTTAAACTTGATCTTCCCCTAAACCAGATTGATTTAAATTTTAGGTGAGGCCGAAACCTCACCTAAATTGAAACAAAGTTCTATCTTTTCATTCGCCTTTCACACGCACACTCTTCCGCACACTCCTCCAAATAAACGGAAGCACTATTGAAGGCCCGCTTAACGCCCTTTTCTGAAGCCATGAATGAGAAAGACCTGGAGATTCCAATCTTTTGTGATTCCTGAATAACATCCTGATTAGCACCTATATAAGAGAACTTCCACCCCAATGACTCCAATTCTGCCACCAACGACTTCAACCTTCTTCCGTCATACTTCTCCGAAGCATTCTCATAGCCATCCGTGATGACAGTAACCATAGCGATACACTCCACGTCCTTCGGCATCGTGTCATGCAAATAGGAAGCACTGATTCCGATAGCATCATACAACGGAGTGCAAGCATTCGGACGGTAATCCATCGCAGCCACCTCCCGAACCTCCTCGATAGGCACCTTATCGAAAATCACCTTGTTGCTCTCATCTGAATTGAAAGAGACCAACGACAAGAAATGGTTCTGCTCCTCCCTGTATTTGTTCTGCGTCGCACGAATGCTTTGAATTGTTTCGTTACAACCAGAGATGGCCGAATTACGGATGCTGTCCATTGAACCACTCTCATCCAACACTATCAAATTATAAACATTAATCTTTTCCATATCCTTTGTCTTTTTGTTGTTTGTTACTGAGACAAAGATAGAATGGTTTCGTACGAAAGGCCGATTTTTGCAACGTTGCAAACGTTATTTCAAAGAGAGAAGCGATTCCGGCATAGAGAGCAAACTCCGATCCAGACGGATGGTGTAGAGTTCTCCACGCTTGCCGTTCGGTGTATATTCCACCTCAAGATCTACGTTTAGCCACTTTCGAAAAGCCACACGCACGCGCGTCAATTTCTGCTGGCAAAGAGCAGAACCCGGCTCCACCAAGTCGGCTATACTGCCCTGCATCTTCGTCAAATCCTCGCGATTGGAAACCATCTTATAGATCTCCATCAACGGCCGCTCGTAGGCATCAAGATCCTTCAAACGGATTCCCTCTGGATGTAGTAGGAATAGGAAATAAAGTGATTTTTCCAAAGCTCCGACCGAAATCTCCCGATTGTTGTAATCCGTCAGGAAAATTCGATAATCATCCGTAACCTGCAGCCTACTCAATTTCGGGCGTGGAATCCTTTCCAATATCTGTAAAATATCCTGACCAAAGACATCCACCAAGACATCAATACCATGCTCCCGTTGCAAGGAAACAATCTCATTCCGAATGCGTTCCGCCTTTTGACGAGCCGTGTCCTCTGACTGACTCGGACTAGCAGACTCCTCTTCACAAAGTGGCTCCTCTAAAGGGAAGAAATCCTGGCACTCCTTACTAAACGATTGCGACGAACGCTTGGCACTTTCCTTTCGAAATTTCGACTTCAGCGAGTTGTAAACCTCAGCCAACTTACCCTGTTTAGGGAAAGAGGCACTTTCGTCCACTTCCTGACTGTCATGCTTATATGACGGACAAGCTTTCCCCAAAGAGGGCAAGGATGTTTCCGGAAAGTTCTGCAAATCAGTCCAAAAAGTCTCGTCCGACACTTCACAACCCCAAGCGAAAGAAGAAGATCCATCACGCAAGACCAACGAACAGTTTCCAAATTTACGATGGGGGGCATCGTCCAACCTTGACCAGTCCAGACTATCACATAGAGCCGCCACGTCCGATTCGCTTCTGTCAGGGAAATAGAGCGACAACAGAGAGATTTTGTCCTCCTTGGAAACAGCAGGGAACGAAACCACTTCGACACAGGATGGGGCCATTTCTCCCATCTTTTTCTGCAAAAGAGAACGGATAGCATTCTGGTTTTCGACGAAAAGTTCAGTCACCCGCTCCCCTGCTATGGAGGGGAAGAAACAAAGCGTACCGGCAGGCAACGACTCCGCCACCTCTCCCAAAAAAGATTTATGCCATCCTCTCAAAGCCATAATCACTTATCCTCCATCATGGATTCCTCCTCATCCTCCCTACGAATAGATTGGATATAGGCCAACTCTGTCAATGCGAAAGAGTTGTTGTTAGGTTCGTCAAGCATCTTCTTGCACTCCTCCTCCGCCTCGTCCAACTCATTCCGTTCCACCTGGAGATAAATCTTCCGGCGACGAAGGAAATCCAAGAAATCCAAGGCATCTTGACTTGGTCCCGATTCAGAGTCATCATCCTTCAACGTATTATCAACCCCCTCGATCAAGTCATCGACGACACGAGCAGCACGGAAATCGCCTGAATTCACCAAACAATTGATATAGGCCATCGTATAATGGATGGACTTGACAGGATAAAGGATCTGCAAATAATAAAGAGCTTTCTGATAATGTTTCAGCTCTGCATGGCAACAACCTATGTAATAGCACAATTGGAAGAAACGGTCGCAGAAATGGTCGTCGCCATTCTCGAATTTCTCTTGCGATGCCCAATAAGCCTTCTCCAACAAAATCAAAGCCTCAAAATAACGGCCTGACGAATAGTAGCGCGTTCCGAAATAGAGCGCATAGGATATGTCGTTGTCCATATTCGTCAGCATCATATTCTGCTCTTCGGTCAATTCCGACTCACGATGTTCATCCACCTTGTCCATCGCATCCTGCATCATGAACTTGAATTCCTGCAGACGCTCAGTAGGGTCTGTACGGTCATAGGCAATCACGAACGAATAGGAAAGTGGATTCGGCGTATCATTCTCCTCCAAGACGTTCTTCGAGTTGGAGACTGGAGCTTGACAAACCGTCAGACGCACATAGAGCGACCCCTTGATTTCACCCGTAGGCTGCATCATGATCGTATAGAGTTGAGGAGCGCCAGCCGCCATCGAATGATTCACCCAAAGGGTTATTTCCACCCAATCATAAGAGAAATGAGCCTCTTCGCCCTCCCCTTCGACAATCGCTGACAAGACATCATAATTGGCGATTTCATCCGCATCCGTCACAGAGAAGCAAGATTCAGACGCCTTAGTTCCCGATGGATGAGGAGGTCTTGAGATCGTCATATAGGAGAAGGAATCGGTAGGCAAGTCAAAGAGTTTATCAAAAAACTGACCGATAGTCATCTTCTCCGAGCCATTGACACGCCAACGGTAGGTCGGCATGATATGTTGGATTTCCTGTTCCCGAAGCAAAAAGATATTCCGTTCCTTGGCACTAATGGCCTCCTCCGTATCAACCTGACGGAACTTTTCCATCTGAGATTCAAAGACATCACGGAATTTACGGGAAAACTCGAAAATACTCTTCAAAATATCGCTTATGCGCAAGTCGAACGACTCATCCCAATTCTCCATGGAGAAACTGGACTGGATATGCACCCCGTATTGATTTCCCTTCTCATTAAAGGTATAGACCACTTTGGAAACGATAGACATCAAATTACACTCGTTGCAAGAGAAACGCAACAAGTTCAAATTCTCAGGATCCACCGAATAGAAATAAGGGAAAAGTATCTTCACAAAAGGTTCGTCCGAAACAAAAAAACGGAATCTTCCTCCTTGAAAATCAAAATTATATAGAACTCTTCCATCTTCCAATTCCACACGGTTGTATTGTGCGCCCAACAGAGTCAGAACGTTGGAAACCTTCTCCTCGTTCTCCTCCAAAGAGAATTTCACCCTATGCAAACTCCGCTTCTCCGAAGAACGGACAGAGAGCAACTCACGCAACTTCCTCGCCAACCATTTTTTCATATATCAACCAAATTTCAAACTATGAATACACTATATCGGACAAATATATGAAAAAAAGTTGTTTCTAAAAAAGACCACTCTCCTATTGTTTATGCTTTGCAGAATATAACGATTTCCCTTGTTTCTAAGCGATGGCTACCGACTCACATATTTATGAGTATAGCCATAACATTGGGGGTCTTTTTTATTTTTCAATGGGTCATATTCGACTGTTATTGTACCAATTAACGCAGATTTCAACATAAAGAGTCCCACAGAGAAAGTTCCCTCAATGTTTTCACAATTTCCCTTTTCATCATAGAGATAGCCCCACACCTTATTGGGGTTCTGATAGTTGAGTGCCATCTTATAGGGTTTTTCTTCGATAAAAACACCTAAAAAAAGATAATCCTCAATTTGTTTATAAAGTTCATTAAGCCACAGTTGGCTCTCAATTATGCTTTTAGAGGTATCACGTTCAAACAAGAACTTTTTCCCCACCTCGCCCAAATAAGGGTTTAAATCCGCCATTTTGAAACGTTCATAGTGATAAGGATCATAGCATCTTTGAGCATAACTCATTGTACCTTCTCCGTCCATGGAAATTTTTATTTCGTCATGGATGAGTTCAAAATCAATATGAAACTGAGCCCTCAACGCTTGCAACTCAATTTCTTCCGAGAACTTTTCTATATAATCTGGATCCTCCTCAAAAGCCGATTTATAACCATCCTCGTAGGCCTTCTTCACCTGTTCCGTCCACCCTATTTTATTGAGGAAATCAAAGTATCCTTTGGTAGAAAACAGATCAGAGAAAAGAATCTGTTTTTGTTCAATCTCATCCCCAGTTGTCAAGTCAAACAATTTGTCAAAATTATCATAACAATCTCCATGCGGACAATGCCGGTTCATGTTAACATTGACATATAGTAAGTTGGCTTTGAACTCATAGTTAAAATCGAATTCATAACAGATATTTTCGGCCCAATCATAATGATTATTCTCTTCATAATCAAAATCAATTCTGCCACATATATCCCGATTAATTTTCTCCACCGCCTCAGCATATCGGCTATCCAAAGCTTTCAGTTTGGGTATAGAATAATGCGCAACAGGATGGGAACATGACTCGCAATCCGTATATAACTTATGTTCAAAAACGATAGAATCCATCTCGATGGGAAGTTGAGGAACTGGCACGTCAGAGGCAACCCAATAGGAATCTCCTTGATAAGAAGAATTTGGAGGCAAAGTCGAGACAACCGAGTCGCCAAATGGAGGGTCAACCGTAGAGTTACGGGAAGAAGGGCTTGAACATGTAGTCAGCAAGAGAGACAAAGTCCCTAGGATAATGTTTACGCTTGTCAGTTTAAGAATATGTTCCATAGCATGTTGCATACGCCAAGGCATCAAATTGTTTTTACAAAAATAGAGAAATCCAGCAAAAAGTCAAAATGAGACGTTCTCAATCGACCACAAACCACAACCAAGAAAACCGAAAGAAGAGGAAAAGAATGCGCCTATTTTTCCTCGGAAAAAATTCATTTTTCGCAAAAAATCATTATTTTTGAATAGCAAAAGTGGATGAAGCAAACACAAAACGAATTATTTGAAGTGGCTATGACAAGCAATTTCTAAAATTCATCTATTTTAACCAAGAGGGGCAAAGCTCGGT
>JAGCWQ010000080.1 GCA_017961765.1 Paludibacteraceae bacterium | reverse complement strand
GTGACGGAACAACTCAGTCATGAAGCTTTGGCAGAAACGCATAACCTCATTGTCTGATTTGCCCTTAGGGTCGAAGTCAGAACCACCTTTACCACCACCCATAGGGAGAGTAGTCAAAGAGTTCTTCAATACTTGCTCGAATGCCAAGAACTTCAAAAGACCCAAGTTTACTGAAGGGTGCAAACGGATACCACCTTTGTAAGGACCGATCGCGCTGTTCATTTGAACACGGAAACCACGGTTGATTTGATATTCGCCCTTATCGTCAATCCAAGGAACACGGAAGATGATTACTCTTTCAGGCTCACACATTCTTTCAAGAATCTTAGCATCCTTATACTTAGGATTAGCCTCGATGAACGGCATCAAAGACTCAACTACTTCTTGAACTGCTTGGTGGAATACTGTTTCGCCAGGATTCTTAGCCTTTACTTTCTCCATGAAAGCTTCAACACTTGCACTTGCCATAGAATTAATTTTTAAATTGTACTTACTCTCTTATATTTTATAAATTTCTTTCTTCCTTACTTCGAGCTTAGCAATCGAAACTTTAACAAAACGTCACCTCAAATAGGTGAATAAAATACATTTTTTCGCTTTTATGCCTAACTCGATGACAAAGATAGTATTTTTTTGACGAAACAAAAAAACTTTTGAACGCAAAACATACAACACAATACATACTTTTAACAATTCGTCACTTTTAACTAACTTTTTATCGATATTTTAAAATATTAAACATACTTTTGCGTTGATTTATCATAAATCATATGCATGAATCTATATTTATTACATATAAATTCAAGTAAAAATGCATTAAAACTTAATTTTGTATAAAAATTAGGAGCAGTAGAATTCCCAATAAAGCGACAAAAAAGATAGGATAAAGCCAATTCTGCTTTCATTTTGCTTTTTTCGAGCAAGTGCGGTTCTTATGACATAGCGATTCCGCTCATTGGGGGCATACTTATATATTAAGGTATGGCAGCATCGCTCTCCCGATTTTTTAAAACGATAGATTCTTAGAACTCTCCTTGTCAGCAGGGAAGAACAAGAAATAGAGTTTAAAAACGAATTGTTCACCACTTAATTAGAAGAAGGATGGCTCTAATAAACGAAGATTATCTCAAGCTTCCGGACAACTACCTCTTTACGGAGATTGCCCGAAAAATCAATATTCTCAAGGCAACAAGGGGAAATGCGAAAGTGATCCACCTTGATGCGGGAGACACATCCTGCATCCTTCGTGGCGAACTCTACAACACGTTGAAACAATCACTCGAAGAGTCAACCGAATGGGAAGGCTCAAGGGAATTCAATGCGGAGGAACACCATAAAACACTCGTAACGAGAATTCTAAAAAGTGAATTTGAGACAAGAGGAGTAAAACTGACTCCCTCCGAAATATTCCTTAGCGACAGCGCCAAAAACGCCGCCGAGGATTTCAACGAAATACTCAGCACGGACAACATTATCGGCATACTCGACCCCTCCTACCCCGCCTACATCTACTCCAACGTGATGAACGGAAGGGCTGGAGAGAGAATGAAGGATGGGCGATGGAGCAACTTGGTCTATATTCCTTGTAACCAAGAGAATGGCTTCAAGCCTCAAATACCGAAAGAGAAATTGGACGTCATCTACCTCAACCTCCCCAACAACCCCATGGGCATCACCATGGAGAGTTCGGAGTTGAAAAAATGGGTGAAATATGCCCTGGACAACCAAACCCTCATCATATTCGACGCCGCACACGTACACTACATCACCGAAGAGGGAGTTCCCCACTCCATCTACGAAATCAAGGGTGCGAAAAAAGTTGCCGTCGAGATTAGGACCTTGTCCAAAACAACAGGATACACGGGCACCAACTTCTCCTACACCATCATCCCTAACGAGGTCTCCGCTTACACAAAAATGGGGGAACAGGTCTCCATACAGAAACTTTGGCAACGTCGGCACACATCCAAATACAACGGGATGCCATACAACTCCCTAATCGCCGCAGAAGCCGCCTACTCTCCCCAAGGTTTGAAAGAGAGGCAAGAATTGGTCAACTACTATATGACCAATGCCAAACTACTCAAAGAGACACTCACGAAACATGGCTACAAGGTGTGGGGCGGAACCAATTCCCCTTACGTCTGGGTGAAAACACCCAACGGAATGTCGTCCTGGAAGTTCTTCGAACAAATGCTTTATGAATACTACATCGTCTGCACTCCCGGCGTAGGCTTCTGCCCCGGTGGAGAAGGGTACGTCCGCTTCACGGGTTTTGCCAAAAACGACCAAGTGAAGGAGGCGATGAACCGTATCAACAATAAAATAAAAATGTAAAATCAACAACAGGAGGTTCCTCAACAAGGACTTCCATAAAATAAGACTATAAGTTATGTGCGGAATTGTAGGATACATCGGTAGCAAAGATGCATATCCCATCCTGATCAAAGGATTGCAAAGATTGGAATATCGTGGATATGACAGCGCCGGTATTGCACTCATTAACAACAAAAAGGAACTCAACGTTTACAAAACAAAAGGCAAAGTATCTGACTTACAAAGCTTTGCAGACAGCAAAGACATCTCAGGCACGATAGGAATCGGACATACACGATGGGCCACCCATGGCGAACCCAACAACGAAAATGCCCATCCTCACTACTCCCAATCGGAGGAGTTGGCCATCATCCACAACGGAATCATCGAGAACTACGCCATCCTAAAGGAACAATTGAAAGCCAACGGATATGTCTTCCACAGCAGCACTGACACCGAAGTGCTGGTGCAACTCATCGAGTACATCAAGAAATTGCACAATACGGATCTTTTCTCCGCCGTGCAAATGGCACTCAACCAAGTGGTGGGAGCTTACGCCATCGCAGTCATAGAGAAGGGCAACCCTGACACGATTATCGCCGCAAGGAAAAGTAGTCCGCTCGTAATCGGTATCGGCGACGACGAGTACTTCCTCGCTTCCGATGCGACTCCTATCATCGAACACACCGACAAGGTGGTCTATTTGAACGATGAGGAAATCGCCATCATCAAAAGAGGAGAATCTCTCAAGATCAAGACTATAGGAAACATAGAAAAGACCCCTCAAATCCAGCAATTGGAGTTGAGTTTGAGTCAATTGGAGAAAGGCTCATACGACCACTTCATGCTAAAGGAGATTTTCGAACAGTCCACAACTTTGGCCGACTGCATGAGAGGTAGAGTCAACATCGATGCCAACAACATCGCCCTCTCAGGATTCATCGACCATAAGAAACGCTTCTTGAACGCCAAGAGAATCATCATCACCGCTTGCGGAACCTCTTGGCACGCAGGACTCATCGGAATGTATGCCATCGAGGAGTTCGCCAGAATCCCTGTGGAAGTCGAGTACTCATCCGAATTCCGCTATAGGACACCGGTCATCAACAAAGACGACATCGTCATCGCCATCTCCCAATCAGGAGAAACGGCCGACACGCTTGCCGCCATCGAATTGGCGAAGAAGAACGGAGCCTTCATCTTCGGAATCTGTAACGTAGTCGGCTCCTCCATAGCCCGTGCGACAGACAGCGGATGCTATACGCACGTAGGACCGGAAATCGGTGTCGCCTCCACAAAGGCATTCACCGCACAGGTGTTAGTTCTGCTCATGCTGGCACTCAACATCGCCAAAGAGAAGAAGACCATCGATGAAAGCAAGTTCCTGACCATCCTCAAGGAGTTCACCACGATTCCCGAGAAGATCAGACAGATTTTGACGTTGAACGACGAAATTCGTAAATTCTCCCATATCTTCACCTACGCAAGCAACTTCATCTATTTGGGAAGAGGCTACAACTACCCTATCGCCATGGAGGGCGCTCTCAAACTGAAGGAGATCTCCTACATCCATGCCGAGGGTTACCCCGCTGCCGAAATGAAGCACGGTCCAATCGCCTTGATCAATGCAGAAATGCCGGTCGTAGTGATTGCCACTAACGCAGGAATGTACGAAAAAGTCGTAAGCAACATCCAAGAGATCAAGGCAAGGAAAGGTAAGGTTATCGCCATCATCACGGAGGGTGATGAAGTCGTGAGAAACCTCGCCGACTTCTGCATCCAAATTCCGAAGACGGAGGAGTGCCTCGTACCGCTTTTGGCTGCCATCCCTCTCCAACTCCTCGCCTACCATATTGCGGTAGTGAAGGGGTGCGATGTTGACCAGCCTCGAAACTTAGCAAAATCAGTTACGGTAGAATAACCGCCAAGGGAGGAGGGCTCGGGCTTTCCTCCCTTTTTTATGAAAAAACACCAAGTTTCCCCAAGCCGTCCATCTTTTCAAAAACGTCTAATTTGACAAGATAAAATTAAAGAACGAAAAGAAAAAAGTGCTATCTTTGTTTTTGTTATCAATGCAGGGTGTTTGCTTTTGTCCCCTAAAAAGACGACAGGCAAAAGCATCGGCAATCCACACCCTACCCCAACGTTCTACAAAAAAGCCAATTAGGATTGCAACAGGCCTAAATAGAAAATGAAAAAATTAATTTCGCTCATCATAATGATGGCAGTATCCACATTGCTGTCATTCGCACAGAAAAGTACGATAGAGACCGTCTATTTGAAAGACGGAAGCATAATCAGAGGAGAGATCGTCGAATTCGTTCCCAACCAATACGTAAAGGTAAAAATGGAGAACGGCAGCCTGATAGAATGCCCCTACGACGATGTTGAGAGAATCACTAAAAAGGAACCTTTGAAGGGTGATGATCTCAGATATGCCGAACGAATGAACAAGAGCAACAAAGACACCAGCGCGTTCGTCCTCAAAAAAGGTCCTTGCGGATTCTTCTACGGTGGATTCCTTGCAGGTGACCATTTCGGACTGAAAAGCACTCTCATCTACGGCTACCGTCCTCTCACGAAATGCTTCATAGGTGGTGGCGCCGGGATGACCATGGCAGAAGAGGTCTCTGGTGCAGACGACCACTATGCCGCACCAATATTTTTAGATGCCAGATTTGACCTACTGGACAAGAAATCATCCCCATTCATCGAAGCAAGAGCGGGAGCCGAAATTGCGTTGGAAGGGGAAAGCGGATTCTATGGAGCCGTCCACATGGGATGCAGCGCCCGCCGTCTTCAAATCTGCATGGGACTCGAAACCACTACAGGAAGTAAATATCACGACTATAGGGAAAACGGTTGGGACTCCTATCGTGCGTACAACATCGTCATGAATTTCGGATTCAGTTTCTGACAATTTCTGACTTGACCATTTTCCAACAGAATACTTTAAGTTCCCCAAGTGAGACGCAACCAGACAATTTTTCCACTAACGGAAATTTGAAAAACAAGAAAGGAAATAGTATCTTTATCAAAATAACAACGTAAAGTGTCATGCTTCATCCCGCAAGGAAGAGACGGAAAACAGACAATCGTTTAGCCAACGGGGCGGACAAAAGCATCGGCAATCCACACTTTACCTTACTCACCCAAATTGCCTATGGGGATTGCAACAGGCCCAATAAAGGAAATGAAAAAATTAATTGCCCTAATCAGCATGATGGCACTTTCAACTTTGCTGTCGTTCGCAGAAGACAAAAAAGAGATGGAATCCATCTATTTGAAAGATGGCAGCATAATCAGAGGTGAAATAGTCGAATACATTCCCAACCAACACGTCACGGTAAAAATGGGAAATGGGAACCAAGTTCAATTTCAATACGACGAAATCGACAGAATTGAGAAAAGAGCCCCAGAACTCTCAGAAGAGAGATACGACCCCAGAAGAGACCGACGCGCAGGCAGGAGAAGGAGAGCTGACACTACCGAGTTTCTGTTGAAGAAGGGATTTTGCGGATTCTTCAATGGTGCGATAACTGCAGGAGACCAATTCGGACAAAAAATCACGCTTGCCTTCGGTGGACGACTACAACCTAATTTCTTTTTAGGGGCAGGAGCAGGAATAACCACCACAGATGATACCAATGGATATGGAAACCATATTTCAGTTCCCCTATTCTTAGACACCCGATTCGACTTACTGAAAAAGAAAGTCTCCCCATTCATCGAAGGACGGGTGGGCACAGAGATTGCGATTCAAGGAATAACGGGATTTTACGGAGCAGCTTTCCTCGGTTGCCGTTTCCGCCGTTTCCAACTCAGCACAGGATTTGAGATAACGCCAGGTCTGGAGGAAGACTATTACTACGAATATGGCGAGTTTTTTGATAACGACCACGACTACCATGCCAAAAATTTCGTGATAAATTTAGGATTTGAGTTTTAAAGAAAAGAAGAAAAAAAAGGCGGCTGTCTTACATGAATAGTAGGACTGCCGCCCTTTTCAAAAGTGAAACAAACGTAAACAAACGATAAAATCGAGGAAAAGAGATTATTATATTGATAAAAATGCCGATATTTGCACCATGTTATCGATTTTTCTAAAAGGGTTACTAATTGGGCTGATAGCATCGGCACCGGTGGGTCCGATTGCAGTTCTTTGCTTACAGCGAACACTGAACAAAGGAAGAGCTTCTGGCATAGCTACCGCTATGGGAGCCTCCCTATCCGATTTGGTGTACGCCATCATCGCCATCTTTAGTATGTCCATCATCATCGATTTCATCGAGAGAAATGAGTTCACACTCTCCATTATCGGATCCATTATCGTCATCATTTTCGGAATCCATACCTTCCGGGACAATCCGACCCGAAACTTGGCGAAGCAAGAACAAAACGACAGGACAAACAAGAATTACGTACAGGATTTCTTCACCTCCTTCTGTTTGACCATCACCAACCCTCTTGTCATCTTCCTTTTCATCGCCCTTTTTGCTAAATTCTCTTTCGTCACGGAAGAGACCACCTTTTTGGAAAACATTTGCGGAATCGTCTTCATCATGACAGGAGCCTTCATTTGGTGGACCATCGTCGTCAATATCGTGAATATGTTCCGCGACAGATTCAATATCAGACGGTTGAATCGTATCAACCAGATAACAGGCATTGTCCTCATCGTTCTCGCCGTCATCAGCCTTATTGCTACCCTCAACAAATTCGGAATCATCTAAAAAAGGCACAAGAATCCTTTTCTATCTACAAGCATATTGCGCCAACACAAGCCAAGAGAACAATTGCAATCCTCGATTTGCTAACAAATTAGTATTTTTACAGAGGTATATACATTGCGGTAAAGCCCTGCCAACCGGGCCACGAGGTTGTGATTTGCTAACAAATTAGTGTCTTTGCAGAGGCATATACATCGTTTTTCTACAATTCGTATAAATCATCCAGTTGTATTTCTGCCTGAATATCTCCCCAATATTCATTCCGAGTTAGACCATCAGTGGTGACCATGATGGAATGAATGGCTTTCTTTGTGCCTGTTACAGACTGGAATACATTTCGTTTGCGGGTAAGTTCACTTGCATAATCGGAAGTAATGGTGTATGGATTCTTCGAGTATTTCATTTCGCATACATCAATAATTCCATCGCTACGGTCTATAAGCAGGTCTATCTGAACTCCTGGTCTACCGATGTTTTCATCTGGCAAGCAGCGCCATGCATATTCGTTTGTCAGTATTCCGCTAATACCAAGCTTCTTCTTAATCTGGTCAACATGCCATAGGCAAGTGCGCTCAAATGCCAAGCCACACCAAGTGTTATACTTCGGTGTTCCCAGCATTGATCGCCAATAGTTTGAACCTTGATGTACTCCGTCGATGTATTCATAGTAAAACAGAGTGTAATGGTCTATTAGTTGGAAAATATCCGATTTTGTCCGATACCCCATCATAGTATAACTACGAATAAAGCCACACCACTCCAAATCTTTCAGAATGTCAGAGAATGCGCCGTTGTCTTCAAACCTTCCTGCCGCTAGCAACTCTAGTCGTGTCATGCCCATCTTTTTCTTGGCCAATAACTCAATAACGCGAACGTATGGTTCTGGCTTTTTGAACAATGAAGCATATAGCATCTCAAATTCATCATGCAGCTCTCCGTTAGACGAAAAAATCAGTCTATCTATCTCGGAAGTTATGCTTGTTCCTTTCTGCAACAAGCTCCAATAATATGGTACACCACCAAATATCATATAGGCTTCCAACATCTGCTTGCGATTCAACACAATACCTCTTGACTGAGCTAACTTTTCGCATAATCCCAGTGGGAAAGGATTGAGGAATATACGATGATTCAAGCGATTGTGCAAACCACCCTTATTCTTTATGATTTTCTTGACCATCCATGAAGTACTGCTTCCGCATACCACAAAAACAATATCTTTTCGTGCAGATGCCCATCCGTTCCAAAATGATTCCAACTCTGATAAAAATCCAGAGCGTGGAGCATCCATCCATGGAAGTTCGTCAAGGAAAACAACCTTTTTGCCTTCAGGCAGACTCATAATAAATCGTTTGAGTTCACTGAAAGCATCGCCCCAATTGGTTAATTCCGGAGTATCTTTCTGCCCATGTTCTTTGAGTGCACGACGGAAACGTACCAATTGTTTTCTTGCAGTCAAGTTTGCTGCACCAGTAAATTGGAAATCAAATCGGTTCTCAAAGGTTTCTCTGATAAGAAAAGTCTTACCAACACGACGTCTCCCATATACGGCAACAAACTGTGAGTACTCTTCGTTGAGAGTGTTTTGTAGTATCTGTTTTTCTTTATCTCGACCTATGAGCATAACATTATTACTTTAAATGACGCCACAAAGATGGTAATATTTCGTAAAAAAACAAGCGGAAAGTAATAAAAATATGCAGTTTCCGCTGATTTATTAACGAAATATCAGAATTTAGGGTGTCATTTTATGGACTATTAAGCTTCATTCTACGGAATAAACTCAGGCGGAAACTGACAACATAACGCAGTTTCCGCCCGAAATTATTTGTACAAAGTTAAGCAAACTACTTCGTCACCATATCATACAGACTCTTGTAGTCCTTGGCAACGTCGTAGATATAGCCGTTACCGCTGATGGCTTTGAAGTGACGACGGGCACATTCAATTTTGCTTTCATTAGAGCCACGGCGCGGACTTTTCCACAAATCATTGCCTTTTGAGTCGGTATTGAATTGGACATTCAGCTTCTCATACTTGATGCATTGAATAGTGGAAAGTGCCTTGCAGTCATAGATCATTCAATGCCTTGATGGACTTCTTTATATGGTGTTAATCGTTGAATTTACACGGATAAAATGACGGAATAATTATAAAACGCACATAATTTGTCGCATTTTTACATATTTAACGTAAGAATTCGACGAGAACAAAATAAAATTATCATCTTTGCAACTGAATTCATAATGAAATATTAGAATCATCATGCTATTATCAGCTAAGTTCGAAAACATATACTCGTTCAACGAGGAGACGCGCATCTTGTTCACGGCAAGTAAGAGCGACCAATTGCCGTTGCAGGTGTCACGTGCGGAGAAGCGGGATGATATATCCGTGCTCCGTATGGGTTTGATTTATGGTGCCAATGCTTCTGGTAAGTCGAACATTATAAAGTGCTTGGCTATCATCAGGGAGTTTGCACTTGATGGTTGGAGTAATCGCAAGTACAATTATTTCAAGATGACAGACAACCCACAAGAGCGTTCGAGCATTGAATTGGAGTTCAAGGTGGATGGCCTGTTCTTTGCGTACGGCATCGCTTTCTCGAAGGGTGGCTTGTTGGAAGAATGGCTGTATAAGACAGGCAGTCGTACTGATGTGCTGATTTTTGAGCGCAAGCGTAATGGTGATATTTGGGAGAATACCATTGCACCACAGTTCGTGAAGAGCGCGGATGGTCAGTTCTTGAAGTTCTTGATTGATGGCACGCCGACAAAAGGCACTTTCCTGAGTGAGTATATCAAGCGTAACGGAAAGGGAATAGATGCGATTAAATCTGCTCGTAAGTGGTTCGAGAATTTGAACATCATCTTCCCCGATACACACAGAACGGATTTTCCGTTCCGAGTAGTGAATGACTCCCAGTTCAAGAACGTGATGCGTGATTTGCTTGGCTACTTTGGCACAGGCATATCCGACCTTCGTCGCATTGAGTCGAAATCCGAAGAATTGGGTATTCCCGATGAAATCCGACAGAAGATTGAGGAAAGCCTTGATGGTAAGGATGAAAACACTGGTGTAGTAATTCATAATGAGAGTCGCTTTATCTTTGCAGAAAAAGATGAGTCAAAGAATTTGAAGTGGTACGAATTGAAGACTGTCCACAAGATAGATGGCAGTAACTCTGACTACATTTTTGAAATGTTTGAGGAGTCCGATGGCACATCTCGCATTTTCGATTTCATCCCGATGCTCATTGATATGCGTGTCAACGATGCAATTTGTGTTATAGACGAGGTTGATAGAAGTCTGCATCCGATGCTGACATTGAAATTATTGGAGATGTATAACAGTCTGCTCAGAAGCGACTCGCAAATGCAGTTGATATGCACTACGCACGAGTCTAATCTACTTTCCACTGCCCCTATCCGCCAGGATGAAGTGTGGTTCGTGGAGAAAGACAAGAAGGGAGCAAGCCATTTGTCTTCGCTCTGTGAGTACAAGCCGAGGGAGAATGTGCAGAAGGGCTATCTGAATGGCCGATACGGAGCGATTCCATTCTTTGGAGAACTGAATAATATTCATTGGGACGATGCGAAGCAGGAATAGTTTGATGCGTGAGCGTCAAGAGGCATTCCGTGACGCTCGCCTAATAGTCATAGCCTCTGAGGGCAAAGACACGGAGCGGATATATTTCAAGGCATTAGCCAAAGAATATACCAATCCACGCGTGCATGTGCATATCTTGGAACGGAGTGAAGCCGAGCAGAACAACTCCAGCCCGGAACACGTCTTGAAGCAGTTGAACGACTACAAGGAACAATATGCTTTGGAAGCCGACGATGAACTCTGGTTTGTCATTGACAAAGACCGTTGGACAGAGGCAATGCTGTCTCGTGTGGCAACAGAATGTGCGCAAGATGAATACATGCACATGGCTTTGAGTAATCCTTGCATCGAACTTTGGTTGCTGTTGCATTTGGTAGATGTCACTTCATTATCTTCTGAAGAACACCAACGATGGCTGGAGAACCGCCGAACTTCGAGGAGAACAGACCCATATCTAAAGATACGATTGCGTCAAGAAATGGGTTCTTACCATGAAGCTGCATACGATGTCCAAATGCTGATTGTCCATGTAGAAGAAGCGATAGAACGAGCAAAAGCGTTGGAGAAAAATCCTGCAGACCGCTGGCCACAGACGCTTGGTACACGAGTGTATTTGTTGGCTGAGAGTGTGATGAATAGGAAGTAAAAAAATCAAATGCAGTATTATGAAAATGGAACAACTTGAATTATTCCCAGATTTTGGAATAAAAGATGACGAACGATTATATGTAATTGGAAATGGTTTCGATGTACATCATAACATTGAATCTAAATATTCAGATTTCGAAAAATGGGTGTGTAAAAACAAAGACTCAAATTTGACAAACTTAATGGATGCGTTTTTCAGCAACGCACGAGACTTTTGGAGTGATATTGAGAAAGCATTGGGTGAATACGATGAAGGGTCAATTACAGATTTCTGCGAACCTGAGAATCCAGATGATTTCAAATATGACCATCCTGGGCAGTGGCAAGATGGTATAGAAGATAGTATACCTTACATTTTTGGAGAAGCGATGGATGACTTTCGAGATGTTTTTTGCGGATGGGTAAAAAGCATTGACATTACGGTTGCAAAAGCAGACATGCAATTGCCTCCAAAATCTAAATATCTATCTTTTAACTATACAGAAACTTTGGAGAGATGTTATCATATACCAGAAAAGAACGTGCTACACATTCATGGCAACAGAATGAATGATGGAGATGAATTTGTTTTGGGGCATAATAACAATCGTGACGAAAATGATCCTTATGAAAAAGCCGACACGCTTTTGCCGTATCAAAACGCGCATAGTGAGGTAATTAGAATAATGAATCAATGGAAGAAAGCAACAGAATGTATTATTGGTAGTCATAAACATTTCTTCCAATCATTACACATTTGTAAGGCAGTAAGCGTGATAGGATTGTCTTATAATGACATTGACCTTCCATATTTAAGGGAAATATCAACTTCTGTGGCATCCAATTGTAAGTGGATATTGTATTATTACAGCGAAAGCGATTATGAAAATGCAGAAAATGTTGCCAACACATTAGGTTTGAAGGATTATTGTTTGAAGAAATTTGAATAACACAAATAAGTGCTTTATACATTCAATATAATTTTTGAAGCACAAAAAGGAACAAGCTTTTATCTATGCGATAAATGTCTTGCTCCTTTTTATGTCATTATGCAAAGCGCCTATTGATGATACTGGCATTTCTGACGCTTATCTTTGCGCCCTAAGTGGTTACATCCTCCTTCTTCTGTCGGCTCTTGCCGCTGACTTTCAATTTGAAAGTTCCCAATCCTGCAATCTCAACGGCATTGCCATTGAGCAGTTCGTCGATAATAGCCTGAGGAAAATCGGAGAACACTCCGTTTACCTCACCGACTGAGAATGTAGAACCACGTGCCATACACTGGCAAGCGCAGTTTCATGTACCGTTGACTGACGAGTCCACCGAGGATAGTACAATTCCTCCTTCGTGTTAGGGCGGAAACTCTCATTATTTGCAAGTTTCCGTCCAAGTTTGTTTGCTGACTCCAATCGGATTCAATAGAACAAATAACGTATATTTACAAAAATCAAATCGTATCTGAGTTAATACACTGTTTGTTGGGCAGATTATACCATTGGTTTATTATTGTTCAATAGACAATATTCGCACCCTTTTAGATAACCTGGCACTTTCAATAAAATACCACCAGGTTGATATATAAGAACTTGTTTCTTTTGTTTCTTAAAATAATTTACTTCACGTTCTGTATATGGTGAACGTATAGCATTGTCTGTCAAAACATAAAGCAATACGTCTGATTGGCTCATACGAAGTTCAAGAGCCGGCCACGTATCGTCATTCTGATATTTACGATTAAGCATGATTCGGTCATTCACCCAGTCAATATATACCACCTTTCCAAGACTATTCAAATGGCACTTAAGGCGAAGAAGCTCTTTAGTGTCAAAGGAGCTATGAGAAAGGAATATGTCGAATTTTTGATAGAGCATCTCTTGGTTTTCATATAACAGATTAAGAAGTTCTGTCGGATTCGTCTTAATATCTATTGGTTTTATCATAAACACCCCACCTTCAAAAGAAAGAACTCCTACCCAATTGCACCCAGATTTCGTCAGCAAAACACGTTTCCCATGGATTTAAGCGACCTTGATCCTAGCCATGCCATGGAGTAGAGAAGAGCCAATACAAGAACACAAAGAAACCCAAGACAGCAAGAATCGCCACCACAACCGTAAAAACGCCAAGTCCTTTCAAAACCTTTTTCCAAGTAAACATTTTGACCAAAAACGCCAAGACGATCAACACAACAGCACCCAGCAAAATAGATCCTCCATAGTCAGAAAGAAGCCTGCCCCATCGTGTCAACAGACTCATTCCAAAGGCATCCCGATCCACTTTCACTCTTTTGTCTATGCTCAAATCAGACTTGCGAAGACCTCCTGTAAATGCATAGGCCTCTATACGTTCCAAAGAAGATGGCAACTCTACCTTTCGAAGTTTATAACAATTCCTAAACGTCCCTGTCTTTATGACTTTTATTGAATCAGAAAGTTTGACAGACAATAGGCTCCAGCAATCTTCAAAAGCGTCCTCATCAATCTCCGCCACACCATTTGGAACCAAAATCGACGATAGCCGACACCCATTGAACGCTCCTCGACCTATCGTTTTGACCGTATGGGGGATCTCTACGTTTTCTAAGTTATCACAACCTCGGAAAAGATCCTCGCTAATATTTTTTATCCCTTCGGGTATTACAATGGATTTTATAGAGTTACAATTGCGGAATGCCCCACTCCCTATAGAGGTAAGAGTCGGAGGAAGATTGAGTCCAGAGATGGCATAACAAAAAGCAAACGATTCGGCTCCCATCGTCTCGAGAGAATCAGGCAAATCCACTGCAGTCAAACCACGACATGAATAAAATGCCTTGTCTCCTATGTGCCTAAGTGAATTAGGGAGTGTTATATTTGTCAAACGACTACATTCCCCAAAAGCATTCGCCCCTATAACCGTCAATCCATCAGGCAAGACTATGTTTTTCAGAGAATCAAGACCAGAAAAGGCGAACGAATCAATCTCAACCACGGTCTGCGGCAGAGAAATGCTATCCGGATAGTTGCGGCCACCAACCCAACCATAACATTTGGTTCCGTCAGCATAAACTAAGACCTTGTTAATTAAAGGACATCTATCAAAGGCCCATTTCTGAATAGAGCAGACACCTAAAGGTATATTTATCTCTTCCAACGACTCACAATAACGGAAGGCCTCCGTATGAATGGATTTAAGCGTACTAGGAAGGTGAACCTTTTTCAACTGCTTACAATCTATGAATGCGCCAGCTCCGATAGAGGTAATCCCCTCTGGAAGATAAATCTCCTCCAAGGGACAATGGGCAAACGCTTGGGCATTCAGATGAACCACTCCTTTGGGAATCCTCACAATGGAGGGACAGGAATCTCTATTTCCCATCCAACCATAACATTTGGTTCCATTGGCATAAAAAAGCAAACGATTCAACTGAAAATCAGGCAATGCCCCTTCCTCTAAATCTAAAAAAGGCAAATTAAAAATATAATTTTCTCCACTCACACCTATCGGACCAGCATTTCTTACAAGACTATCCAACCCATCAGACAAAATTATTTTATCGAGCCAATAACATACCCCAAAAGCGTTTTTTTCTATCCTTTCCAAACTTTTAGGGAGTATAACCTCTTCCAGACGACAATCATAAAATGCAGCTCTATCTAACGAAACGACCCCTTCCGGTATTGTCAGTGTAGAAGGAGACTGCGAGCCGTACCCCAACCACCTGCACCTGCGTCCTTCATCGTAACAAAGCAACATAGCCAGATTCCGGCAGTCATAGAAAGCATTCTCATCAATATAGGAAAGCGGCTTGACATTCTCCAATGAAACAAGATTTTCACAATTCCAAAATGCTCTTTCCTCCAACCTTCTCAATGAAGAAGGAAAAACAACCTTCCGAATGGATAGGCCTCTAAAAGCCTCTTTTTCAATTGAAACCACCCCTTCTGGTATTTCCAAGGTGGAAGGTATCTTGCTCTTTTCTCCAGACCAGCCATAACATTTGCGTCCGTTGTCGTAGCATAGGATTCTGTTTAATTTTGATTCTTCGGAAAACGCACACGGCTCTATACAAGAAATCGTAGCAGGCATGTCGAGACAAGCAAGGTTCTCACACGAGGCAAACGCACAAGATCCAATAGTATCAAGCGTAGAAGGAAGTCTAACCTCGGTAAGATTTCGGCATCCCCAAAAAGCATTCTCCTCAATAACAACCACCCCCTCCGGAACAGTAACGCTGGTGATATTTTCAAATTTACCATTTCCAAAATTCTCAAACGCACCTTTTCCTATCCGTTTTAGAGAAGAGGGGAATTGCACATTTTTGAAAGAAGACACCCTTAATTTATGAAAATCTTCTTGTTTAATCTCCGTTACACCCTCCTTTATAATCAAGGTAGATCCCTGCTGCACGTAAATCTTCTCCTCCTTGTCGTCTGCGGACAAAAGCCATACACAAAGAGAAAAGAAAAGCAGAGAGAAAAGAGCAACGACAACTATCTTTTTTGTTTTCATAAACTAGGAGCATAATATTTATATAGAGACGGAGCATCCTCCGCCTCTACCCTTTCATTAAATGATCAAAGGCTTGCCTTATAGATAGCCAAGACATCCTGCCAATACAACGGCTTGAAATTGCCGACGAATCCCTCACCCGTGCATTTCTTCGCCATCTCCTCCAAAGGTGCATCCATCGAAAAGCCCAATTCATGCAAAGAGGAAGGTTGCCCCAAGGCCTTGAAGAAGCACTCCAACTTGGAGATACCAGCTCTAATCACCTTCTCCTCGTCACGGTCGGCCTTCACATCCATCACATTCACGGCAAACTGATAGAACATCTTTGGTTTTTCCGAATAGACGTAACGCATCCAAGCCGGGGTAAGTACCGCCAAACCGGCACCATGCGCCACCTTCTCGTCCTGCGCACTCAATTCATGCTCCATGGCATGGCAACCCCAATCCTGTATCCGTCCACAACCCAAGAATCCCTTATGGGCAAACGACCCAGCCAGAGAGACCTCCGTCCAAGCCTGGTAATCTGCAGGATTGCGCATCAACAACAAAGCATTACGCATGATGGTCTTCAAAGTGGATTCTGCCAAGGAGTCGATCAAATCGGTATGCTCCGTCTGCGTGAAATAACGCTCGAAGATATGGCTCATCATATCGCATACTCCATTGGCAATCTGATTCTTAGGCAACGTCACAAAAATATCGGGATTGACCACACTGACAACAGGACGGATATTCTGGCTTGAAAAGCCCAATTTACGTCCCTTATAGGAAATCACAGCATCCGGACTTACCTCACTACCGGCGGCAGGAATGGTCAGAATCGTAGCAACAGGGAGTGCTGCATTCAACTTGGCGCCTGCAGAGAAACAAGCCCATACATCGTCCGTGCCGACAGACATGGCAATCGCCTTCGCCGAATCGATGACACTTCCGCCTCCAACTGCCAACACTAATCGAACATTCTCCTTCTTAACCAACTCGATACCAGCCAAGACGGTTTCATAACGAGGATTAGCCTGCACACCCGGCAACTCGACATAGGCAACCCCCTGCGAACGCAAAGAGCCTACCACATCGTCATACAAGCCGTTCCGCTTGATGCTGCCACCACCATAAACCAACAAAACCTTATCCGCATAGGGTTTCACCAATTCACCAATCCCTTTGTGGGAATCTTTGCCGAACACATACTTCGTCGGCATTTGAAACATAAAATTATTCATACTTTAAATATAGGATGATACTACACAAAGGTAAAATTAAAAATTAAAAATTAAGAATTAAAAATTAAGAAGGATGAGATTCCACTCATTAAAAGGCAAAGGCATAAAAATGCCGTATCTGTAAACGGCAGGTTACCAACTAGATAGATTACCATTGTCTAAAATAGGGAAACGATAGGGAAATCAGGACAAATTCCCAATAAAAAAGGCGCACTCGAAAGTACGCCTTCTGCTATTCATCTTATCAACAAGATTAAGCGTTAGCCTTTACCTTATCAACTACAGCCTTGAAAGCCTCTGGTTGGTTCATAGCCAAATCGGCAAGAACCTTACGGTTGATTTCGATACCAGACTTGTGGATAAGACCCATCAACTTAGAGTATGAAAGATCCTCCAAACGAGCTGCTGCATTGATACGTTGGATCCACAATGCACGGAAGTTACGCTTCTTGTTCTTACGGTCACGGTAAGCATACAAAAGACCCTTTTCCCAAGTGTTCTTTGCTACTGTCCATACGTTCTTTCTTGCACCGTAGTAACCTCTTGTTAACTTTAAAATTTTCTTTCTTTTTGCTCTTGAAGCAACGTGATTAACTGATCTTGGCATTTTATTTAGTATTTTGAACGTTAGCGCCTATCAAGGACTTAAAGCTAAACATTCGATTAATAAAATTAAAAATTAACTCCTTATGAATTTAAGCAATTACTTCATTGCAAGCAAAGACTTTACTTCAGCAACATCGCAAGCTGCTACCAAGCCCATGTGAGTCAAGGCTCTCTTTTGCTTCGTTGTCTTCTTTGTCAAAATGTGACGCTTAAATGCATGTTTTCTCTTAATCTTTCCTGATCCGGTAAGGACAAACCTCTTTTTGGCACCGGAATTAGTCTTAACTTTTGGCATTTCTTTAATTTTTAATTTTTATTTAACTACACGGCTCAACACCGCTGATTTGTTACTTGGACTTCTTTTTCGGAGACAATTGGATAATCATGCGCTTACCCTCCAACAATGGCAATTGATCCACCTTGGCGTACTCCTCCAAATCGTTAGCGAAACGCAACAACAACACCTCGCCTTGCTCCTTGAAGAGAATGGAACGACCCTTGAAGAAGACGTATGCCTTAATCTTGGAACCGTCATTCAAAAACTCAATGGCATGCTTCAACTTGAAGTTGTAGTCATGGTCATCTGTCTGAGGTCCGAATCGGATCTCCTTCACAACGACCTTCGTTGCCTTCGCCTTCAACTCCTTCTCACGCTTTTTCTGCTGATAAAGGAATTTCTGGTAATCAGTAACTCTACAAACTGGAGGTTCCGCATTGGGAGAAATCTCTACCAAATCAAGTCCCTGCTCTTCCGCTATTTGACGAGCTTGCTCAATCGTGTAAACACCTTGTTCAACGTTTTCTCCTACCAAACGGACTTCTTTCACACGGATGCGCTCATTCAATCTATGCTGAATTTCCGTTCTTACGTTGCAGCCATTGGAATTTGGACCTCCTGACCTACCACTTGTAGGGGAAGTTTCTGCATCCGACTTCTTAAAAAATGGTTTAGTTGCGATAATTTAACCCTCCTAAATTTATTAAACTTACTGATAATTAATCACATACATCAGAATTGCTCCATCATTTGGCGCACTTCTTCTTGTATTTCGGCGACAAAGGTAGTAAATTTCATTGAACCTTTATCACCTTCGCCTTGTTTTCTTACAGAAACTTCTTCATTTTCTTCCTCTTTCTCACCCACGATGAGCATATAAGGAATTCTCTTCAACTCGTTGTCACGGATTTTACGTCCGATTTTCTCGTTACGCTCATCCACCACAGCACGCACATCGTTAGCATCCAAATAGTCAGCCACTTTATGTGCATAGTCGTTGTATTTCTCACTGATTGGAAGTACGACTACCTGCTCTGGAGTCAACCACAATGGGAACTTTCCTCCCGTATGCTCGATCAACACAGCCACGAAACGCTCCATAGATCCGAACGGTGCACGGTGGATCATCACTGGACGGTGCTTTTGGTTATCCTCGCCGACATACTCCAACTCGAAACGCTCAGGCAAGTTGTAGTCCACTTGGATCGTACCCAACTGCCATCTACGACCAATCGCATCCTTCACCATGAAGTCCAACTTAGGTCCGTAGAACGCAGCCTCGCCGTATTCCACCTTGGCTGGCATTCCCTTCTCCTTGCAAGCCTCCACGATAGCAGCCTCAGCCTTGGCCCAATTCTCGTCAGAACCTACATATTTCGTCTTGTTGTTAGGGTCACGCAATGAAATCTGAGCCTCGAAATTCTTGAAATCCAAAGCCTTGAATATAATTGCGATGATATCCATCACACGGATGAACTCGTCCTTCACTTGGTCTGGACGACAATAGATATGCGCATCGTCCTGCGTGAACGAACGTACACGTGTCAATCCGTGCAACTCACCACTCTGCTCGTAACGGTAAACCGTACCAAACTCTGCCAAACGCAAAGGAAGGTCACGGTAAGAACGAGGTTGCCACTTGTAGATCATACAGTGGTGAGGGCAGTTCATCGGCTTCAACATATAAACCTCACCCTCCTCTGGCGTAGTGATAGGTTGGAAGCTATCGGCACCGTAATGATCCCAGTGACCTGAAGTTACATACAAATTCTTGTTTCCGATATGCGGAGTCATGACCTGTTGGTAACCGAATTTCTTTTGGATACGCTTCAAGAAATCCTCCAAACGGAGACGAAGAGCCGTACCCTTTGGCAACCACATTGGCAATCCCTTGCCCACCATGTCGGTAAACATGAACAAGCCCATCTCCTTACCGATCTTACGGTGGTCACGCTTCTTAGCCTCTTCCAAGAGAGTCAAGTATTCATCCAACATTTTCTTCTTAGGGAAAGTGATGGCATACAAACGAGTCAACTGTTTGCGTTTCTCGTCGCCACGCCAATAAGCACCAGCCAAAGAAGTTATCTTGATAGCCTTGATTGGAGAGACATCAGCCAAGTGAGGTCCACGGCACAAATCAGTAAAGTCTCCTTGCTCATAAACGGTAATCTTACCATCCTCCAACTCGCTGATCAACTCAGTCTTGTATATTTCATTCTTGTCTCCGAAAAATTTCAAAGCATCCGCCTTTGAAATCTCCTTTCTACATAAGGTCTGTTTCGTAGCGACAATCTCCGCCATCTTCTTCTCGATAGCTGCGAAATCGGACTCCTTCAAGACTACGTCACCCAAATCGATGTCATAGTAGAATCCGTTCTCGATGGCAGGACCGATACCGAACTTTACATTCGGATACAACGCCTGCAACGCTTGCGCCATCAAGTGGGCAGATGTATGCCAGAAGGTGTGTTTTCCTTCCTCATCCTCAAACTTATGCAACTTGATGCTACAATCCTCGTTGATAGGACGATTCAAGTCGCGTACTTCACCATTCACACTAATAGAAAGCACCTCTTGAGCCAAACGAGAGCTGATGCTTTCCGCAATTTGCATACCTGTCGTTCCGTTCTCGTATTCACGAACAGAACCATCTGGAAATGTTACTTTTATCATATCTTTTCTTTTATGACCACGTACAAATGTGGCCAATCCTTAATTTTACGAAACGCAAAGATAATTTGTTTTTATATTAAACGAAAATTTAGGGCAAGAGATTTTTCCACACTCCTCAACGGTTCCTAGATTTCCGCCACATTGCGATGTAGTCCCCCCAGGCTTTGTCTTTCCAAAAAAAATTCATAACTTGCCGTTGTTTACCAAATACGTTTGACTAACAAAAAAAATTTTATGATTGCTTTTCTTTTAAGGATATTCGTAGTTCTACTGAGCCTATCGGCATTTTTAGCACCCTTTGTTGGCCTATGGGCCTACCATCACGAAAATAGCATTTGGTTCTACTGCACATCCGCCATCTGCCTACTATTCTATACTATATCGTTGTTAGTAGCAGGATTTTTATATTATAAATACAGCGAAGCAAGAGGAGGGGCTATGACAAGTGCCATCATCTTCGGTTTTGCCCTACTATCTTTGATTTTGGCTTGCTATTTCAAGAAGGAGTCGGCGAGTGCCTTAGATCTTCTATTGCTCGCCTCTTGTTTCAACGGTTGCTTCCTGATCTTTGATTTGGGAGCGTTGGGAAATCTGATCAAACATTAGGCGCATCCCTAAGCGAAAGGCTCCTTCGGTCCGAAGTATGGATTTATTTTCTGTGTCGTCGAGATGCATTGCTCAACTCCTTTGAAACTCTCTTTCCACGATGAGGAAGACGACTGTACGGATTTTGAGGTTTCTCTCTTTTTTCGTCTTGGTAACTTTCATGTGGCTCCATACTACACGAAAAAAAAGTCCACAAAAGAGGCGAAAATGCAAGGGACATGACAAGATGCTCAATTATACAATTCATTCTATCAGATTCCGTCTCTGCTTCATTATTCCAAAACCATAGGGGAGGTAAGCCAATGAGCAACAAGACCAGGAGAATCCTTATCATCAAACCCATACACCCTCTCAGCCCCCAGCAAGCTATACAAAGGGAGATTATCAGACAGGCTCCAGAAACCGACCAGCCTATAATGGCAAATAACCAAGAATCATAATGGGTACTTAGAAGAACAAGGTCAATCATATTTTTCTCTATTTGTAAATCCTAAAACTGTACACTAATAATGAAATTGCATTTTCCACAAACTAGTAATTTTCACTCCGCCGTAAGCATCCGTTTTACTTCTTCTACCCGTTTTTTAGGTACGACAAAGCTCGCATTCCTATCACCAATAATCTTAAAGCCGCCACAACCTTCAGAAAAGTGAAAGCGATACTCCTCCCCTCCCTTTCCATACAAAATCACTTGCTTAGTAGAAATAAATTTTAAGACAGCGGTCTTTGAGCGACCGACCAATTTCAAAAATTCAGCAGGATCGATAGAGATGTATTTGTACTCATCAGGATTGATGTGCTTGATTGAGTTGACGTTTGTGGTCGTATCTAAAGTACAAACTCTTACAAACTCCGCCCTTTCTATGGCTGAAAAATCATACATATCCACCAAACGAGTTGTTTTGCAATTAGTTAAAAGAAACAATTCGGTCAAAAACAAAAAGATTACGATAAACTTTGCCTTCATCATCTATTGTTATTAAATCAAGCTCCTATAAACTCGTTTTTTGAATCACACACTATACCTTTCTTTTTTTTATTGGTGATATAATTACTACATACCAAAAATCTTTCTAAATGTTCATGCGTTGTTGGGGTGGTTAGGTTGAATGGCCAATCTTTGGGGAATTTCAGCCTCCAAATAACGAACGCCACCGAGGATAATTCATAGGAAGCCTGACCAAAGTTCAAACTAACATGAAAACGTCCGACAATTTTATCCACTCTGACCAACAAGACTGCCCTCTCTTCTGGATGCTCCCGAAAGGCCTTTTCAAAAACAGAAAATATATTCTCCTCATTGAAGCACATATAACATTCATAATGGACTCCACCCTCTATCCATCGGAAAGAACAATTTTTCACCACGGAAGGATTCGAAATCACATTATCAGGATTTACCGAGAAAACCCGTTCGTAAAACTCCCCATTAAGAAATTCGGCATTCTCCTTATATAAGGAACAACTCCTTTCATCCTGAAATTTCACTTGAAGTCCATAATTGTATCGACGAAAATACTTATCCCACAATCCATAGGGAATATCAGTTGTGTAATCTATCCTAGACAGATAATCCGAATAATTCCAGGCTCCTTTCCTTTCCCATATCTTTTTATTTTTTGTCTTTCTTGTCTCCTCCTCACATTGATAAGAAAAATCCAAGCACACCTTACGAGAAGTCCCACACAAGAGAAATCGGAGTTGTCCTCCCGGAATGCAACAGATGACGAAACTACTATATTCACTACAACTTTCCCTCAATCCGTCATACCCCTCTCTAAGGAGAGTCTCGATAGTCTCAAACTCTGTACTATCCAACTCGAAATCTGCCACATAATTTTTCCTTTCCTCCAAGGAGGCCCAGACGATATTTATTTTTTGAGGAACACCATAAGCTATGCTATCCCTTGACTTATCCCAAAAATCAGCGCCTATCCCTTTCTTGACACGCCTACATGATGCGGAATCGATTCTATTCGATCCTACTCGAATTTTTTGAGCATACCCCTCCAATCTGCCGAAACCGCCACTTTTTACTTGGCAGGTCACCAAATTAACAGGAAACTTCTCAGGTGCTGTCATTATCAACGCCCACTCACTATGCCCACTTCTTTTTAGCACATAACGAGATAGTAAATTTACTGCTATATAAAAAAATGGGAAGAAAAAAATCAAGATAGGAATGATAAGACTAGATATGAAATACGCGATTTGATTGATATTATACGAAGGCACCGAGCAAGCCCACCATATAGGCAAAACCACAGGAAGGGACAAAAGAAAAATCTTAAGATTACCATTCATGTCAGATCTATCTATAAATAAAAAAATCGAAAAGACATTAGCAACCAAAAGAACAACCCATGCCCCAAAACCGAGGTCAGGATATCTTTCGTATATAACGGATAATTCGATAAGACCAATCATATTTTCTCTGTTAATAAATCACATAATAGTTTCTTAGTCATAACAGCCATAAGCAAAATGTCGGGAAATCATTCATTCGAAACGGCTTTTCAAAGATAGGAGGAAAATAGTTCTCTCCAAACTTTCAACTATTTTTTCGTAAGGGAATTTCACAAAGAGCGCACCCAATTAGCCCAAAGTTCCTAAGATGACTCTTTTTTAACTAATGACAGACATAAGAAAAGGAGGATTGCTGTTTCCAACAATCCTCCCTCGCGTCTATCTTCTTGCAATAATTATCTCATCAATGTGAAGTGACCGACGTAGAACTTGTCTGCCTCGTCGATGTTCACCTCATACCAGTAGTCGGTCGCAGGCATCTTCTTGCCGTTGTAGGTTCCGTCCCATGCGCCTTCGGAAGCCTTCATCTCGCTCAACTTCTTTCCGTAACGGTCGTAGATGATGACCACGGCATCAGGATAGGCCTCCGCCAAGTTCGTAACATCCCACTGGTCTTCGATTCCGTCGCCGTTCGGTGTGAACTCCGTCTTGAAGAAGATCTCAGGTGCCTTCACTGCAAACGTGCGCTTCGTCTCGCAACCGTTGCCGTCCACCACGTAGAAGTCGTAGGTCGAGTAGCGTGTCACCTCCATGCGGTTCTCTGGCGAATACTCGCCGTTGATTCCCACCTTGTAGAGGTAGTTTCCGTCTCCACCG
>JAGCWQ010000079.1 GCA_017961765.1 Paludibacteraceae bacterium | reverse complement strand
GTATTCCGAAAGTATCATTTTGTTTCATGGCAAATTTAATGATGTCTTCGGTCATATCTCCAAACGCCGGACCATGTGCTGTCTGACTTAAATCAGGAGCTTTATTCCACTCTATCATCATGGGATTACCTATGGAATCAATGCAAAAATCCCAACCAATTAAATTGAAATATGGAAGTCGAAAATGTAGGTCTTTTGCTAAACTTAGAACTTTGTCAAACGATGGAATGGGAAAGTCTTTTAATATCGTCCCTACGTCCGTATTAAAGATTTGTTTTTCTGATGGAGTACCATAGGCACAATTCCTAATCTTGCCATTATCAATGTTGATATCGGCATTTATCCCTCCTGCCGTCTCATTGTCTACCAATTTACCTTTTCGTCCAATTCTCACGACAGCATATAAAATAAAAACCTCTTCTTGATATCTATATGACAAAACCCGTATCGTATTCAATGATGTAGGATTTAATTTTGACATTTCCTCGTGTTGTATGACTTTTTCTTGAATGATGTAGTTTTTGCCATATTCATTTAAAACATCAGATACCGACTCTTTTTCATTAACAAATCCGCCAATAGAAGAAAAGATTTTCACGCTCCTGCCCCATCTACCCATTAAAGAAGGCTTTATTACCATATCCTTTCTATCCTTACAGATATCCAATGCTTCTTCCTTGGAAATGGGTTTTTTGTCATCATAAAAATATCCATTGATGTTGCGAACTAAAGTACGAGGACGCAATATATCTGAAAAATAGGAATCATAAAAGTTCTTATCTGCATACGCTATTGCCAAAGGACGATAGTTTAACCGATAAATAATCTCTGAATGATAAACACAAGTTGGCACATATTGGGCAGAGTAGATTCCATTTCGTGAATAAAAATATTCATGCCAATAGGTTGGAATTTCTTTTCCGATAAGTTTTTTCCAATAAGCATTGATTTCCTTTTTCTGTTCCTGTGATAATGGGGTAACCTCACATTGTTGAAGTTTCTTCTTGATATTATTGATATCTTCTTCGTACCAAAGTTTTTCACGTAATTGGGTAATCCTCGCTGATATGCTATTTTCCGCGTTACGCTTTATTTCAATAATTTTACTATTCATAATAGTTTTTTTTCAGTTTAGTTATTATTCCAATGACATGATTCGTTTCAAGAAGCTCCACCACCCCATTCAGGTCTATGTCATCATCCATCTGGCTTTCAGAATCACTATTCTGTTATAGCTTGTTTGATTTCGTCAACCGTAACCTCATCCTTTCCCAACAAATATTGTATCGTTCTCGCCTTCGCCTTCAAATCCTTATTCAACAAAGCGGAGGCAAGGGAAGCGATGCCTTCTTGGATGGAAGTGTCGACACCCACTATTTTGGCTACGGAGATATACAATCCCAAACCCATAGGAACATCTTCATTCAAGTAGCGATGGTCGATGAATGACGGCCCTTTGTTGCTTGAGTCGGCAAATGAGCGAAACACCGTCATGGCATCAATACTCAGGTCTTCCTCGTTACGCCACTTAGCCGCCTCAAAATAATCCAAAGGCTCGCAATCGAAAGCCTGCAACACTTTGTTCTTTTCCACATCAAACGCCTTAATGACATTGACCACTGAAGGTGTAAAAGCTTCTCTGTACATCCAAAACTCACCATCGCTGTACTCGATACGTGATGCAGAGAAAAGAATGCCTATTGGATGCACAATCATATTGGGGTTATGGAATGCTGACTCAAGAATATGCTTACGGGTGTATTTGGTATTGTCAAAGCATTTTGAAAGCTTGTCAAGGACTTCTTGAGTCTTGGCAACAGGAAGTACCGATATGGCATTACGAGGATTGTAGAACGAAATCCTGACATACTCGTTATTGACAATACGTCCATTATAGGCTGTAGTCTCCCACTCGCTATAAGTGACATCCTTATTGATATATTTCTTGAAAATCAAGCTACCCATATAACCAGGCACCAAAATGATGAGTTGTCCATCTCTCACAAATGGAGCGATCAATTGAGCCACAAACTCGTGTTGAGATGTGGTAGTAGTCACCATGATGACATCTCCAAAACTAATGGCTTCCTTAACATCTCTAGTTATCAGGGCAGGTTTTACAACGAACTCACGACC
>JAGCWQ010000078.1 GCA_017961765.1 Paludibacteraceae bacterium | reverse complement strand
TTTGTGCCTTCTTTCTTGTGCAACGCCTCCCAAATGAAATACGTGTTTTTGAATATGTCTTTCGGGAGAACTTTGTAAGACTTGTTGCCCGTTTTCCAAAGTACGTAAAATAGCGACAGTTGGTCCCTGTATGAGCCGTGCAACACCTCTTCCCACCACATATTCATAGTCTCGATGCATTTTTTATCGTTATGACGCCTTATCATAATGCAATTCTGACTTAGCCCAAAGTTTTTGGGGAACCCTTCTTTTTTGTATCTTTCTATTTGAGGATCCACATTGTCCGCCGTATCTTTCTTTGTCTTCACGACTACCTTCGCTTCCTCATAGATACAGTTCCTCGTCGGATGCTTTCCAAGGAACAATGATATGTTGTTCTCCCTGCAGTTCATATCGAGGTATTTTTCCAAATCGCCTCGTATGTTTACGTTGCCATCTATGTAAACTGATAAACCGTATTCAGGGAAGAACTCATGCGGGTGAAGTTTTATGTACCTGTTTTTCCTCTTGTTGTCGTATTTTTTGACTTTCTCAGGTATCGGCCTTATCTCCCAAAAATTACTTGTTACGTTTTGATCCGTATAACATACGTAATCAAAATTCGGACTTTTGACTGACAACGGCTGTATCGCATCATAGTTTCCTGTTACGCAAGTATATACAACGCCGATTTTTTCTAAGTTATGGGTTGGGAGTTTCAGCATTCTTCCAACCGATATTTCGGATTCTTTATGCGTATATTTGACCCTTCCCGCGCCGGGAATAAACGTAAGTTCGCCAAGAACCGTTTTCCCGTTTACCTCATAGAAATCTACCCTGACAAAATAAAAATCCTTCGACAATATTTTGGCATACGTTAGCATCTCGTCCAAATTTTTTGGAACAGAATACTTTTTGTTAGGGTCGCTTGGATAATCGGGCCTCGATAAGTTCCCAAGATAATTGCCCTTAAAGTCGTAATGGTTTATGGCACCATGTCCGCCACCGCCGCCAATGGTGAAGAATTTAGGCTCGCCGTTGAAGCACCAGAATTTATAGTCGATTAAGTCATCCCCCATATATTCTTCGGCATAGCATTTCCTCACTATGTCATGGTAATGTATTTCCCCGAATTTTTCAGAGAAATCGGTGTTTAGCCATTCTTTCAGTTTCTCCTTTATTTCTTGAAGGTTTGCGGATTTCTTGTTTGGCACGACGATGTTCATTCCGCTTCCGTGGTTGCACTTCAATACGAACCTGTCCGGAAGTTCGTTGAAATTAACTTCGTTAACGTTGTCATATATTTTGAGAACGTTAGGGCATATATCCTCCCCAAGTTTTTCTTTCGAGTATTCGTGCAAACGAAGTTTGTCGGCGCACTTTGTCTTCAATGGCGTACAATCATACAGTTTCAGCCATTGTAGTTTGTCTGAAATCGTTACCGGATTTTTCAGGTTTGCCTTTGTTCTCCTTGCATAGTTGAGAATTATCGCCTCCTGCCTTTTCGTTATTCCTTCGCTTACCTTCATCGTCGCTTTCCCTTTAATATCTTTTTCTGAGTAGTTCTTGTCGTCCCATATTGCCGGCATCTCAATCCAATTGTCATTAGTCGGTATCTTGTGCCTGTCTCCGATTATTTTGAAAAACCTGTACGGATAGTGCACTTTTCTGCCAGGCGTTTGGTTCAGATATGCACCCCACCAACTGAAAGTTGAATTTGATATGATATTGCCGGCACACAGCGTCTGTATCCATAAATCCACAAAGATTTTTTCGTATCCTTTTATTTCCCTGTCGACAAACAAGAATCTGTCGCCTGAGAACTGACTTTTGCACCATTCTATATCGTCAGAAGATATCAGGAACTTCTGAGTGCTCGGATATCTTTTTATGCAGTTGTAGAAAAAATCCACTTTCAGCAGCCCAAGCCTTTTTTTGACGTCCTCTTTTAGGTAGTCTCCCCTTCTTACGTTAATACTCACGTATTCGGAAAAATCTATGTCATAGGTTTTCTTGATCGCCTCTATGAGCCCTTCTTCCGGCTTGAAAAGAGAATAGATGTATTCTTTATCCTCGTCCCAATATTTCGGAGATTCACGGTAGCCGTCAATGTAAAGGTTGCCCGTACTTTTCCTGACAATAGGATCGTACCCTTTACGCTCCTTCACAACCTCAAACGTGCCGTCATACGAATCGACCATTTTTATATCCTTGAAAAACGTCTTTTCGTATCTTGATAGGTAGTCGTCGTGGCTTTTATTTCTCAACAAATAAAAGTCCATGCCATGCTTGTCGGCATAATATTTTCCGCTGGCAACACAAAACATTATGTTGCCGAGCCTGCCCATGCTAAAGGATACTACTTTGTCCATTTTCAAATTTCTTTAAGGCTGTTTTTAAATCTTCCGCGTGCTTAGGTACGTCGTTATAATCCGTTATTGGCAATACTATCAGGTTTTCTCGTGACGTTTTATCTGTTTCAGGCGTGAACAGCACAAAAAGTTCGTCTTTTCTATCTTCCGAGATTGATATGAACTCTTCCAAATCAACATTGGTGTTTATTGCGTCATCCCAAAAAACCCACACTCTTTTCTTCCCGTACGGTATTCTTGAACTCCTTCTTTTCCAAGCCTGTTCGGTGTATGCCAAAACATCGGGAGAAAATACGCTTATGCCAACTTTGACTTCTTTGTCTAATTCTTTGTCTTCCTTGAAATGAACAAAATAAACGTTTATCTTTCCGTCAACAACAACTTTGGCCCATTCGTCTCCGTCGTTTCTTTTCAGTTCCCCTTTGCTCATTACTGCCACAGAATTCTCGAAATCGATGGTATCAAATTCTCGGATTAGTGTCAGCATATCACTTAGTCTGACTATCGACCAAATGAACGGTATTTCGTATTCTTTTCCGACTACATCTCGGTACCAAAACCCAGAAATGCAGTTTGAACTTATAACACAATAATCATTCATTATATCGGTCTCGATATCAGTTTTTTCGGCTTATGTATAAGCGGCTTGTTATAAACCGGGCGAATGGTTACGCTTTCCGCGCCGGATATCACTTTCATTTTTTCTTCACTAAACGGCTCGTCTGCCAACTTGATGTGCTCGGACCAAAACCTCCAATTGTTCCTCATCGGATTATGGCACCCCATAGGGAGTTTCTTTGTAATTGAAAACGCAGCCTGCGGGTTCTCCTGCCAACCGAAATCAAAGCCTTCTTCGAGCGTAGCTATGTCGAACTCTTGCTTGAGCAGCATAGTAAACACGCAGTCCTCGTATGTGGTATATCTGAACTGTTCGAAGTCGGTTTTCTTGCATACTTCGGCAAACTTAGATATCTTCCTCAGTGAGAAGCCACCGTTGCCAACCTTCCCGTTTGTTCCGTTTGTTCTCAGCGTATGCACGGAGCCTATGTAATCACGCCCGAGGTTTATGAAATGCTCGAGTCTGTCCTCGAATATCCAAGCGTCCGGCTGATAGATTAGCATATATTCGTATTCAGACAAAGTTTCATAAAACTGATACTTTTCGCAAAGGTCTGAATATGATTTCTGAGACTTGAAAAAATCGTCGTTGCACTTGTAATATGAAAAGTCATATCCAAAGTGCTCGTTGTACTCGTTGGTATTGAATGATTTCCCGCAAAGGAGCATCAACTCATACTTTTCACCAAGAATGGATATCACCCTTTCAATGGATTTTTTCTCGAATTTCGACAGCCTTTCTACGTTCTTATAAACCGGAATAAGAACAACGCATCTACCAACAGTTGCATTGTTCTTAACTTCCGGTGAGGTCCAAGGTATTTTAAGCGTTCCCCTTGCGAATGCGTTACTCATACCCCCGTCCCCACTGTTCGACTTCTTCCTCGGTAAAATAAGCGTCCTCGATGACATCCCTATCTTGCTTTAAAGCCAAATCATTTGTGAATTTGTCGTACTCGTTGTCGTATTTTGACTCGTCGTACAGCCGTTTCACTCCTTCCTTGCCCGCTCTCGTACCGGCAAACACGTTTTTCATAAGGCTCCCGAACTGCTCAGGCGGAAGAGTTACCAATGCCTTGAAGAAGTATGGGAAATCTTCTGTTTCTACGCCGCCTATTCCCGCACACACGGAATCCCAAAGAACCGGGCCGACACGCATATCCCAAGGTTCGTTCTCCAATGCGTCTGATATGTTGGTTACCCTTTTCGCACCTTCAATGTCGTCAGGCAGTCCGTATGATGCTATCAGTTCGACAACGCCCCTTATCGCTTCATGAAGCAGTATTGGGAATATGATACCCCTTGCATGCATTTCGGTAACCTCCCCCTCGTGCTTGAGTTTCGTCTCTACGGTTCCACCCTGCATGTGGTTATCGTCCTGAATCTCTACGTCACTGTTGAAAACGAGATATTCGTTTATCTTCATAACCTGACTGTAGAGGTGAGGAAGTTCCTCGTCGAGTTGGAATATCTCACTCAGCCACAGTTTAGAGGACTGTTCGAGGAATCTTTGCGAAGCACCGTATCCGAGTGCGTTCACGATGCGTCTTTTTTTCGTTTCGGCGTCATTGGCTTCGATAGCCTCCACGTCGTCGTATTCGAAATCTTCGTCCGTGTCAGGAGAGACGTGGAACTGTTCTCCCGGTGGAATTCCTTCTACGAGTTCGCAGTCTATCTGAATCACGCCGGCCGGTATCCCAAAAATCTCCACAACGGCATTGTTGCATATCTTTTCGAGTTTGTCCCTTATCGGTTCCTCTTTCCTTTTGCATTTCTCAATGAGGCGTGCAAGTTTTGAAAATACCTTGTCTTTGCTGTATTGATCAATGTCGTCCGTGAAGTTAGCCTTTATCTCCCCCGCTCTTTTTACGAGCATTTTTTCAAGGGAAGTACCTACGAAGTATCCTGTGTTCGAGAACGGGTTCTTACCTTGGTCTAACGACAGATGCATAAACTGAGGCAGGTTTGAACGCATTTCAACCGCCTCGTTTATAAGTTTCATTTGATCTTCGTTGACAAGAACCCTTTTCATTTAGCACAAATCCTTCTTAGTAAACATTACAGAATTTTCCTGAAGTTTCTTCACTTTTGCTTCCTTAATTTCGCGTTTCGTAACGGTTTTCGCTACTTTTTCCTCGTCAATCCCGTTAGGGTCGAAGGAAAACTTCACTTCGCCGTTGTTTGCGTCGCTACTGAGGTTCGGGTTTTCAGCCTTTTTCTGGCTTACTACCTGTGAAGGGGACTTCTTTCCACGCTCCAAATCGTCGGTAATGTCAACATCGTATGACTCCGTGATTTTTTTTCTCAGTTCTTTGAGCTGATTTTCTGTTATGTGTATTTTCTTCATTTTACTGTCGAATATTTTATCCATAAATACCTTTAACAAATGAAAAACCCCGACGAAAATCGGGGTTAATTCACTTTGGCGAACGTCTGTTAGAACCTTTTTCCGCTGAAAATACTCTTTTGGTCCGGTTTGACTTTGTTAGGAAGGTTTTCCTGCCTGTCCTGAACGCCGAGTTCCGCAAGTTCCTTTTTGGTGATTATGTGCTCGTTCATTGGCATTTGAGCATTTGGGTCCTGTTCCATATTTGGATCCGGCTGCATATCTCCGCCATCGCCCATATCCATATCTTCTCCACCTGTGTCTTCTTCGTCAGAAGCGGCGGTGTTGATTTTTTCGATAAGTTCCTTCTTGGCTTTCTCGTCGAGATTTTTACAGGTGGCGGTGATTATCATGCTTGCCACGTACTTGCACAGCCCGGCATCGGGTCCTTGCTCGCTGTTATAGGAGTTAATGCTTTGAGAAAGTTTTCCCGTCAGTTGCTGAATGTAGTGCTGAGGGTCAGTTTCCTCGTCGGCTTCCACGCCCGCATCGAAATTCGTGTCGAATTGATTTTCGCCGTTCGGGTCGCCTCCCATAGCGGAAGGGTCGCCACCCATAGGGTCTCCGCCCATTGCATTAGGATCCATTTGAACGCCGGCATCACCCGGGCCTCCCATTGCGCCTGTCGGCCCTGCCATCATTGCAGGGTCTTGTGCAGGCATTCCCATATCAGGCGCAGGTGGGGCGGAAGGTGCTGGATTACCAATCTTCAGCACCTTCCTGTTTTCCAATAGTACGGACGTGATTGCGTCCATTACCTGCTTTTCTGATAGGTTGAGTTTCATTACTTGCCCTGTGCTGCTCCTTTGAGTTTTGCGAGAACCTGGTCCGTGAGAAGGTCAACGACTTTCTGATCGAATGGCTTTCCGTCACCAATCTTCTTGCCGTACTGCTCGCTGCCCTTTGCTGAATCGTCGTTGAAGTCTCTGTCGGCAGTGCCTGCGAGAACTTCCTTAGCCTCAGGGTGAGTCATAGGCTCTTCGCCATACTTAGGGTGCTTACCCCAAACGTCGAGTTTCGTGATTTCCTCTTTCACGATTTTTGCGATAGCCTCTTCGAGAGTGAGCTTCTTCTTAGGGACGAGCTTGTTGAAAATGCTTTCGGTAAGGCTCTTGACGAGTTTCTTCTCAGACTCGTTCATCTTATCCCATGACTGTGCAGGGAGTTTCTTTTCGTCGTTGTAGCCGAACTTGTAGTTGTCCATCGTCTCAGGCTTCTCTGACTTGTCAGTCTCGCCGTAGCCTTCGTCTTCCTTAATGTCAACCTTGTCGCCTACACGCTTCCAATCCTCACCGGTTTCGCCATCGACACCGTTATTGGTACCGTTGATAGGGTTGCCTTCCTTGTCCATAACCTTATCAGGACCAGTAATCGCCTCTTCCTGCTCGGCAAGGAATGCCTCGAGCATGTTGTCAAGCTCAGTCTCGTCGAAACCGTCTCCAACGCCAACAACGTCGTCACCAACGCCGTCAGTACCGAGGTCCTCTGGGTTAACATCACTGAACGTAGGATCAACGGGCTCTTCGAAGTCCTGTGCACCAAGGTCAGCGGGTTCGCTAACGGTTGGATCCGGCGCAATGTCAGGCTCTCCGACTTCTGCATCAGGAACGCCGCCGTTCATGTCGTCAAGGCCGTCGTTGAACTCGAACACACCTTCGTTCACTCTAACAACCTTTCCGCCTGAAGGGTGCTTGTCAGCAACACCCTCACCTTCGAGGTCGTCATGAGCGTCCTTGTACTCCTTGTCGTTACCAGAGTCGTCGAGGTTGCTGTTCTTGGTCTTCATCTTGTCGGATTGGAGGTCGCTACTTACGTCAGCAACCTTGCTTCCGTCGCCGGATTCATCGACAGTACCCTTTGAACCCTTGTAGTCCATGTCAGGGGTAACCTTCTTATCGAACGGGTCGTTGTTCTTCTCGGTGTTCTCAGGAGAGGCACTTCCCTTTGACTCAGGATCGCAAACGCAGTCGCGTCCAATCTTGCAGGAATTCTCGTAAATCTGATTCATCCTGTCAAGTTCCTTGCGGGCTTCCTCAGTAAGGTATGCGAGTGCCTTCTCGTTACGCTTGAAGTCTACGGTTGAAACGTCTGACTTCTTGCCGTAAGCCTCGTTCAGAGACATGAGTTTGAGTTCGAGGTGCTTGGTAGCATCGTTGTAGCTTCTGTATTCGTTTTCCCTACGGTTCACGAAGCCATTGATGTACTCGTAAGACTCGACAAGGTTCTCCTTGCCGCTTTCGGTTGTCTTGATATAGAACTTTGCACCTTCCTTAACGATACCGTAAACCTTTCCGTCGGCACCGTTTGCGTGGTACCAAAGGTTAGAACTGACTTTCTTAGGCTTTGTCTCTTCCTCCATGAGGTTGAGCATCCTATTCAATTGTTCATCGTATTTTGACATATTGCAATATTGTTTTTACCGATTATTTTATAATAAATACCTATCCCACTCCAAAAACTACCTAATTGAGAATATCTTGTCGTAGGTTTTCATTTTTATATCAGCGAGTTTACCTATGTGGCCCGTTCTCCTAAGTGCCTTGAAAACGATATTGTTGGAACCCATTTCGCCTTTGCTCTTAAGCGACTCACGCCTCATGGCTTTTATCCTCTTGAATAACGCATTGGCTTTCAATGCCACTTCCTCGAGTTTCTGCTCGTCCGTTTCCGTATCAGCCTCGTCACTAAGTTCGTCAATCAGTTTGATGAATTTGAGGACTTTTTCCTTGATATAGAATTTATTCAGTTGGATTGCTTTGATGCTGTTCTTTTCCGGTTTCTTGAGCCACTGCCCGAGTTCAAGGGAATATACACCGCTCGCCGTGTGGAACTCGTTTGCGTCCTGAACGTAAACCTCAACAGGGAACCCATAGATTTTAAGGTTTCCGTGCTGCTCGTTCCACAGTTTCTTTTTTGAATCGAAATAGTCTTTGACGAAATTAACCCTGTCGTCAACCTCTTCGAAATCTATGACGATATGCAAATCGAAATCGGAGAATTTACTCCAATTGTAGTTTGCAAGACTGCCCGTCAATATGATATCTTTCGGCTCAACCCAATCCACTTCCAACGTCTTTATGAAATCGTCGGCAATATCCAGCAGCCTGAGCCTGACTCGTGAGTTCATTTGCCCGTTGAACCATATTTTCGGGTGCAGTTGCGTCTGTGGGCGGAACGAGGACAAGTCAAAATTGTTTCTTGCCCATTCTCCTTTCGTGAATGACGTCTCCTGTGCCTGAGTATCGTCAAGTTCGTCTATTTCTTCATCGACAATGTGGCAATAGTCGTCGAGTTTTTCACCCGTCAACCCAAATGATGAACGAGCCGCAGCGTCGAAATGTTCATTCAACACTGCAGCCTCGATATCACTCTTGCTATATTGTCTCGTCGTGTTCAATTATGAAAGCGTTTCAAGATATTTCCACTTGTAAATCTGTGAAAGGAAGTCGTCGGTTACGCTGTATATACCGCCGTACCCATGTTCGCCGCCGAGCGAATCAATAAACTTGTTGACGTCGTTCTCGAGTTCGTCGAGAATCCCTTTCAGTTCCTCTGCCTCAGGGAGCATAGTCTTCAAGTCACCCTTTCCGAACTTCTCACCGAGTTTACCCATAACCACCTCAGCGAGTGCATCTTCAAATTCGAGCACCCCATGATCAATTTCGTCAGTAAGAAGGTGCTTAGGATGGTTGTCCGTTGACCAATGCAGTTCTTTCAACGTCTGATGGTATCCTTCCAAGGAACAGAGAAGTTCCTTTGCGTTTTCTTTTGTCAGTGCCATATTCTTCTTATCTTGAAACAGTTATTGTTCCGAGCACTCTCTTTACACCTGGCTCGTCAACTACGTTTCCGTTCATATCCTCGTACCGCTCGTGATAGTTGGAGCCACGAACTTGCAGTCCCTGTCCACGGAACGCCTGATTAAGTTTTGCAATGAGCATAGGCCAAGAAGCCTTTGGATACTTGCTCTGCTCCACCCAATCTGCGTCGTCCGGCTTGACATAGTTGTTCATTCCGCTCATAATCTCGGCGTTGTACTGACCTTCGATATTCTCTTCGTCAGGCTTGCTCAGTTCCCAACCGAGTTTATATGCTGTCTGAATAACCGGATTCTGGCTCTTTGAACTCGTTCTCCAATGTCCGTTTTTTCCGAAGTTAGTGGCACTTAGTCCGAAAAGTGCCTCTTCTATTGTTTCTTTTATGACTTGTCTAAGTTGACTTTCAGTAAGTTTCATAACGTACTATTTTACACTTATAAATACATTTATTTGCCCAAATATCGGTATTTATAATAAAAGTTTCGGTATGAAGACGAACGGTAGGGAAGATCTGTTCAACTACACATATTTGAATGCTAACGGGTACTTGAACAAATTCAGGAACGCGTTGAATCT
>JAGCWQ010000077.1 GCA_017961765.1 Paludibacteraceae bacterium | reverse complement strand
CATCGTCAACGGAATCAGTGAGACCGTTATATATAAAGCCCGTAAAAAACCCAGACATTATAATTTTCTTCCCAACATGTTCGTCCGTATTTGGCAAACCGTAGAATGGTATACCTTGAACACATCCCCACGTAAGCGTGTTCATCGAGAATATCTTGTCAATGACGTGGAAACCGAAGAAGTTTAATGGTTGCCCACTACCGGCAGAAATATTAGAATCGTTTGGTATTGTCTTATCCCCGGCATTTTTCACCGCAACGAAGAATGCCTTCCTCAATTTGTCATTAAGTTTAGAACGATTGTCTGTCGCATAACATACGTTTGTTCCGGTGATACCATAGGTGTTGTTACCATATAGTTCGCTGTTCTTTGACGTTATTGTCGGTATCGTGATGCCACGTATGCTTTGCGACTGATATGACATGACATTCCTTGACAGTGTATTGTACGATGCGTCGTCGACAGCATCCTCCGGACGATAAACCAAGTAGTACGTGACAGGACGGTCGTCGGTTGTCGTCGTGAAACTTATGTCCTTCGTGTCGTACTGGCAGGTCAATTGGAAAGTTGACCTCATTTCATCAACAAAATTACTTTGTCTTTCGTTAAACCCAGTTATAACGTCCTTTAAGATTTCGTAAGCCGATATGAGGTCGGATATTGACGAGTCGAAATCTGACAGATATCCGTCCATAGTGACAACACCGTTAGAAATTTCCATCCTCTTGTTAGAAATCTCTATTTGGTCGCCGCTTGCCGCCAATGACATAAGTTCATCCCTCTTCAAAACGACAGGACCTGTGTAATAGGTTTGACCGCCGGGTGTTATCTGGTAGCTCTCCGTGTATCCACTCCATGACGTCTGACTGCATATCGCGCTTATGGCGTTTATTATCCTGTCAAAATCGTTTGACGCCTGCGCGCTGTGCGCGTCGTAGTCACTAACCAACTCATCATAAAGCGTAAGTAATTCCTCATAATATGATATAACTTCAGTTATCCCGATATGGTCAACAGATCTTAATGTTTGCCCGTTGTCATAATCCGGTATCTCGCCATTCAGGTAGTCGATTACCGTGTCAATGGTCTCATACACGTCATCGACAGTGTCATGATAGCCACTCTGACCCGGTTCAACGCTATTTTTCCTTGGGTAGAACCTGACCGCGTCGGTTATGTAATCAAGGTCTATATGTGTGATTGTCACATCGGACGGGATATAGTTTGAAGCATTGGTAATATTCAGTAATGAACGCTTCACTGATTCCACGAAATTTTCGTAATGTGAGTATTCCGACCAGTTGTATTCGGCAGAACCAATGTTGAGCCAATTCATGTTAAACGACGAATCAGGACCACTTATCGATGGTGAAGACAACGTGCCTTTAGCACTCATGCCGCAGCCCCACGACTTAATCACGTCATAGTCTATTGTGCTGTTTATGAAGAGCTTGAACGGTGTGGCTTCCTTGATAGTAACTCGTTGGGTGAACTTATTGTTTGTGTGTGCCGTTCCGCATATTTGCGTAACAGTGATTTCATATGTCATGTTACCTTTTGGGACACCGAATAATAAACCCCTGACATTTCCGTCAGATGTTATTATCCTGTATGGCCGAATTGGGTTATTCGCCCCGGAAAATGAATCAGGCGTAACGTTATTGTTATTTATCAGCACATGTTGGTGATAATACCCGTCATATTCAGTAGTCGACTGTTGTGCGTGGTCTGAATTATGCGTGTTACCCCATCCCTCTATTGCTTCCATGGACTTAACCTCTATGCAATAAGACGCCATACGGGTATTGTCATATGTGTCCACCACGTTATATACGGCGATTGACCCGCCTATGTTCCTCATGTATTGGTCGTTCACCATTGAAGTTATTCTGGATGGCATGTGCGACCAACCACTACCGTCCGCATTCGTGTCGTTATCGGATATATTCCATAACGTGTTTGTGGGTGACATCTGCTCAAGGACATTCATCGCCTCTCGGAACGGAGAGTAATCCATCGAGTATCTCAATATAGGTGCAGACATCGTGAATGACGACGTTATTATCTCCCCGTCACTGTCAGTTATCACCACGTCATATGTACCGTTAGGGAGCATGAACGGGATGCCATACGAATTGAGTATCTGCTTCTTGACATACCCAAGGTTCTGTAATGACTCAACATCGCTGATAGAGAAATAAATCCGCTCGTCAGTGTTTGCCTCAACCTCCACACCCGGTGAATCGGGTCCCGATGAGTTCGCATTTTGTATGAGTATGTCGCAGGGTAACGTGACATTGGAGAGATCCAACGCAACGTAACCGTTCCTTTGTGTCTCTGACTGGTCAAGGCACCAGTTGTTACCTTTCGTCTCCACCTTTATGCTGTCGACAGCCTCACCGGCGTTCAGACACTCACTGAAGAACTCAGAATTGAACCTGTCGATAGCCGTCTTCCCAACCTTCAGCCCAAAATAAAAGTAGAACGAGTTCTCATATCTCGGGAAAAAGACTTCATTGCCAGAATTTCCAGATACGTAGTAATGTGGGTACTCACCCATCCTGAAGTCGTAGTAACCTTGCGAGAAGTCCTCAAGATGATAGTTGTACTGTTGTGTCATGCCACTGCATGAGCGTTGTGACGACTTCATTATCTCGTATAACGACTTATCGTAGTTATCGACGTATATGTGTCTGAAATCATACTTACGCATCCCGGTAACTTGGTTGACCGTGGTTCTCAAAGAGTTTCCGTTCATCGTGGCGAACATACTTCTCTCGTCATCATTATACAACTCGTCCTTCGAAATGAAGCCGTCAAGCACCAGTGTGTCATATATCATCTCTGATGTGTCGCTATCGTTGTTCTGTGTCAAGTCAGGCACTTGCTTCGTCTCGTCCAATGACGTACCGAATTCACAGACCCTAGATAGGTTAATGCAAGACTTCGGCGCCATCTTTATCGTGGAACATCCTATGTCATAGAACAATCCGCTCTGTCCGTCACATATGTCCTCATTGGAGTTGCCCCAATCGCATCCGGCCATCTCGCTTGTGCTGACGGATGAATACGAAAGAACCGGGTTACCGTCCTCGTCATAATCCCGCATGACGTAGTTATCGGCGAAAAGCACGTTAGTCGGAAGCTTATATGTCGTCGATTCCAATGATTTGAAGAACTGCGGCACACCGTCAAGGTCACAATCGTTAAGACTTCCCAACAACACGATATCGCTTGCGAAATGTAGCTTCAACGTATCCCTACGCCCATTGTCACTCAAGTATCTTCCGTCTGTGTTATCTGAGTATTCGACCGGTTTATAATAATACACCGGTTGTCCAAACATTGTCTCCCTATAGACGATGAGACCATAGTCGATGTAGACCTCGTTAACCTTCTCATGGCAATCATTACCACAATTCAGATTGCCTTGTACGTAATAAGGGTACGTCTGTCCCCCCCGGAAATTATTGTATGACTTACCAACCTTTCTATTAAGAGAACATGGCTCATACAGTCTCGTGGAATTGATAAACGTCTGTGATGCGGAACACCATTCATCCTTCGCCCGCTTCTTTATCAGTCCGAAAAGGAAACGCTTTTTCGGCGTTATCTTCCTGAACCACATGGGGGCGTAAAGCGTACCGTTAATCCAATCGTTCTGGAAATTATATGAACAGGCGTCATTGTCCTCTGCCAACTCCGACTCTATACAGTTGTAAAGTTCATCACCACTGTTTCTCGCTTCTGTCCTGTCCTCATCCTTCAACGAATCATTATTATTGTCGTGATTTTCGACTGTCTTCTTCCATACACATTTGCACAATCCAATAACTGATAATACATTGGCGATGCCCTTGCAACCGCATCCAGGATAATAGGTGTATCTATGCGTGACATCGCCGGCGCAAAATTCGGAGGATATGGCTATACAGGACGGCGTCAATAAATCAAGTATATCT
>JAGCWQ010000076.1 GCA_017961765.1 Paludibacteraceae bacterium | reverse complement strand
CGGTGGAGACGGAAACTACCTCTACAAGGTGGGAATCAACGGCGAGTATTCGCCAGAGAACCGCATGGAGGTGACACGCTACTCGACCTACGACTTCTACGTGGTGGACGGCAACGGTTGCGAGACGAAGCGCACGTTTGCCGTGAAGGCGCCTGAGATCTTCTTCAAGACGAAGTTCACACCGAACGGCGACGGAATTGAAGACCAGTGGGATGTTACGAACTTGGCGGAGGCCTATCCTGATGCCGTGGTCATCATCTACGACCGTTACGGAAAGAAGTTGAGCGAAATGAAGGCTTCCGAAGGCTCGTGGGACGGAACCTACAACGGCAAGAAGATGCCAGCGACCGACTACTGGTATGAGGTGAACATCGACGAGGCGGACAAGTTCTACGTCGGTCACTTCACGTTGATGAGATAATAAATCGAAGAGATATAGAGCCGAGGAGGAATTGACGGAAACGACAATTCCTCCTCGTTTTTTATGATTCTTTTCCCATAACAATTCTTTTTCATCCAACATTTGTCCTATAGATGAGAAATAATTATAAATAAATCTTTATCTTTGTAAAATACTTTTGGCCTTTCCGTTCATAAGAAAGGTGTGGTCACTAGATGCAAGTCCTATGTTTGTCATTGTCATGGATTTTGTAGGCGTGAGGGTATGGGGTGACGTTCCCTTTTGAGGGGTTGTGCGTCATTTCCTCCTTGGTGTATTCTGCATCTTTTAGGCTAATATGTAGGGCGTATTTCAGTTATAAGAGAATAGTGAAGAGATTGTTATGAGATACATATTTAATGTCGTGCTTTTATGCGTTGCGTTTTTTTCTTGTGCCAATGCGCAAGATCTCCTCTATATGAAAAACCATGACACGAAAAAAGTTAAGGTTGTCAGAATCTCCAGAAGTCGGATTTCTTACAAAGACTATAATGATTCGACAGGTAGAGTGTATCGATTGGCTAAAGATGACCTCAGCCATCTTGTTTATGAGGACGGAAGATTGGAGGTCTATTCTCGATTGGACGAATCGGGCTGTTTTAGCATAGACGACTATTGGCGATTTGTTGGGCAGTTCGCTTGCGATAGCCTGCAACGGTGTTCTTATAAGAGGGGCGATTTCTATTATATGGGTAATAAACTCACTGAAAGAGAAATAGACTATGCGATGAGGAATTGTTGCCCAGGCTCACGGGATTTGTACAGAAGTGGGCGTCATATTAGGTTTTGGGGAATCATGGCATCCTCTATGGGATCTTATGTTCTTCAGATGGTACTTCCTTTTTATTTGGACGACAATGATGGAAGTTTGGTTGTTTGTGCTATAGGTACAGGATTTGTCATGGTAGGTGTTCCTCTTTGGGTTGTTGGACAACGGAGGGTTCAGCGAGCCTTGGATATGGTCGGGGAGAAATGTTCCAACTCGACGGCCAGCCAAGAGCCTATCCATCTTGATTTTGTCCCTAAAGATAAAGGATTGGGGTTGTCGTTGAAGTTTTAAAATAGGAAAATTATGAAAGGTATATACAGTGCGTTTCTATTGATTGTATTGCTTTTTTCACAAGCTAATGCACAGGATATTATTCAATTAAAGCCGAATGGGACAGGAAAAGGGCTGCGATTGGAGGTGAGGGTAGTCGATGTCACTATGGACGAAGTTCTCTTTCAAAAATGGAAAGACAGAGAAAGCGAAGTGATGAAGATTCCCAAGGAGAAGGTAAGTTGTATTGCCTACAACAGTGGTAGGGTGGAGGCTTTTACGCAATTGGATAGTGTGGGCATCCCAGAAAAAGTTTCTATCGAAGCTTTCCCTTGCGAGAGGTTGGCGGAGTGTGACTATCGAGGCGGACGTCTCTTTTATGAAGGGGAAATGCTACGAGAAGATTTGTTTGATTATGCGTTGAGCAATTGCACGAGTTCGTATGATTCCTATCGAAAGGGAGGCTGGAAAGTTACGACTGGTAAGGTTTTTACATTTGTTGGAGGAGGATTATTAACCTTTGGCGCACTATTGGAGGCGATTGAGATAGTATTAGGCCCCGATGAAGAAGATATTGAAGAGGAAACCGTCTACATGAAAGAATACAGATATGTGACAAATACGTTTTTGGGCGTGGGAGCTCTTTCTGTGTCTGCCGGTGTGCCTCTTTGGATTGTGGGACATCGCCAGCAGAAACCATCCTTGGATGAGATCAGAGAGAAGTGTTCGAAGAAGACCTCTTATCAAGAACCTGTTCATCTCGATTTGGTTTCCAAAAACAGGGGTGTAGGCTTGTCGCTGAAGTTTTAATGAGATTAGGCCTATGTTGAGGGGAAAATGCATCTGGGTAAGAGATAAGTAGTCGGGTCGCTATATTTCAAGGGGAGGAGTTCCCCATCAATTCTCTTTCCGTCGGAATCCTGTTGGATAAAATCACACGGGGAGGTTTTATAGAGGAGCCCTACAACACAAAGAGTTTTGCCATTTATTCTATAGCGAGATATTATTTCTACAATAGAAATAGAAAGTGAGTATGAAAGAGAATTTTGAAATGACAAACGAAGTTTTAAAACATCGAAAGCAAAAGGGAAATCGTCCGAATAAGGTCAGGGGGCTTTGTAAAATCATAGTCGGGTTGCTTCTCTTCCTTTTGGGGTGTCTGCTATGTCATAATTCAGCTAAGGCGATATTCGTTACCATCCTCAGTTATGTGCTTTGGGGCGCAGGAATACTTCTCTTCTTAGGTGGTGTGGTGGATCTGTTTTGGGAAAAGACAACTAAAATCAGAAACGTTATAGTGGCGTTCCTCCTTAACCTCTACAAGGAAAAGGCTTGTTGTCAATATATTCGTTGATCGCTAGTGTAAGTTCTTGTTTATCTATCATTATATTAAAAAAACGAAGGAGAACAATTCGCTCCCCTCCTCATTCCAAATGCAATATACATTTTTTTACATAAACTGAAAAAAGAATACAGAAAATTAACCCATAATACTTATTTCTACTTTATTTCAATTGTGCGGTGCATTTTGTCATCACGTATGAAAAAACCTATATTCTTAATCGTTTTGACTCCTGATGCATTAATGTATGTGAATTTTGCACGAACATACCAATCTAAGGCTACGGGTGTCACAGCAGTCCATTCCAAGTACTTCACACTTGTAGTGTCATTTGTCATGTTATTTACATAGTCGCAAACCATCTTCACATTTCCTGTTATTGGATCCTGCTCTGGTTTTGAGCCTATCGGAGCACTCTCAAAGGAATAACGACGCTGACAATATTCCTCTAATCCTTCTTTTTCTATTGATTTGCGACCAGAATAAAAGAAATCGCACAGACCTAAGCTTCCCACATTCTTGAATTCCCTAACTTCGTTGGTTTGGGTGCATAACTTCTTCAGTATCCTGCTTCTCTTGTCATAGATTAATTTCATAGGTTTTGCTAAATTGTTAGATTTCAACAGCCATGTCACCTCTGCAATATCTACAGTATCGCTTGCCACTAACCTAACAAGTTCTGTTCTCTCATTAATTTTATCTACGGAATTACCATATGTATCTATAGTCATAACTCATAAGTTAGCCTTTGTCTTGACCACAGGAGGCATTTCTTCCTTCAACTCTATATTTGCACATGTCACAAAAACGGGCAAACATATAAACATTAACAAATTAAATATTCTCATATTCTTAAATATACTTATTAATTTATACACGCAAATATAACGAATTTTACATTTCATTTGGAATTTATTCTGTTAAGGCTCTCGTTATACGTTTGGTCCTATATATATTGCGCTTGGGACTATCTGCATTTCTCGTTTTGGCTACCTTGGAAGATTGTTTTAAGAGTAATGGGTAGTGGGCTTTATATCTTTGTGGGAATCCTTCTCGCTTTGTTTTGTTTGTCATTGATAATTCATTGCAGAAAATCGTGAGGTCGCTTAACTAATGCCCTTCAACAAGAGTTTGCTGTAAAAAAGCCGACCAAATTCTTAGGACTTTTGGGAGAACGAATTCTCATTTTTTATAAATTGCCATTGCTAAAAAACATGATTATGAAAGAGATTTTTGAAATGACAGACGAAGAACTTGTCAATTATTACAGGGAAAAGAGGTTGAATGGCTATTCAACGAGGGAGGTGCTTAACTCGATAAATTCGCAACCTCTTTCCGATGAGCAGCGGAAGTTGGTGGCCGAATCACTTGTTCAGTTGGATAAGGAGATAAAACTTCAAAAAGAACAGGAGCAGAAGAAGGCGAAGAGAATCCGTGGCCTTTGCGAACTTATCGCCGGAGTGCTCGTCTTCCTTTTCGGCTGTTTGCTTTACCATAATTCAGCCAAGGCGAATGTTGTCTTCCTCTTCAACTATGTGGTTTGGGGTGCCGGAATCCTTCTCGTCTTTGCAGGCATCATAGAGGTGATTGTAGGGTCTAAAAAGTCGTGAGGCGCTCTACTCCTAGCTTGAGACTAGAACGGGCCGTGTTGGGGGGATAAAGCCTTTTATATCCCCATGTTTGACTCTGGGTGGAAGTCTTTGGCTGAAATGACACAATTTCCCCGTTCCTTCCCAACACCCAACAAAAAATCCCCTCCGTTTCTGAGAAGGGGATTTTTTACTATGAGGACGAATCTGTTCGCCGTTATATCACTTCAATACCTTGTTCAGCGCAAAGCTTCAAGCTGAGCTCTTTCAATTTGAACTTTTGGATCTTACCGCTTCCTGTCATAGGGAACTCCTTGATGAAGAAGATGTACTTAGGAATCTTGTAGCGGGCGATCTTGCCTTTGCAGAAGTCTTTTACATCGTCAGCCGTCATAGAGGCACCTTCGTGAAGGATAATGAAGGCTCCCACTTCCTCGCCATATTTCTTAGAAGGAACGGCAGCTACTTGGACATCCTTGATGCCTGGCATCTTATAGAGGAACTCTTCGATTTCACGAGGGTAAACATTCTCACCACCACGGATGATCATATCCTTGATACGGCCTGTGATTCGATAGTTGCCAAACTCGTCCTTTACACCCAAATCTCCAGAGTGGAGGAATCCGTTCTTGTCGATTACCTCTGCTGTTGCTTCTGGGTTCTTGTAGTAGCCCTTCATCACGTTGAATCCGCGACAGCACATTTCTCCTTGAACACCGGTTGGACACTCTTCGCCTGTCTCTGGGTCAATAACTTTGACCTCGACGAAAGGATAGTCTCTTCCGACAGTGGTGCAACGTACCTCAAACGAGTCGTCGATACGAGTTTGGGTCATACCAGGAGAGGATTCTGTCAAACCATATACAGAAGTGATGGTCAAGTACATCTTTTCAGATACCGCACGCATCAATTCGATAGGGCAGAGGGATCCTGCCATGATACCAGTACGAAGCGAGCTCATGTCGAACATGCTGAACATTGGGTGGTTCAACTCTGCGATGAACATCGTAGGCACACCGTAGAGGGCAGTACAGCGCTCTTTGTGAACAGAAGCAAGAACAACTAGCGGATCGAATTTCTCGACCATTACCTGCGTGGATCCGTGGGTCAAACAGTTCATTGTGGCAAGTACCACACCGAAGCAGTGGAACAGAGGAACGCAGACGCAAAGTTTGTCGTTCTCGGTGAACTTCATGTGTTCGCCGGTGAAGAATCCGTCGTTGGTGATGTTGTAGTGCGTAAGCATTACGCCCTTAGGGAAGCCTGTCGTTCCCGAAGTATATTGCATATTGCAGACGTCGTGGCAAGTCACCTTCTTCTTTGCCTCATCCAAATCTTTGTCGTCGATATTTTGTCCGAGCAAGAGGAGTTCGGCAGTATTGTACATTCCACGATGTTTCTCCTGACCGATGTAAACGACGTTTTTCATGTGAGGGAAACGTTCGCTCTTGAGGTGTCCTCTTTGGCAAGTTTTCAACTCAGGAAGCATTTTGTAGGTCATGTCCACATAGTCGCAATCCCAAGTTCCGTCGATGATACAGAGCGTGTGCATATCGGAGTTTTCACAGAGATACTCCAACTCGTTCTGCTTGTAGTTCGTGTTGACGGTTACCAAAACCGCACCGATTTTTGCCGTAGCATAAAGGAAAGTCAACCAATCTGGGACGTTTGTTGCCCAAATGCCGACGTGGCTGCCTTTTTCTACTCCGATGGAGATGAGACCTTTAGCAAGATTGTCAACGCGTTGGTTGAAGCTCTTCCAAGTGAATCTCAAATCACGGTCTGAGTATACGATATATTCTTTGTCTGGTGTCTTTTCTGCCCAATATTCGAGCCATTGACCCAGCGTTCTTTCTGAAAGTTGTTGCATCTTAGATGACATTTGTGAGAAGACCTTCGCTTACTCGGATTATTAGATTGGCGTGTAAATGACAGCGATGATTTTCGCTTTCTGGTTGCTCACCCCATGAACGTGGTGGTTTACGATGGAATCGTAGAAGATGCTATCTCCGGTGCTGAGTTTGTAAACCTCTTTGCCGTAAGAGATTTCGATTTCACCCTCCAATACATAGATGAACTCCTCTCCTTCGTGTGCGGAAAGAGTGAATTCTTTCTTTTCTGAAGGGAGAACGTCGATGATAAATGGCTCCATGTGTCGTCCTGCCTTGTTGCCAGCAAGAGAGAAATAATCCATGTTCTTGCGAGCGTCAACAGTGCCGTTGGAGAAGCTGATGCCTTGGGTGCGGTCGCTGCTTTTGCATATTACAGGGCCGAGCGCCTCAGAGTCGTCCAAGAATGTTCCGATACGTACCCCCAATGCTCGTGCTATCTTGATGAGTGGAGATAGGGAAGGGAGGTTAGTCTCCTCTTCTATGAGTTTTACTTGGTCAGTAGTGAGACCGCTTCTTTCTGCTACTTCTTCAATTGAGAGGTTCTTAGACTCTCTAATAGACTTGATTTTTGTGCCTACTATTGTACTGTTGTTTGACATGACTTTATTGTTAGAGGCGTTCTCCCAAACGAATTTGAGGGAACGCATGAGTTTTCTTGCCGCAAAAATATAAAAAATCCGTCACGTGGCAAAAATTATCGTAAAAATGCCTCTTTTTTTTATAAAAAGAAAGTTTTTCTTTTTTCAATTCGCTCGATTGATATGTTTTTGCCTATTTATCTGAGGAGTGTCACATGTCCGACATACATTTTGTCGATGGAGTTTATGTCGATGACAAACCAATAGTCGCCTGACGGCATTTTCCTTTCGTTCAAATCTGTTCCATCCCATTCGTTGCCGATTTCATAGGGTTGGAATTTTCGAATCAGTTTGCCGTGGCGGTCATATATATAGACGGTTGCATCGGGATAAAGTTCGATGTTTTGGATTTGCCATGTGTCGTTTTCCCCGTCGCCGTTAGGCGTGAAGAACTCTTCTGGATGGATGGTGGTCTTCTCGTCCAATTTTGTCTTGACAATGAGCGTCACGATACTGTCGCATCCCTCCTCCGTCTGGAATGTCTGCGAATATTTTCCAGCTTTGTCGATGACCAAATCCCCAAAGCGGAGCGTATCGCCCATGACGAGTTCCTCTACAATTTGTTCCTCTATGCTCTCCTTGACCTCTACGTGGGTGTTGGCGACAGGAATCTCTTTGTCCCCTCGCTTAATGTAGAGGGAATAGACACCCGCCTTGCTCCTGTTGGCATTCTCTATTTGAGGAGCCTCTTCGTTTGATTGGAAATCGTCAGGTCCTATCCATTTAATCTCCGTGTTCTCTGCGATTTCCTCTATCGTTAGTAGGATGGTCTCTCCTTCGCAGTAGGGACCTGAGTTGGATATGGTTACCTTAGTGTCTGTTAGTGTGAGTGTTACAATGCTATCGCACCCCTCCTCATTTTGGAAAGTGTGGGTGTAAGTGCCAGGCTCGGAAAGTTCCTCTCCCCCGAATAGGAAGGTCTCCCCTTGTTGGAGGACGACCGTGGTGTCCGTTTCGTCTTTCCTGTTTATGGATACGATGACTTCCACCTCTTTGGAAGTCTTTCCATCTTTTTGCATCGTTACGAAGTAGCTACCTTTCTCTTTGCTTGTTGCTTTCGAGATGGTAGGTTCTGCTTCAGTAGAAGCGAAGCCGTTAGGACCCCTCCATTGGAAAGTGGCGTTTGCTGATTTGTTCTCTACGATGAATTGAATGACGTCCCCTTCACAGTAAGGACCTGTGGAGGAGGCTCTTGGAATTTCTGTGCTTGTTGCCGTGAGCGTGACGGTGCTGTCACATCCTTCTGAGCTAAGGAAGGTATGCTGGTAAACTCCGGCTTGGGTGATCTCTTTCTCTCCGAAAAGGAAAGGGTGTTGTGGGTCGATGATGATGGTGGTATCCGTCGTGTATTTCTTTCCAACGGTTACGACAACTTCCACTTCGTCGGATGTTTCATCGCCACTATGCATCTTCACGAAATAGCTTCCGGCATTTTGAAGTGTTGCCTTTGGAATGGAAGGCTCTGCCTCGTTTGAGGTGAATCCGTTAGGGCCTCTCCATTGGAAGGTGGCGTTTTCTGGCATGTTGTTTATGATGAACTGGATGTCGTCCCCCTCACAGTAGGGACCTGTGGAGCTTGCATCGACGATGATTTTACAGTTTGTCGTGGCTGTCCCGCCTGTTTTGTTGAAGAATATGTTGCCGGGCATCATGGAATAGTTCGTGATCAACAATACATACCAATCACCATGTTTGGCATTCCGGATGGTGCAGGTCTCGATATAGTCGCCAGAGTAGCTACAGTCTACCATGGTGATCTCTCCCGCCTCCATGGTGACGAAACAGTCGCTCACTTCTTCGTCGTAAGGACTATATATATAGGATCGGTTGAGGTCGTTTTCAATCTCCGCAGGCACCAAGGACGTTGCATATTCTTCACATTCGAAGTATTCTGTTTCATAGAAGTAGGCGTTTTGGACAGTGAGCCCCGTCTTTTCCTCGAAACATTTTCTTGCTATACTGTCTATATATCGATAATATTTTTTTTCGCATACATTGATGTAGGGGTTGCCATTATCGTCTGGACTTACAAAGTATTTGTCGGGATCGGCGCACAATTTGTCGAGGACTTCCGTTTTGCTTTTCCCTTGGAATGGACCCCAGCAAGCGAAGTCGATATCCTGTTCTTCGGAGTGGTTCATGGTGAGTATGAGGTCTCCCTCGTCTTCTATCTGCATGATGAACCATGTTGGGGAGGGTGTGCTGCCGAGGCAACCAACGCCGAAAGGATATGCTTTGACTTCTTGTGAACTTGTTCGTGCGGGGAAGTTTATTCCCAGATTGTTTTCTCCGGTGCAGAAGGCAACCACACTATTGGGGTCTTCGATGGGACAGCCGTTGATATAGCTGGCCGCAGTAATATTGGAGAAAGAGACAAAAGCTAAAAACAGAATGGCAAAAAATGCTTTCATACAATTTTGTTACGTGAAGTGTTGCATTTAGATAGGAGTAGATTGAAAATCTATCCTTAAAAATGTGTTCTTATGGTAAAAAGGAAACGGCATAAAAAAGGAGATTCCCGAAGAAGAATCTCCTTGTCCCCGTCAAACGGATGATCAGTCTTCTTGGAAAACTAGTCCAGAACAATGCCTTTTATTGGTTCTTCAGACTCTCCTGCTCTGGGTCTTCTAGGAAAAGCTTGTTCAGAACAATGTGGCTTATAAAACCAACAACCAAGAAAACAGCCGCTGTTCCCAATGTGCCATTTCCGCTCAATGCGTTAAAATAGTAGAGGGCCAAGATAAGCACTCCCAATAAAACAAGAGCGATGCCCACATATCTCATCATTTTGTTCATTGTATAGAATTTTTATTGTTGTCTTTTTATCCTAATTGCAAAGAACGCATTTATTTTCCTATCCATGAAATTTTTTTTCTTTTTTTTCTTCTCGAAACACGAAAACTTCCATTTGGTCTGTTTCGTGTGGCCTTTTTTGTGCTCAAGGTCGTTTCCCTGATTTCCTGATGTCGTCTTTTTTGGCACTCTTTTTGCTGTAAAAAGTTGTGTGAGTTTTGATTATCACCATAGAGGATGATATGTGATGAGCCTTGAATCTATTCAGTGTCTTTGATTTAAATATTGAATGTCAGTGTATTAGTCTGACTTATAGTCTCTCTATTAGCCCAAAGATTTTCGGGGAATCCCCCAAAGAACCCTTGGATGACCTGACGAAAGGCTCTTCCACTCATGATTAGTCGATATAAGTTATTATGAAAATGATAAAATTGATTCGAGATTTGGCGATGGGTTCTATGCTCTCGCTTGTGATTGTCTCTTGTTCGGAAGACACACGTAAGTTCCAATCCAATACTTTTGCAGAATTGGATAGCTTTGTCTCCTCTGTCGAAGGTAACGGCGGTTGTATGGGTGCAATATCCGTATATGACGGGACGGAAGAGGTTTATGAGCGTAGTTGGGGTTACTCCAATGTGCTGAATCAAGTGCCGAATGGAGAGGAGACTTGTTATCGTTTGGGCTCTGTATCAAACCTTTATACGGCAGTCGTGATGATGAAGTTGGTGGAGGACGGAAAACTGAGCTTGGATTCTAAGTTGAGTGAGTTCTTCCCTTCCATTGTCGAAGCTCCTAAGATCTCAGTGGAGGATATGTTGCGCCATCGTAGCGGTATTTTCAATATCTTCTTCGATTTGAATTATTGGTCTTACTATCGTACTTCCATGTCGAAGGAGGATTTGGTGGCTAAAATCCAATCCCATGGTTTGGTGGCGGCTCCAGGTTCAAAATCGCAGGTTTCCGCAAGTAATTACATCCTCTTGTCCATGATTGCAGAACAAGTGACAGGTCAGCCTTACGGAAAATTGGTCGATAGCTTGATTTGCGTTCCATTGGGCTTGCAAAACACCTATGATGGTAATTATGAGGATAGTAAAGAGGGTGCGGAGGCAAACTCTTATTATGACAAGAAACCGGATTGGAATTTGGCTGATAAGACTAACTTGTCAACGGTTTATGGTGAGTCTTCCATGATTTCCACGCCTTCGGAGGTGGCAAAGTTCGTTTCTGCCGTACTGGCAGGCAAAATTGTCACTCCTCAATCTTTGGAGTTGATGGAGAAGTTTGATAACGGTTTGGGAATGGGCTTTTATCAAAAGAATAACGAGGATGGTTCGTTGAGCATCTCGGGAAATATTGATGGCTTCTTTGCCGACGTGGTCTATTTCAAGAACAATGGACGTAACATGGTGGCTGTATGCCTTTTGAACGGTGCGAATCGTCCATTCTCTCTCGTTTCCCATGTGGTTGATTTGGTTACGGACAAAAATGCGGTGTTGCCTACGTTGAAACAATTGACGGAACTTAGTGCCGACGAAGAAAACGAATATGTGGGTGTTTACTCAAATAAACAGTATGCCATCACGTTCGAGATTGTGAAGAGCGAAGACGGCAAGTGCTTGAAGTTGAAGACTTCCTACTCCTCTAATCCTGTCTATATGGAGTGCTATAAGAATGGAGAGTTCAGTGCCGAAATCGTGGCCGAGGAGGTGCCTGTCCATTTCTCTGTTTCAGACGATAAGCATTCTCTTTTCTTGGACAACGGTATGGAGTTGGTTCGTGAGTCATAATTCCCAGTTTCCCTTCTGTGGGGAAGGTATAGAAAGAATAGATTGTCGCAGGACTCGTTAGGAGGGTTCTGCGACAATTCTTTTGGTTGGGTTTGTGATATCTATTAGTGCAATTCCTATTGTTATCTATATTTTAATTTATTGATTTTATGATGCTAAAAATAAGGTGTTTAATTATGGTTCTTTGCTCCTTTGCTATGTTGGCGTAATGCAAAAAATTTTTACCAGAGGATTGTCAGCCTGAAGAATATTTGTATATATGCAAGTATAAACAAGAGTATCAAAATAATGATAGTGTTAGACTCTGTTATTACAACGACAAAGGTGGAGGAAGTTGTGAATACTTTGTCTTTAACAAGGATAATGGCATAAAAAAACAAATAGATGGATGGATCTCATTTTCTTATGAGGAATGCGAAGTCAGTGACTTTTATTTAACAAAATATATTTCAGATGAGGATCTTCGTGATTATAGAATTTGCCTAAAGAATAGAATCGACGATTATCCATTCACGGAGGTCTATCAGGACATAGAATCGACTTGTCATAGTTTATCGGCAATTGATAGTCTGATAAAGAATGATTTGCTGATGGAAAATTGTAAGAAATTGAGATGAAAAAGAAGTTTTGATAATTTGGGGTAATGGCATTTGTGCATTGAATCTGCTAATTTTATGTCACGGGCAAGGTGTCTCTGGAAAGGTTTGTGAATGCGGAAAAATCATTAACTTTGGACCTGTCCGCTAATCGTTCAGGACTATATGTTATTAAGTGCATCTTTTCGGACACCACGTTTACGGCTGGGGTTTTGCTGAAGTAGTGTTGTCGTATAGGCTGTTGGAACGGGCTTTTTCTGGCGGATAGCATGACGGATTTTAGCAGACATAAGCAATGGCGCGAAACGCAATAGAAGATTTGCATCTTCAGAAGGTTCTCCTTCGGGAAGAATACGAATATGACAAGAAGAGTTTCCAACAGGAGTCGGGGGTGATTTCTGTGGAGAAGAAAGTAGCGGCGGGGATTTGTTGGTTCCCCGCTTTTTTAGGTCGCTCCTATTTCAATTCCCTCAACCAGTATGTGGTGGAGATCCGAAGGCGAGCCTCGGAGGAATCTCACTCTTTTGAGTTTGGCAAGCCGGTCTCCTTTTTCTCCATGGATATGTCGGGACAGGTGCGTGAGATAAAGATGGCGGCGCTCGTCAGCTATGCCTCCGAGACGGAGATGGTGGTCTCCATTCCGAGTCCAGCTTCTGTGGCGCAGTTGGAGGGAGTGGCGCAGTTGGGAGTGCAGTTGGCTTTCGACGAGACTTCCTATCAGGCTATGTTTGATGCCTTGAACAAGGTGACGGAGGCTAAGAATAACCGTTTGGCAGAGTTGCGTGAAATCTTGCTAGGCAATCTCCCTGCCCGTTTTGCCTCCAATTATCCAGTTCGTTTCCCTTGGTTGAACCCGTCGCAAGAGAAGGCGGTCAATAAGGTGCTTTATGCCAAGGATGTGGCTATTGTCCATGGCCCTCCGGGAACAGGGAAGACAACAACGCTCGTTGAGGCGGTATATGAGACGCTACGCAGGGAGACGCAGGTCATGGTTTGCGCCCAAAGTAATATGGCGGTTGATTGGTTTTCCGAACAGTTGGTCAACCGGGGAGTGAACGTCTTGCGTATAGGCAATCCTACCCGTGTCAACGACAAGATGCTTTCTTTTACCTATGAGCGCAAGTTCGAGGCGCATCCGAAATACGACACCTTGTGGGGAATCCGAAAGACGATTCGTGAGCTTTATAAGAAGAAGCGGGGCGTGGACGACCGTTCGTCCGTCCAAAATCGTATTCAAAAATTGAAAGAGCAGGCAGATGGGTTGGAATTTGAAATCAGGAATTCCCTCTTTGCCGAGGCTCGTGTCATAGCCTGCACCTTGGTGGGAGCTTCGCACCATCTGTTGCAGGGTATGCGGTTTTCTTCCCTTTTCATCGACGAGGCGGCTCAAGCGTTGGAGCCCGCTTGTTGGATACCGATTGTCAAGTCGGGACGTGTGGTTTTGGCGGGCGACCATTGTCAGTTGCCTCCTACCATCAAATGTATGGAGGCTGCCCGTAAGGGGTTAGATCGGACGTTGATGCAGAAGGTGGTTGAGGCCAAGCCGGAGGCTGTTTCCCTCCTGACCGTGCAGTATCGGATGAACGAGGCAATCATGCGTTTCTCTTCCGATTGGTTCTACGACGGCAAGTTGGTGGCGGCGGACGAGGTGAAATACCGTGGTATTCTGGACTTCGATGCTCCGATAGAGTGGATAGATACGGCAGGAGACGAGGTGGAGGAGGAGTTTGTGGAGCAAAGCGCTGGACGATTAAACCGTGTGGAGGCAGACCGATTGCTCGATGAAATGGAGAAATATATAGGTCGGATAGGAGCGGAACGCATCTTGGAGGAGAATATAGATTTTGGAGTCATCTCACCCTATAAGGCACAAGTTTTCTTGTTGCGTAGGCTGATGCACAAGCGTTCGTTTTTTAAGCCTTTCCGTAGGCTGATTACCATCAATTCGGTCGATGGTTTCCAAGGTCAGGAGCGGGATGTGATACTGCTCAGTTTGGTTCGTGCCAACGACGAGGGGCGCATCGGCTTCTTGTCTGACTACCGTCGTATGAACGTGGCTATCACCCGTGCCCGCATGAAGCTGATTGTCTTGGGCAATGTCCAGACATTGACCCGTCACGCTTTCTATCGGAAATTGTATGGAATGATAGAAGAAATTCGGCAGAAGTGATCTTTCCCTGCCTTTGATATTAGCAAAATTGATTGTACCTTTACCACTAAGGACTAACAAATTAAATCGTTATGCGATGAAGAAACAATTTATAGCTATTCCCATAGCCGTTCTGACATTATCCTCTTGTGGGTCTGGAACTCAAAACCAAAACATGGATGGACAAACTGTAGAAGAGACCACCTCCGCCACATCAACGCAACAGAAAGTGGAACTTACTCAGGATGTTTTAAAGGATATTTGGAAACAGGTTAATAACAGCGATGCGGGTGAAGATGCCGAATATACAGCCGACCGTGTCTTTTTAAATGAAGTGCCATTCGGCAATACCGAGGTAAAGGTCTTCCGCATCGACGATACTTCGTTCAAGGTCTTTTGCCTGCGAAACAAAATGCCCGACAACCCTATGGATTATCCAGACGGTGCGGAATATGAGTTCAACGAATATCTCTATAGTAACGGCAAACTCGCAGAAAGCAAATTACAATCTGAATTGCAAGGAAACTTTGGCGTATGTGGTGACTTTTCTCATGGAGATACACTCAAATTCCTCGATGAAAACGACAATTCCACCCTTTTCGTTTGGGACGGCTCTCAGATGGAACGTATAGGCTCTACGGCCTCTTCAAAGTAGGAGAGAAGGATTGCTTCTTACATCATAACAAAAGGTTATACATCGTTTGCGGACGCACGACGGTGTATGACCTTTTTCTTTGCTTCGGATGACTCTCCCGCCTCTTTGTTTTTATCTGACGGAATGGAATCTATCGCACGCACTCATTTCCTGACTTCATCACTTTTCTGCGCCATTACATAGTGTGGATTGAAACTATTGAGTTGCGAATAGTCGTGTGGCTTTGGGTGAGGCATTGATGGGTCTGGAGGTTTATATCTCCTTTTTATATGTTAAAACACACTTCGTTTTGCGTTAATTTTCTTTGAAATGTGTTATGTTAGATGGAAAAGTTGTAATTTCGCATTTCAAAAGCAGGGAAAAACTGCAGAATGCAATATTGCGAGGGAAATCGTGTGATTAACAAGAAGATATTATGGATCCTTATATCAAGAAATCAATGGACAACCTTGCTGCAGCAGACAGTCTGGTCAGTGGTGATTGTTATGAGGCTTCGGCTCATTCTGCTTACTATTCGATATATCTTTTGTCAAAAGAATTGTTGAATTCACGCTTTTGTGTTGGATATGAAGAACAAAAGAGACTTGTAAATGGTCCCAAATCACATCAAAAATTCATCAAAAAGTTTACAGAATGTTTAAACACTGTGTCAAACTTTGAGCCAAACGACTTCGTTCAATGGTTCTACCAAACGAATATGCTAAGAAATAAAGCAGATTACAAACCAGAAAAATTGCGACAGCCCATCTACGAAGCTAACGTTAAATACGCTCTTGATTTTGCAAAAGGTATCAATGATAAATTCAAACTTTACTAAAATTAATATGACTGCACAAGATTTCTTAAAGAAAACTCTCAAGAAGTGGGAATCACTTTTTGAAGGTATTAAGTTAAAGTATGCTTATGATGCAGTGACAGAGTATCATATAGTAGAGGTAAAGCCTGAAGAAATCCGTCGTGGAAGTGTGGATTACAAAAAGGCAGAGATGCGATTGTGGGTGGATTTTATGGAGCAGTATCCAGATGAATGTCTTTTGATATGTGCTCCATCGGATGCTAATGACATGACTAATATATTGTTTGAGACAAAAACAACTTGGTCATTTATTATCTCACAAGAGAAGGTTATTAGGGAAATGGTTGACTATACCCGGTATGATTTTTATCAAGTGCATTCAAGTAACATCGCAGAGATACAATTAAAAAATAATTCTTACGCATTAGCCGCATAATTTATGGCAGAACAAATAGCAAAATTCCGTTTTAAGGAATATAAAATAGTTGAATCTCAAATTTCAACGAACCCTGAAGAAGAAGCTTCACAGAACCTGAATGTGGAGTTTGAACAAACCATTGGAGTTAATGAAGAGGGCAACAATATGCGCTTGGAGATGATTGCAAACATTAATGATGAGAATAAAGTGCTTGTTATTAGGGTAAAGGCTCAGGGTTTTTTTGAGTTCGATTCTGACCTCAATACCAAAGAGAAAGAAAAATTCTTCCGTACCAATGCTCCTGCAATTCTATTCCCTTACGTGAGAGCGTACATTACAACACTTTCTTCGCTCTCGGGAGTAAAACCTGTAATATTGCCTACGCTTAACATGTCGCAACGCTGATGATTATGAATCAAAGAAGCGACGTCTATTATAATGCAGGTTTAGAACTTCTCTCGAAGCGGTTGTATAGTCAGAGTATATCATGTTTCTATTACTCTGTTCTTCAAAAGATGTGGTACTCTTTAACCGTTTCTTCATTACGTCCAATGGCTTATGAAGATCAAAATCCATTGGACGAAAATATTCATGAACGAACACTAGAGGACATAATCTCGCGCTTAATTAAACCTAAGGACGTAGAAAAGATGAAAGAACTTTTTCACAAGATGTTGTCATTACGTAAGAAGGCTGATTATGAACCTGAACTGTGTTCCGAGGAAGAGTGCGCTGATTGTAGGGAATGGTGCGAGTCTTTAAAGAGATTTCTTGATGAAAGATTTAGGGTGGCTTGAAAAGATCCCTTCTGCCTCACTTTAAAAGTGAATACTCCTATAATCACCCAATCCCATGAAAAATCCTTATCTTTGTGTTCAAAATTGAGTTTGATGGCAGCAAATTATCTTCAAGTTGAAAATCTGACAAAGTCGTTCGGCGACAACTTGCTTTTCGAGGGCATCTCGTTTGGCATTTCTGAGGGCCAAAGGGTCGCATTAATCGCCAAAAATGGGTCTGGAAAGACGACATTGCTTAACATCATTGCGGGCAAGGAGTCGTATGACAGCGGTTCCATCACGTTCCGCCGTGATTTGCGTGTCGGCATCTTGCCTCAAGACCCGAAATATCCCGATGGATTGAGCGTTTTGCAGGCTTGCTTCCTCTCCGATAATGAGGTGGTGAAGACGATTGCCGAATATGAGAAGGCTTTGCTCAATCCTGCTGACGGTGACTATCTCAACGAACTGATGGCAAAAATGGAGACCTTCAAGGCGTGGGATTACGAGATACGAATCAAACAAATTTTGGGTAAACTGAAGATCCATAATTTCGATCAAAAGGTCGAAAATCTATCGGGCGGACAGTTGAAGCGTGTCGCCCTTGCCAATGTCTTGATTACGGAGCCGGAGTTGCTGATTCTCGATGAGCCGACCAACCACCTTGATTTGGAGATGGTGGAATGGTTGGAAGATTTCTTGACTCGTTCTAGGATGGCCTTGCTAATGGTGACGCACGACCGCTACTTCCTCGACCGTGTTTGTAGCGACATTCTGGAGATCGACCAGCAGTCGCTCTTCGCCTATAAGGGCAACTATTCCTACTATCTGGAGAAGCGTCAGGAGCGTATTGATGTCCAGAATGCGGAACTGGCCCGTGCCAATAACCTTTTCCGAAAAGAGTTGGACTGGATGCGCCGCCAGCCTCAGGCGCGTGCGGGGAAGGCACAGTACCGTATCGACTCTTTTTATGAGTTGGAGAAGAAGGTCAAAGCCCGTCGGGAGAAGGCGGATGTCAGCCTCGACGTGAAGGCGGCTTACATCGGTAGCAAGATTTTCGAGGCGAACTATATCTCTAAGAGTTTTGGCAATTTGAAGATTTTGGACAATTTCTACTATAACTTCTCCCGTTATGAGAAGATGGGTATTGTCGGTAATAACGGAACGGGAAAATCGACCTTCATCAAGATGCTGATGGGGGAGGTGGCACCCGACTCTGGAACGATAGATGTCGGTGAAACGGTGCGTTTTGGTTATTATAGCCAAGAGGGATTGAAGTTTGACGAGCAGATGAAGGTAATTGATGTGGTGCGTGATATTGCCGAAGAGGTTAATCTTGGCGACGGTCGAAAGCTGGGGGTCTCCCAGTTCCTGCAGCATTTCCTCTTCCCTCCGGAAAAGCAACACAACTATGTCTATAAGTTGAGCGGTGGCGAGCGTCGTCGCCTCTATCTCTGTACGGTTTTGATGCGCAATCCTAATTTCTTGGTGTTGGACGAGCCGACGAACGATTTGGATATCGTGACCTTGAATGTCTTGGAGGAGTATTTGCAGGCGTTTAAGGGTTGTGTCATCGTGGTTTCGCACGACCGATATTTCATGGATAAGGTGGTTGATCATCTTCTCGTCTTCCATGGACAGGCTAATGTGCAGGATTTCCCGGGCAACTATACGGATTACCGTGAGTGGCGTGATATGAAGGTTGCGATGGAACGTCAGGAGAAGGAGTTGGCGGCAAAGACGAAAGCGAAGGAGACGGAAAAAACAGATTCTCGGAAAACGAAGGAGCGTCCTCGTAAGTTGACGTACAAGGAGAAGCTGGAGTACGAATCCTTGGAGAAAGAAATCGCCGCATTAGACGAAGAAAAGGCAGCCATAGAGGTAGCTCTCTCTTCAGGAACTCTGCAAGGCGAGGAATTGATTGAAAAGTCGAACAGAATTGGCAAACTTATCGATGAATTGGATGAAAAAACAATGCGTTGGTTGGAATTAAGCGAGTTGGCGTAGCGACGCTTTGTACTCATCCACGCTTTGGTTAAATGATTCCCTTTGCCCCATCGTAGGAGAGAAAAGATTTCAAAACCATAAAGGAAAGGCGGCCCGATTCAATCGAGTCGCCTTATTTAGTTTGGTTTATCTAAATTTTCAGTTCATGGTATGTGAGTTTATAGTAGGAGGAGCCTTCTTTTTGGACTTCCTCAAATCATGGTCACATATAGGAGGCCCGTCTTTCTCATTGCCTCTATTGCTAATTTAATGATAGTTCGGGAGAATTCCAAATGCTTCGGGGAGGTCTCTCTTTCTTGTTGATAATGAGCAATTTTTCTGTTTGTTTGGGCGTATAGCATTTATAATCAGAGAAAAGTTCGTACATTTGTACGTTTTTTACATATTTTTTGTATAAAAATTCATTATTAGGTATAAATAAAGAGATATCAATAAAAAACAAAGATTCGTTTTATGAAGTTTTCCATTTCGGGCGTGTTTGCCCCAAGGATTGTACCTTGCCTAAAAGATTATGACAAAGGCAAGTTTATGGCCGACTTGATGGCTGGTATTATTGTCGGTATTGTTGCGCTTCCGCTTGCGATAGCGTTTGGTATTGCGTCGGGTGTGACGCCTGAGAAGGGTATCATCACAGCGATTGTTGCGGGATTCATTATCTCCTTGTTGGGCGGTACGAAGATTCAGATTGGTGGACCTACGGGCGCTTTCATCGTGATTATTTATGGAATTATAGAAGAGTATGGAATACAGGGATTGACGGTAGCCACGTTGATTGCGGGTGTCCTGCTTATTTTGTTGGGATTCTTTAAACTGGGTACGGTCATCAAATTTATCCCTTATCCGATCATCATCGGTTTCACGGCGGGTATTGCTGTGACGATTTTCACCACTCAGATAGGCGATGTGTTAGGTCTGAAGGAGGCGGTTTTGGTTGACGGTAAGGAGTTGATGGTACCAGTGAAGACACCGGGCGATTTCATCGGGAAATGGGTGGCTTATGCCCAGCATATAGAGACTTTCAACATCTATAATTTTGTCGTGGCAATTGCCAGTATTTTGATTATTGTCTTCTCACCAGCCTTGCTTAGACGTGTGAAGGTGCTTAATAAAATTCCGGGTTCTTTGTATGCCATCATTGTGATGACGCTGGTTGTTTGGTATATGAAGAGTTCTATGGGCATTGAAGGCATTGATACCATTGGCGACCGATTCAGCATCAAGGCGGAATTGCCTGCTCCTGTCATTCCAGATTTGAGTTGGCCGATTATCAAGAGTCTGTTTCCTGTTGCCATTACTATCGCAGTTTTGGGTGCTATTGAGTCGTTGCTTTCAGCAGCGGTGGCGGATGGTGTCACGAGCGACCATCATGATTCAAACACCGAGTTGATTGCTCAGGGTATCGCCAATATCTTCTCTCCTATATTGGGAGGTATTCCTGCGACGGGAGCCATTGCTCGTACGATGACGAACATTAATAATGGAGGTAAGACGCCGGTTGCCGGAATCATCCATGCGGTTGTCCTTTTGCTTATCCTTTTGTTCTTGATGCCGTTGGCCGAGTATATCCCTATGGCTTGCTTGGCAGGTGTCTTGGTGATTGTTTCCTATAACATGAGTGGATGGCGTACGGTTCGTGAGTTGTTCAAGAATCCAAAGTCGGATATCACGGTGATGCTTATTACCTTCTTCTTGACAGTCATCTTTGATTTGACGATTGCCATCGAGTGGGGTCTTGTCATCGCTTGTGTCTTGTTCATCAGACGTATCATGGAGACTTCCGAGATCTCTGTTATCACCAATGAGATTGACATGAACAACGAGTCGGATGCGCAGTTGCATGAGGAAAACCTCACTATCCCTGAGAATGTGGAGGTCTATGAGATTAACGGACCTTATTTCTTCGGTATCGCCACAAAGTTCGACGAGTTGATGTCGCAGTTGGGAGAGCGTCCTATCGCTCGTATCATCCGAATGAGGAAGGTTCCGTTCATCGATTCAACCGGTATCCACAACTTGGCGGGTCTTTGCGAGATGAGCCAGAAGTTGGGAATCATCGTCGTTCTTTCTGGTGTAAATCCAAAAGTTCGTGCCACTTTGGAGAAGGCTGGCTTTGATAAAGTGGTCGGAAAAGATAACATATGTTCAAATATTAACGAGGCATTGGAAAAAGCTTCGGAATATGTTTCGAAAGCCGAAAAATAGTCGTATATTTACAATAAGTTAACTGAAATCTCCTATTCCGTTCTTTTTATGGGATAGGAGATTTTTTGTATAAGTGTTCCTTGCAATAAAGGGTGTGTGGTGTGATTTGTTTTGTTGATATGCCTTCTGATGGAGGTGTGTGTAAATTCTAAATGGGTGAAATTATGCAGATGAACGATTCAGAAATGAGATTGGCTTTCCGCAATAAGTTGCGTGAGATGCTTTTGGATGTGGCCTTGATGGATGATATCGATCGAATCTATGTCCCTTTGGCGAAACTCATCTCCGAAGGTTTGAATATGGCTTCTAAAACACAAGTGATAGGCATAAACGGCGCACAAGGCTCGGGCAAGACGACCTTCTCCAACTTGATGAAGATTGTCTTGGAGATGGGCTTTAACTTGCGTGTGGTGGTCTTGAGCATTGATGATATATATTTGACTCGTGCCAGTAGGGAGGAGTTGGCGGCAACTGTCCACCCGATGCTCCTCACGCGTGGTGTGCCTGGCACGCACGATGTTCCGTTGGGCATAAATACGTTGGATTCCCTTTGCAACGCTTCCGCAAATACGGTTACTGCGATCCCTCGTTTTGATAAGGCGGTGGACGACCGTGTGCCGGAGGCTCTTTGGGAGCGTTTTGTCGGCCGTCCGGATGTAATCTTGTTTGATGGATGGGTGGTCGGTGCTGTGGAGCAACCCGACGAGGATTTGGTTGAGCCTATCAATGCGTTGGAGGCGGAGGAGGATCTGGATGGCTCTTGGAGACGTTATGTGAACGAGCAGTTGAAAACCATCTACAAGCCTCTTTTCGACCGTTTGGATTTGTTGGTCATGCTACAAGTCTCCTCTTTTGACAAAGTCTATGAGTGGAGAAGTTTGCAGGAACGTAAGTTGATGATGCAGACGCAGGGTCGTAAGAATTCCCGTGTGATGAATGACGGTGAGTTGTTGCGGTTCATCTCCCATTATGAAAGGTTGACGCGTTATATCTTGTCTGAAATGCCTTCTCGGGCAGATATGTTGTTTCGTGTGAACGACGACCATCGGATCGTGATTTGATCAAGGGACAGGGTCGTAGCCGCTTCCTCCCCAAGGGTGGCAACGCAGGATTCTGCGGATGGCTAAATAGAGTCCTTTGATGGGTCCGTGCTTCTGTAGGGCTTCAATGGCGTAGGCAGAGCAAGTGGGCGTAAACCGACAAGCTGGCGGATAGAGCGGCGATATGAATCTTTGGTAAAAACGGATGGGCAATATCAAGAGAAATGATAGAGCTTGTCCGATTTTTTTTAGTATATCCATCCTTGTGCGTTTTGAGTTGGTTCGTTATCCTACTGTCACGGAAGTAATTTCGCCAATTTTTCCAAGGCGATCTTAGTCTTCTTTAGAATGAAGGCGGAGGGTTCCAACTTCTCTCCGATGTAGTTGAGGGAAAGATGCAGTTGGTACTCTTTTCCCGAAAGGGGATTGAATAGAATCTCTTTGTTTGTGCGGTAGCTCTCCCTGAGTTGGCGTTTCACCCTGTTCCGATCCACAGCGTGCTTGAATTTACGTTTAGGCGCATTTACCATGCAACGGGCAGGAATGCCGTCTTTCTTTTCGGTCGTCCGATAGACGACTCTCAACGGATAGCACACGAAAGCCTTCCCTGTGGCGTAAAGCTCGTCCACAGTGGTTTTCCCGAATAGGTGTTCCGCTTTGGGGAAGGTATATCTGTGTTCCATATAATAAAAAACGATAGGATTTCCATGGGTATGGTCTTCCTATCGCCTATAGTGGGTTGTTTTTATTTCTTCTTGTTGCTCTCCTTCAAGAATAGATCAATGGCAGCAGGCATGGAAGGAGCTTCCGGAGTAGGAGCCTCGATGTTTACTTGCAAGCCAGCATGTTTGGCGGCATTGATGGTGCCAGGGCCGAAGCATCCGATTTTTATCTCCCCTTGTTCGAAGTTAGGAAAGTTCTTGAAGAGGGATTGTATTCCTGAAGGACTGAAGAACACCAACATGTCGTAAGAGAAATCCTTGTCTTGCGTGAAGTCGGTGCTGACGGTCTTGTAGCAAACTGCTTTGGAATAGACCGCTTTTGTGTTGTCCAACAAGGCGATGATGTCATTCTTGTGGTCTTCTGAGACAGACTTGTTCGCATCGTAAACATCCGATACGGCCACAAGGAACTTCTCGTCTATGTGTTTGTTGATGACTACCATCAAATCTTCCACTTTGCTAGTTGTGCCGAAGAAAATCTTCCTTTTCCTATATTGGATATAGTTTTGGAGATATAAGGCTACAGCTTCTGAAATGCAGAAGTATTTCATCGTCTCTGGTATGGAGATGCGCAACTCGTCACAAAGACGGAAGAAATGGTCGATGGCCGCTTTTGCGGTAAAGACTATGGCCGTATGGTCCAAGATATTTACCTTTTGTTGGCGAAACTCTTTGGCAAGAATCGGCTCTACTTTGATAAATGGCCTGAAATCCATTTTGACATTGTACTTTTCACAGATGTCAAAGTATGGCGACTTCTCAGAAGTCGGTTGAGGCTGAGATATCAGTATGTTCTTTATCTTAGTCATTTTGACAAATAAATTAGGACTTCAAATGATGCCTCCAAGCCCAATAATTAAGGCGATTGCGGGCAAAATTTCAACGGTGCAAAGATACAAAATCAAATAGAATATAGAAAGTGTCCCTTTGAAAAAAAATGGAAGTGCCCGAAACAAATAGAGGAGAAACAATAGTGCGATGCTCGCTATCCCGACGTAAATCGCTGGTTTGATGAACGGAGTAGGGGCGTATGCTAATATGAGAATATTGGGTATCAGAACGATACCGATCAGCGAGTAGAGCAGCAATTTGAGTTTCTCCAACTTGTGGAAGGTGTCGTGGTCGAAAAAGACGTAGCAGACAGCTTGTGTTATGACGAGTTGGAAAATCAGTGTCGCACTGATGGCGACCAGGGAGAGAATCCATGATAGGGAGGGGCTCTCCGTCGTATGTGAAAAGGTGTTGATGCAGAAGAATGCGAGCCAGGCGATGTTGGCAATGCCCAGCAGTATGAGGGGAAGGTGCTCTTGCAGCTCCTCGATAGGGGTGTTTACCGACATCTCGCCCGATGAGGTAGGCGAAAGGAGGTTGTGGCTCTCCTTGCTTAACATCTTTTTTCGGGAGGAGAGAGTGAAGGCGTAGAGTATGAAAAGGATGAAGAGGCAGGGAGTGAACCAGAAATGGGATTGTACGGTTCCCCCTAAAGAATTACCGTCCATGTGGATGACTTCTATCTGTTTTTTCTCTTTTGTGCCATTCCCTTTTAGAAAGCTATTCAGCGCCTTGACTCCTTTGCTGTTGGCGAGGAGGGTGTCTGTAAAGAGAACTTTTTTCGCAGGTTGGAAGGAACTGTCTGGTCTCCATGGAAAGAAGTTCGTGGAGTTTTCTCCGAAAATGAAGCAGGAATCCAGAGCAGACGAGCTTAGCGTGTCGTCCTTTTGTGCAGGGACGCTTGTCACGGTTCCTCCTTCTTTTATTGTCGTTTGGGGTTCTGTTTGCATTTGTCGATTTGTTTTGTTCCTTCTGAAAGGATTCTCTTTTCGCCGTATAAAGATACGATAAAAATCGAAGACTTACCTTCTGTTTCTATGTGGATAAGATAAAAAAAGGGTTCGCTTGCGGCGAACCCTTTGTGGCTTTTTGCAATCTCTTACTTTCTGAGGTTGAGAGCCTTAAGGATAGCACGATATCTTTCGATATCTACTTCCTTCAAGTAGTCAAGCATTCTACGACGCTTACCTACAAGCATTTTAAGAGATCTAGAAGTGTTATAATCCTTGTTGTTGGCCTTCATGTGCTCAGCCAAGTGCGAGATACGGTATGAGAATAGCGCTATCTGGGACTCTGCAGAACCAGTATCGGTATTGGACTTTCCGTGCTTCTCGAAGATGTTCTTCTTAATTTCAGAATTTAAATACATACTATTTTGTCTTTATAATTTGTAAAACGGTGCAAAGATAATTCTTATTTGTGAATATTGAATCTTTTTGCCTAAAAAAGTGAGAGTTGGATGTGGCTTTTTTAAGCCTTGTCGTTAACTCTTCCTGTTTGATTACTTCCTAAGCAGTGTAAAGTGTCCATAATATTGGCGGTCCTTCTCGGGAACGTCAACGATATACCAATAGTCGGTCGATGGTTGCGCATGACCTTGATAGTAACCGTCCCATCCTCCTTCCGTGCTGCTTCCTTCGTAAAGAAGTTTTCCGTGTCGGTCGAAGATTTTGTAGCTCGCCAACTCGAAGTGGTCTAAGTTTGTTACTATCCAATTCTCCTCTTCTCCAATGAAATACTTAGGGAAGAAGAGATCGTAGGTCGGAACTTCCAAGAGATAGGAGGATTGGCATCCTATCTCATCGGACACGATGATGTTGTAAGTTTTTCCGAAGATCACATTGTCTAATGTTTGCGAAGTGGTCTTCCCTTTTCCGTCTCCGTAGTCAAAGTAGAGTGGATATGGGTTTTCTTCTACTTCGATTTGGTAGGATTTCGTGCTTGTCTCTTCGCAGGATAGGATGGTCGGGATAGGGTGTACCTCTATCTCGGCTTCGGCCTCTCCTTTGCATTTCCCGTTGTATGCTACCACACGGTAATTGGTGGATAGCTCGGGTCGGGCAGTGTAAGAATACTCATTGCCTAATGGATTCTCGTAATCGTCTTCGGAGGAGAACCATTTAATTTCCGTATAGCTTCCCTTTCCTGAGATCGCTAAGGCCAATGAGTCACCTAAGCAGATGGCGCCTCCTGTGAGACTGATCTCTACTGGGGAATAGACGGTTATCGTTGTCGTGATAGGTTGGGCTTCACAACCATTCTTTGAGGTTCCCGAAATTCTATATTGCGTTGTTTTGCTTGGTGTTACGCTGATTTCCTCCGAGCCTTCTTGGATGGATTGATAATTGGATTCTCCCTCTGCTTTGCTTTCCCAAACCAATGCGGGAGGGTAGGTGGAGGAGGTCTTTAGGGTTATGCTCTCTCCTTGACAGATGGAGGTGTCTGGAATGGCGGCCAAAGTCGGTATTTCCTCTACGGTGACAATGAAAGTGCCTTTCTCTGTTGGGCAATATTGTGCGTCGTATTCCATAACGAATTCTGCAGATTCGTTAATGGCGATCTGTATAGGCCCTGCTCCTTCTTCGTAGTGAGAAAATTCGCTTTCGCCAATGGTGCGTTTGGACCAAACTACGTGGTTAGGAGTGCTGGAAAAATGGGCATCGACAGTTGTCTTCTCGTTAGGACAAATGATTACTTCCTCTGGAAGGGAGAAGGTGATTTTCTCCTCTACTTGGAGGACTACCTCCTCAGATGTGTCTGCAGGACAAGTGGTTGTCCCGCTGGCGATGACTCTATAGTGGACGGATTGATCGGCCGTGATCTTTTGCTCTGCTGTCACCTCGGTATTGAATACGGAGAATTCTGTCTCTCCCTCTTTCCGTTGTTGCCATTCCATCTTTTGCGTGTTGGCAAATTGGGCTGTGAGGGTCACTTCGGATCCTTCACAGACGCCTTCTTCCGAAATGACAAGGCCGACGGATGGTTGTTTCTCTACTTCTACAGGGAAACTATAATCGATTTCGGGACAGTAGATTCCTTGAATCGAGAGTCTGTAGGTGGCTGTCTCTGTTGGCGTATCGGATAGGCTCAAGTCTGTATTGGCGAGCGGGCTACCGTCCTTTGTCCATGCGAATGAGTTGATGCTTGCGTCGATGTCGCCTTTCGCAGTAAGTACAACGCTCGTACCCTCGCAGACGACGGAAGGTACTGCCTCGAACACAACGTCCACCTTGTTCTCTACAACGATGGCAACGCTGTTGGAGTAAACTACTGGGCAAGCCTTTCCTGTGATGTCCGTCTTCAAGCGATAATATTTCGTTTCGGAAGGGGTAATTGTTGCCTCTTCGCCAGAAGCGTTGAGGTCAACGAAAGATTGACCGTCCTTCGACTCTTCCCATAGGATGTTTTGTGGATTGCCTTTTGTCGCTTTGAGGGTGGCTGATTCACCGGCACAAACT
>JAGCWQ010000008.1 GCA_017961765.1 Paludibacteraceae bacterium | reverse complement strand
TGTCCCGAAGTCAAACTGGAAGAGTGGACATACTGACATTAGTTCATTTTTTTTAGATTATGGCAAAGAAAAAAGTACCGGCAGTGGGCGAAAAAGTCCACATGTTCGACGACGGCAAAATCAGGAACAGCCGTCACATGACTGGTGAGGTCGTCCGTGTCATCCCTTTCGAAGAGTTTCAACAAGAATTCGCTGACTATGGCAGGACAGAGAATATGTCCTGGATGTCCTTCCTTGAATTGTGGGAGGATGCCTTTCAGCAGAATCATGGGGGTTGGCTTGACCAAGCTCCAGAAACGGACTTTATTGTCGAGACGACATGTTCCGACTACGATTTCCACATGTTCTTCACAAGGTCGTTGAAAGGAGAATGGGTGTCTTTCGACACCGAAATGCATGGGACAGTAGCGTATTTGGACGTCGACCATGAGTACGCCGACGAATACACTCACCACAAAAAGAGGATTAGCATCTAAAACCTGAACTTCATTTTCACAGAGTATGATAACACGAGAAGACATTCTACAAGGGCATTGGATTTCGAACGATTTCCTCATCGGGAAAGTTGGTAATCCGAAACGAATATATCCCTATGAAGGGAATGTGAGGATAGAACAAGAAAAAGTTTACATATCGGCAAGCATATGGAGTCCTTCATATGACGAAAATAAGTCATATGGACGAACATTCGTCGACAACGAAGTCCTCTCTCATTTCAAGGGGAACAAAAAACTTTTGACCGAACTAATACGGTTGAAAGCGTATGACGGCTACGTCATATGGGATATTCCAGAAAGAGACAGGAACACCCTGCTATACTTGGCCGATATTGATAATGGCTATGAAACAATTATGGCTGAATTCGGAAAATAAAAACAATTCATTTTTTTTAATATGAGGCAAGAGGAAAACTACTGCGACACCTATAACGACGACTACTACGACGCCCTTGCCTATATCTGCGGATATAGAAGAGGATGGGAAAAAGGAGTCTATGATTTTTTGCAATCAAACCCTTATGACCTTTGTCCATTCGAAAGTGCAATTGCAGCAATAGGGTTCGTAGATGGCTATTACGACGGTTATTGTACGTCAGACTAAAAATAATTCATTTTCCCATTAAAATGTTAAAAATAGACTACGACGATGGACTCTATTATCGCGACCTGGTGTTCGTATCCCCAAATTGGCTCCATGTAGCCAAATTCAAAGTTGTTGATGATGACGCACCACCCCATGAGGCTCATGCGGAACGGTGCTGGGAACTAACGGACAGCGAGACGTATCACATACTCGTCAAACTGTACGGCGCCACACCAAAAACAAAACTCAAAAAGTTTTGCCCCTTGGACTCGCAATGGATTGTCAAAATCCAGACCGACAAGGTCAAGATGACAATCCGAGAAGAAGAGATGCTCAAAACTCGATTTTTGGAGGCGTTGAAGTTCGCCGGATTGGGCGACATTGCCCTCAAAATGGAGGTTTTGGGATAACATAGACCAAAGACCAAACTCAATTCATTTCTAACAAAAAAACGTGAAGGCTACAGTACAAGTACTGGGAGTTTCTCTGACATATGACAGAGTCTACCCTAAATACGACGACCGCATTATTGAAATATTAGCAAAATCCATTAAGGCTATCAGAAGTGGGAAAAAATGCTTTGAAATATATCCTAAAGCATATCCATTAGGAGGCATTTGGCTCTACGGACTCGATGGGGACGAAAATATCTACGAGTTTGAAATAAAAGCCATGAATGGCCACAAAATAGCCGCTCTGGAATATGTTAGTTCGGCATCGTAGAAAGTTATAATTTCATTTTTTAAGCAATGTTAACAGAAAAAGAAATCCTGGCCCAGGTCAAAGAAGCCCTGGAGCGCAAAGGTGCCGCAATGGACGGCTTCGAACTGTACATTCGTGACGGTCGGTTGGAGCTTGTGTTCACCGATGCGTACAATTGCGAATGCAAGGGGGAGACGGGTACCGCTTACATCGAGCTGAAAGACCGGACCATTGAGGATTTGGTCTATGCGGCAAAAGACATAATGGAAGCGTGGAGGACTATCATCACCACCGCCGACCATG
>JAGCWQ010000075.1 GCA_017961765.1 Paludibacteraceae bacterium | reverse complement strand
TTTATAGGATTTGCCCAGAAACCCGGCGCAGACATCCCGGGGTTCAGAATGATGTCGGCGGAAAAGAAAGGCGATGCGCTGTCGGCCACGGGCGACTATCGGAATTACCGCACCGCACTAAGGTACTACAGAAAGGCGGAAGCCGTCGAAAAGGCGGAGAGGATGGCATTCGTCATTGACAGCATCTATGGCCACAACATCTATATGGCCAAGAGGTATCTCGCATCTGGGCACAAGTCTGAGTTTGACAGTTCGGATTTTTTTGGCTGTCTTAGGATGGCTAACGAACTTATAGGAGGTTCGGCTGATGCAGCCGAACTAAAGGAGCAATATGAAATGCTTTCCGAGTAACCAACATTTCATTTTTTTAAATATGCAAAACACAGACTTAGAATCGCTTTGCCATCCAACAAGGAGGGATGAATATTTCATGGAGCAATGGATAGTTTCCATGATTGACGAAAGTGAGTACATGGATGAAATTTGGGCTCTTTTGCAGCCCTATTTCGACGAATACGTTGAGGGGGCGTTCGATACCGTAATCGCCGCCGAGGACTTCATGAGGGACAAGGCAATAGGCATCATAGAAGAAGCCGGCTATGTCGTCTACCTCGACGAAGAGTTCATCGACAAGGCATAACACAAAATTCGTTTTTTATAACACTAAAAAGACGGCAATAATGCCGTCTTTTTTTGATTATAATATCTTGGTTTTTAGCTATTTATCAGGGATATATTCCTTACAAGTGAAAGGAAAACAATATATATACCCATCCCCACTGCGGACTGGCTCTGCGGTGGGGATTTTTTTACATTTTTTATTAACAAACGAGGAGCGCAACGCTAGTCGGTACCTCGATAAAAACGCATGAAAAAAAATGAGAAAAATAATCAAGGGGCTGCAAAGCCCCACCTTCAAGAAAGTCGCCCTCTGGGGCGGCATCCTCCTCCTCCTCTACGTAGGAGGAGTTGCCATCCTAACATGCCTCCGAGGCTGGATGGCGATAGCCCTCATTGCGTGGGGGCTGAATAAATAGTAATACGCACGTCGCCCCTCGCCAAGCATACCGATAGGCGAGGGGCTTTTTTTGTTTCAAAAAAATGAAGAAGAGACGACATTGCGTCGTCTCTTCTTTTTTTTAGTTCTATTCGGTGAACCCTTCTGGACATTTGCCTGCCAGAAGTAGAGGACAGTCAGTACAGTCTTGTATGTCCCAACAACTGGGTTCTGGCAGGCAATCGGGGTCGGGCTCATTGTAGAAGCCCTCCATCCTCGAGCGTCGCCACTCCTTCGGTGGTTCTTCTTCTTTCGGGGGATAAAATATTAGTTCGTCCGGCTTGCAGTCGGAAAAGCCTCCTCCGTCCCATGCCACCGTGATAGTGAAGGGGAAACGGGTATGGCCGAGTATGTGCCCGAATACGGTCTCTCTTTCGTTGGCCACACGCTGTCCGTAAAAATACGGCAGGTCGCTGTCCGGTTCTAAATATTCCATTGCAAAAAAAATGAATTATGCTTATTTTGAAGAAAGCTCAAACCTCAAGGATGTCAATATTCCTTCAAAATCGGGCGAAATGATAAAATAATTGCTTTGCGCCGACATGACGTCTTCTTCGTCATCTATTCCGTCGTCTCCGGCAGAAAAAGACGCCCTTATCATCAAGTCTTCTTCTTCGTCGATGAAGATGCCTTTTACAAAAACTTTGCTGACATCGTCATTGTTGTAAGGCATCGCCAACAAGCATGGCCTGTCTTCAAAGTAATACTCGGCAATGATGTGCCGGGCCATCTCCGCGATTATTTCGTGGATGATTCCATCACGGAGTTCTTTGAATTTGTTACTGTATTCCATGGTATAAAAAAATGATTTTTGTCCCTCTACCATACTATTTCAATGGTTCCCGGGTTCTTTTTTTTGCGCTCTATGGTTGTTTTTATAAGTCCATCAAGCCATGACACCACGTCCCAGTACGTAGTGCTCCCGAAAGCTGTATCATCGGCCTTGTAGCTGTTTATGATGTTGCCTCGTATTGTTTCGGCGTCATCCACGTCCAACTGCCATACAGCTGCCGTGTCGGCACCTTCGCCGTCGGTGAGGATTACGCCTCCGCCAGTACCTTCCATGTTGGCGTACAAAACTTCGGCAAGTTCCGCCTTACCGTCGAAGGCAACTTCTTCGTAATCTAAAACTACTTTTGCCATTTTGTTTAAAAAAAATGAATACCTTTTACACTTTTGGCCTATTAAGCCAATGTTTTTTGATGGTCATCCACGACTTCCACAAGTCGTTGACGACCATCTTGGCGTCGTCAGGTCCGTCAATCCACACCGACGTGTCAAACACATCGACTGTCTTGCCGTCCTCGTCATAGTCGGAAGGGAGGTTCCAGTCCCAGTCGATGTCGGTCTGCATTCCGGCATTGTATGGCTGCCAACCTATTTCGGCGACAAGATGGACACCGTTGCGGAAGCATTCTGACTGAGGTTCGTCGGGGACGTCGTATTCCCTCCAGCCGATAACTATCGACCACTCCCGGTCGAAATCGTCCCGGCAAAGAAGGTAGTGGACGGCTCTGTCTGTACTTTCAGCCTGCATCATGCTGATGATGCTTCCTTTTATTTCCTTTATCGTTGGCTTGTGTCTGCGGACAAAATATCCGTCAGCCTTGAATATGTTGGACATTTAAAAAAAAATGAATTTATCTCACTTGATGTCAACTTCCTTTACGGAATCTTTCCAGACTCCGCTGACAAATTCGTAGACTGATTGCACTCGGTCGTCTACGTCGATGTCCTGAATGTAGTGGATAGGAATCGTGACATCTTTGTCCAGCTCTATAGTCTCCAACGAGCCGCTTCCGTCCCATTCGTCAAATAGGAGACATGTCGTCTCCTTGCCTAAGGTAAGATGACCAAATGGCATTCCGTCGGTCTTTTGAGGATGGTACTGGTCAAACTCCTTCCTGTCCTTTTGGACTTGAAGGATGTTTATTGCGTCCTTCAAGTTCATTTTTACGAGGAAGGTCAACGCCGACATGTACGTCGGTAAGTTGACCAAAGAGGTTATCGCAGACGCGACGAACTTGCTTTCTTCGCATTGTCCGTCGCTGTAGCCGTCGGACTCCATTATGGCACGTTGCAGTAGTTCAAGCCTGCCCTGCTGCTTGGCGAGCCAATAAAGGCCTGCTTCCTCGACGAGTCCACCGTCCTCGTTTGTTGAATACCCTTCTCTACGGGCATAATTTAAGACGTTGTGGCATGTGTAGTCGAAATTCATGTCTCCGGCGTTTATGCGGATGACCGCGTCGAATTGCGGATTCATGAATGACTTCGGGTAATAGAACTCGAAGTTCTCGTACACAATGTCCTTTGCCTCATCAAGGTTAAAGAACCTTTCGGAACAAAACGTTCTGAATTTTTTCCAGAAATCGTCATGGTAGTCCCAGTCTGCGGACGAAGTCCATTCGCCTTCGACGCAATCCATCTCTTCACGGGGATTTTTCGCGTCTAAGATAGACTTTATTTTGCTTTTTGGGAATTCTTCGTCATAATCGACGAATCTTTCTATGAACCACTCATCGCCTTTGAGGCAATAGTAGTCCCTTACAAATTTGAAAATGCTTTCTTCCATTTAAAAAAAATGAATATGGACTATTCGGCTTCCTCACCATATTCGTCGTCTTCTGCCATGATTGCGTCTATGGCATCTTCGATGGCTTCTTTGAGAGAATCCTCGAAGTTTTCGACTTCAAATGGACTATCCGGGTAGCAATCGTCGCAGACCTCAAGGACTCGGTCAACGACTTTGTCCTTTTGAGCCTCGGACAATTCGTAGCCGTCAAGGAATTTGTCCCAATCTATTACGACGCTTATCTTGTCCAATTTTGACAAGAAATCGTCACAGTCGAACCATACGAAGTCGTTGATGGCTGTATCTGTCGGGACTTTTTCGCAAGAGTTGAAATACTCTTCGATGTAGTCGGAAAGCCATCGCCGTTGGTCCGGTTTTAAACTTTCAACTCGGGTTCTTGCCCCTGACCACCAGGGAAAATTGTCGACCGAGAATTCTGTTTGATAGTACATATGAAAAAAATGATTTGCTTTTAGTCGATGCTGATACAAATACGGTCTCCGTCAGAATTGGAGGTCCAGTATTCAATCAGCGTCAAAATGTCGTGGAACGTCACTGACGTCCCCTCTATAGCAACGCCAGTGCGTCCACTTTCATAGATATTCTTGGATATTTCACGAGCGAAATCATCGCTCATCTCCCACTCTTTAAGAGTTAGCCCATATTCGTCTTCAAACGAAAAATCATTGTCTGAATCATCGGACATAGTTCCCCAAGAGTAAAGGAAATCTGCAAGTTGGTCTGGTCCACACCCTATTTTTTGGGGCGGGAACTCGATATGTTGCGTTAGAGTCATATAAAAAAAATGATTTTGTTTTAGCGGTAGGTGCGATTCAACTCGTCCTCCGTTTCTTTTGTTTCATTGCCTTCTTTGTACCCTTCAATAGCCTTGAGATACAAGGTCTCCCAAAGGCTATCTTTGCTGTAGTCGTCAAGTTCTCCGCCATCAATGTAGTCGACGACCTGCTCCAATACGTCACTCTCGACGTTTACACCTTCCGAGAAGATGTCGAATTGTCTTTGCAGGAACAAGAGGAAGTCCTTCTCAATGTCGGAGACAACCAAGTCTTTGCCGTCATCCACGACCTCCAAATCAGGAGCAACCTCATCCAAGAGGTAGTCCTTGAATTTTTGGAAGAGTGTGATGTCTGCGCCGTCTTCACAGGTACTATATTCCTCCAACTCCAATCCTGTGGCGTCAAGGAACTTTTCACTTACTTCTTGGAAGTCCAAATGCTTCACTAATAAGTAAACGTGTGAGTCCTGGCCGTTCATATAAAGCGACAGTTCCTCACAAGGCTCACGTCCGGTGATGTCTGCGTACGCTATTTCAGCTCCTATTTGGAGCAGGTTGTTAAGGGAGGGAACCATTCCCTCTTCCTCAACGATTCGTCGCATTGCCTGCTCCAGGTAGCCTTGCTTACTAGCCGCGAGGTCGCCAAGCATTCCTACATCATCGTACCCACAATCTTCGACGAGTGAGCAGATGATTAATGTTTTTGTATCTACCATTAAGTTAAAAAAAATGAAATATTGCGCTAGAGGTAGCCCTTGATTCCATCGGACTCCTCCTTCGAGAACCCTATGAAAAAAAGTGTAGCCTCTATATTGCCACACATGTCGTGGTCTTGGATTTTCCCGACCAAGCCTTTGACTCCGTCGCCAAAGGCGAAGTCCGCCCAAGTGGGATGACTGCAAGGGAGGAACCCTGTTACAGATTTGATTCTGTCAACCAACATCGTATGGCTGGTCAACCCATGTGTCGTCCATGTGGGATAATCGAATGAAAATACAACATTTTCCATGTCGCTAAAAAATGAAAATCGACCTACAATGACTTGAGCCATTGTTCAATGTCCTCCCCTTCAGAATCGAACTCGTGCGTTGTGGCGAACACTGTCGCCTTAAGCTTCACGAATCCATCTTTTCCATAGGGGTCGTAGTCGTCGTCGCCCTCATTGGAGATAAGGCAGACGAAAATGGAGCCTTCCTCCCCGGCCTTGATGTAGGTGTACACGCCTACGCCCGGCATTCGAGCATCGCCGTCCTCGTCGTACCCCAGCTCCAAAAGATGAGGTACTATTTCGTCCATAACGGACTCAATAAAGTCGACTT
>JAGCWQ010000074.1 GCA_017961765.1 Paludibacteraceae bacterium | reverse complement strand
GGGGACATCGACGCTGAGTTGCGCGAACTTCCCCAACACGGGCTTTATGTTCAGAAGCCGAAGGAGTCCAACCGCATAGACCGCGAGGTAGCCTTGCTCTCCGTTTATGCGGACATGCTGTGGACCTATAGGTTCAACAATTCGAGCATCATCCATTTGGGAGCCTATTTCTCCTACGGAATCTCCGACATGGTGTCGAACCACGATGCGGTGATGGGTGTCGAGCGGAAGAGTATCTTGAACAGTACCCTGACGGAAAAGGTAGTCCCTGTCTGCATAGGCTTGAAGGTGGGCGTCACCGTCCCTTACCAAGGTGGAGGAGGTGGCAGGTCCTCCTTCGATGGTTATTGATAAATTTGAAAAATATAAGAAGAAGCAAGTCCCTGAAAAACGTATGAAATTTTCGGGGACTCGTTTTTTTATCTTTCTTGTGAAGTTTATATGAGAAGCTCTGCTTCTCTTTCCCTTTGAAGAATGTGCGATGGGTTTGGAAAATAACTACATTTGTAGCAATGAAATTTCTAATAAAGTATGGAAGTGAATAGTAAACTAAGGGTCTTCTTAAGTTTTATAGGAAGTTTATCTTTGTTGGTGGCTTCCTGGGCTATATTGGTCAATTATATGGATATGGAAGGAACAGGTTGGGCTGGAGCCATTTTGCTGTCCATGGCTTTCCCTTTTTTCATAATCTCGGGATGTTGTGTCATACATTTTATTTATGCTTTGTTTCGAAAAAGAAAAATGGGTTTATGGGAGAAAATTTTAGTTCCTCTTTTCTCCCTTCTCTTCTTGTTGTATTCTTTGCCTATGACACCGTCCAATTATTGCGTAAGTTCCTTCAATCCGAAACTACGTATGGTTACCTATTTGCCTGATGTAGAAGCGTGGCGAGGAGGATGGACCTATGCTTTTCGGAACGATAGTGTGGTGGAGTGCCGTGTTGGGTTTGGGGGCTTCAATGGCGAGTTGAAAGATAGTTTTTGTTATTCCAGAAGAGGAGATTCTTTATTTTTCATGAATGACACGTTTTTTATAGAGGGCGATCATCTTCTTCGTGGAGAGCGGAGGTTGGAAGCTGGATATATTGATTTTGATAAGGATAAGGATTAAGAAGAAAAATCCCCCTGACGGATTCCATCAGGGGGATTAATTTTGAGTCGGATATTCCTTTATTCTTTTTCTTCTGTGATTTGTGGATAAGAAGATTCCGAAGCAATTTCCGCACCATTTTGTTTTTTCGTGCAATCGATGTCAAACACCTGTCCATCCACATTCAAGTGGTATAGCTGAGGTTTCAAATTGACGATTTTTGAAGTGATGTTGAATGTACAATTGCATCGGCACCAAAGACTATGATCTTCGTTTTCAGTAGAGATTATGGTGATGGAATCCCCATTTATTGTGACTATTGATTCTTTTTCAGAGCAACAATTCAAAACCATGCCGTAGGAGGTGATGAGTAATTCCTCTGTTTCAGGGTCATATTGGTAGGCCACTGTTGTATCACCTGCTGCAACTAACTGATAGGCATCCTTTCTGCTTGCTTCTGCTTCTTTCTGGTTTAGGCAAGGACTGTGCTTTACAAACATGCCTCTTGGACCATTAGAAATGAATCCCTCGATGACGCTGTCTTGTCTCAAATCCACGTCAAATTCTGTTCCATCTACGATGAAGTGGTATTTCTGAGGCATCAAGTCCATCAATTTAGATGTGATGTCGTAGGTACAGGTACATTTGCACCACTTGCCATCTAGAGACTTTTCTGTTGAAACGATAGTGATTGTGTCGTTCTGTACGTTTATTTTTGATCCTTTCTCCGAACAGCAATTCAGCGTCATATTATGGGAAACGATGATGCCTTCTCTATCGCTTGGGTTGAAGAAGTAGGAGACCAAAGTGTCTGACTTCTCGAATCTCGTTGGTTGAATTGTTTCCTCTTCTTCTACGCCCTTGGATTCGTTGAGTTGCTCATTTTCACAAGGACTGTTCTTCACAAACATTCCTCTTGTTCCCTTATAAATTACCCCTTCTTCGACTATATCCTCTCGAAGGTCCACTGAGAATGTTGTTCTGTCCACAACGAAGGTGTACAATTTCCTTTTCAAATTCTCCAACTGGGTAGTAATGTCGTACGGGCATATACAGTCGCAAGCAAGCATAGTACTATCATCCGCAATTTCGTATATATCCACCGATTGAATAAAGATGGTATCTATGGTTGCGGTTACGATAGAACTCTTTTTAGAGCAGCAATTGAGGTGTTGGTTGTGGGAAACAACGATACCTTTCCCGCTTTCAGGGTCGAATTGGAAGGAAACCAACGAGTCTGTTTTCGCAAAGGAAATCGAGTCTATCGTTGCATTTGCGTCCATTCCATATAGTTCGTTTTTACATGGGCTATTGTCAAAGAAGTTCCCTTTAGGAACGTCAATAATAGAGCCTTCTTCTTTTTTGGACAAATCGATGTCAAAGTAGCGGCTATTATTCCATATGTAGAAATGATATAATTGTGGCTTTATGTTTGTTAGTTCCTCTGTCACATCGAAATGGCAGATGCAATTACAACTCTTATCTCCTAATTGCTTTGGATACAAGAATATGCTGTCGCCCTTGGTGGCAATGTTTACGTACCAACCTTCACCACAACAGTCGCCCATGATAGATGAGAGTTTTAACTTCAGAACCTTATTTTGGGAGTCATATTTGTAAGTGGCGATAGTGTCCACTCCGATTATGAAGTTATGGAGGGTATCAATTTTGAAAGAGCTGCTTTTACATTCGCTGGCGTTTGTCATACTTCCGTCAATGAGGGAGTCTGTTGGAGTAGGAGAGAAAAAGACTTGATTCAACTTGTTTGCAGGGAATGACTCTTTGTTAAGTACTCCCTTCATTAAGATCTTCACCTTGTCAACATTGTCTATGTTTTCGTGGATGACAGAGTCAACATGGTTAATGTCGTATATATGGACCAACTTGGCTTCCCCTTCATTAGCCTTCTCTTCGATATACATTTTTTGCGTGTTGGTGGCAGAGGCGGAGGCGATGGAAGCCAAGGCCATTATGCCTGATAGTATATGTTTTCTCATAATCTTATTCTTTAATTAGTTTAATGGATTGTTCGTTGATTTTCAAGATGTAAACGCCCTTTGCGTCAGGAAGTGTGAATTGAATGCTTTCTCCGTTTTTAGAAATTTTTTGGTCGATAACTTGCCCTAACACGGAGAATAGTCCTAAGTGGGCATTCTCTTTCATTCCTTCGACTTGAACATGCTGGTTGTCCAGATAGGTGACGCGTACTTCATTTGATTCGATGTTGGAAATTCCTGCATCTGCTCCTGTGAAATAGTACTTTTTCACCTCTCCAAAACCATAGGAGGTCGATACGTTTTTACTTACCACCACGATAGAGTCATTCCTGTATTGGAATACAGGTGGTTCTGTTAAAACGAAACTCTTTTTTTCGTTTCCTTGAAATTCGACTGTTACCAATGATGGCTCAGACCAAGCGACATCACATAACCCTATTACAGTCAATACTAATAACCATTTATTTTTCATAACAATAAATAGAAAAAAGTTAAACATAAAGTAGACAGGTTCTAATTATCATCTTTACTTTAAAAAAATAAAAGGAAAGAGGTAATAAACTAACCAATCTCAGATTTCTGCGTTACAAATATAATGTTTTATTTAAAAAACGTATTTGGAAGGCCACCTTTTTTCAGTGAAAAAAATGTTTTTCTGCAGGGACGATTGGGGCTCCTTTTCTCTTTGCCCATGGTGAGGAAGGTTCTTGTTGCGTAGTTGTATCCATGAATCGTAAATGCTTAAATAGTAAATGTTTAAAAATATTATGTTGGATAATTCTGTTTCTTGTTCGCAACCAAGAAAAACATCCTTGTTTATATTGATTTTTGTCTATAATTTGTTCTGCTTTAGATATTTTTTTTATTTTTGCGAACAAAACGAAATTCAAATAAAATGAAATTACTTATTAAAAGTTTTGCATTTGTGATATTTTGGATGTTTGCAAGTGCTGGACTAATGTTTTCTCAGGGAGTGCTGATTTTCGAATTGTCTGATCCGGACAATGCTCCCATTCAAAAGTTACCGATTAATATTAGTGGTAAGGTCGCTACGGGGGAAGACACTACATTTGTCTTGACAACGGACGACAATGGTCGTGTTGTGTGTTCCACGATACCGGCGGGTGATTACACCTATAATCTCGAGTATGGAGATTATGGGCAGGGCTCTATTCATGTGCAGAACGGTGGTTATACATGGATTGATTTGGATTACCGCACTTTGGTGGTTTCTTTTGTTGATAGTGTCGGAAATCCGCAGCAGGGTAGAGGACTTCTCCTTTTCAAGGAGTTCGACGACGGACAGGAGGATTTCCAGTTCGACAAGCGTTATTCTAAGTCGGATGGTCAGATTAAGTTCATTTTGCCAGAAGGTAAATATCACTACAATGTAGGAGGTCTTATCGAGTCCTTTGTTTTGAATGACGAGAACAAGACAATGTCTTTTGATGCCCTTGGAGGTGTCGTTACCCATAATACCTATTTCCGTTTCCTTCGTAAGGATTCGACTGATATCCATGTCTTGTGTAAGGCTGTCAAGGTCTATGCAAAGGATGAGAAGGGCCAGTTTACGAAGCTCTATGGTAGCGTCGATCCTTATAGCCAATCCTTGGTTGACCAATACTATTTGACCCATATAACGGAGGAGTACATCTCTTGTGCTGAGAACGAGTTCAAGTATGCGGTAGAAACGAAGGACTATGGCCTCTTGGAGGGTAATTTCGAGGTTAAAAAGGAGCATGATTTGAATACTCACTATGTAGATATCATTATCCCTGAAACGTCGCAAGGCGGTGGCGGCGGTGGCGGTGGTGGTGACACGATTCCGCCATTCCCTATAGATACGATTGAGATGACACGAATCAGATTGTTCGTTATCTCTGCAAAGGATAGTGTGACGCCGTTGCCAGGTATTGTTACTTATACGGATCCTCGTTTTTCTGGCTATGAGTGGACAGACGAATATGGCGAGGCGAATCTCTTGGTTTATCCTAATGAGTATTGTAATATAATGATTGCCCACGACACTTTGAAAAATGTCTATGTGACGGGCGATACGACTATCTATTATTATTTGGAAGACCCTCTTTATACGAAGGTTTATTTCAACTTCTATTGCGGAGATGAAAAGTTTAACCCTGTCTCGGTCACCGATATTTATGCGTGTAGGCGGGGCTCGGGCTATTGTGCTAGGTATCAACTTTTAGTGCCAGAAAAGGCTGATTCCGTTTATATCTACGATAATGTCTATATGAATTGTATCTTGGGTAGCTACGATTTCGATTTCTATCTCAACGAGCGAAATTATAAAACCCAGTACAGAGGAAAATTCAATGTGACAGGGAAGGACAGCGTGATGTATGTGGATATTCTTTTGGAACCTTCTCATAAGGTGCAGGTACAGGTCTTGGACTTGGATCACAATGTCATGCCAAACCTTTGTGTCCTATTTGAAAATGAGGCGGGTCAAACTTCAATGATTGCAACAGATGAGACTGGTTATGCAGACTCCCTCTTCTTCGATGGACATTATAAGGTGAAGGTCTCTGATCAAATGCAAGAGATTGATTTGGTTAAGGATACGATTCTCTATTTCCATTTGAAGGATATTGTGCAAAACGTGAAGATTAAGTTCTTGCACGATGGTAAGATTGTCTATCCTCAGATTTCCAATTTGGATTTCTATAAGAAGGAGACTTCCACCTTGTATGCTCGTTTGATTTCCACTTATTATGAGGATTTGGACGGCACGGGCGAGGCTTGGGTGTTCAAGGATTCAGTGCCTTGTGAGGTAGGTCCTTACTACTTCAGTTATAAGATGAACGACTATAATTATACGAATGCTGAGTTCACTTTCAATTTCAATGTCAATGGACCAGGTAGCAAGGATACTCTCCTTTATGTAGTGGTGCCTGTGAAGAGAACGGTTACGTTCAGGATCAAGGACGCGCTTGGTGCTTTGGTGAAGGGTGTGAATGCAGATATATACAAGTATAATGAGGATGGCACGTTGAATTCAAGTTTGGACTACGACTACAATACTCACGGTGAGCTAAAGACCAATACGGAGGGTATTGTGTTGGATCACCTCCTTCCTGGACGTTACCAAATCCGTATTTTGGATATTGTCCGTGATTTTGTTGTGACGGACTATGACTTGGAGTATGAAATTCGTTCGGGCATGGAGTTGGTGGATGTCACCTACTATGTCTTGTATGAATCATCGAAGGAGCCTGTTGTTGGTGTTTCCCTCGAAATCAAGAAAGAGGGCGAGTTCTATACGCTTCAATATACGGACGAGGACGGTGCGGTTTATACGCAATGTGAACCGGCTGACTACTCCTACTATTTGGATTATGCTCAGAAATCGGGAACGGTTGAAGTCGATAGAAAACGTACGGTCTTCATCTACGTGCCAGACCCTGTTATGATAAAGAGCATGAATATCGCAACTTGCCAATTGGTTAACTTCAACGATACAATCAGTTTGCCTTTGACAATCACGCCATCTTCCGCTACATTGCAAGTCGTGGATTGGAGTGTGGATAACGAAATTTTGGCTCGTGTTTTCTCTGATGGTAAACTTATCGTAAACAATATCGGTGAGAAGGGTTATTTCACGGTGACGGCAAAGAGTAAGGATGGTAGCAACGTTTCGACTTCCATTAAGATGTATGTCGGCGACTCATTTGATTCTGATTTGCAGTTGAGGCTCGATGTTGATAAGGTAGAGGCTATCCTCGGTTCGGACAGTATCAATCTCTCCGTTTCAGGAGGCGACCAATTCGATCGTTACTATGTATATCAAAGTTCTGTGGATTCTACGACATGGGTGAACGCCTATGGTCCTACGCAGGAACGAAGCATCATCTTGCCGTCTTCTGTTTTGGCAAGTAAGGAGACCTTCTTCCGTGCAGTTTCAGCTACGACATCTTCTGATGCGTTGGCATTGGCTTCTAATCGTAAGCTCTCTTGTGCGACGGGTCTTGTCTCAAATACGGTGGTTAATCGGGTCCTCGATTTGACACCTATGGGTTGGAAGTCGAGCATTTGTGCCTCTAATACGATTTCCCTCCGTGTGGATAGTGCCAATATCTCCGCTTTGCCAGAGGATTTCAAATTGAATTGGTATGTGAAGAGAAGTGGAGCTGATGAGTATGAACGCTTGGATGCGACAAACAAGGATTCGGTTGTTATTGACGTGGATTCTGTGATTACGGTGAAGGTCGCTATCGAAAAGGATAGTGTCGAGTTGAAGAAGTACGAGAAGACGATTACCATAATCGGATCAGTCAAGTTCCATATCGTTTCGGACGACTCTATTTATTGTGAAGGTTCGGATGCTCTCTTGTCGTTGAAGGTGGAGTCTGGAAAACCTACTTCCATCCTTTGGAGCAACGGCTCGACAGAGAATTCAATCGCAGTGACTGCGGATGACACTCCTTACAGCGTGACTATCGAAACGCAGAACTCTGTTTGTCCAACATTGACGGAACATTTCCGCTTTAAGTTGGATCGTAAGGCTGAGGTCGATTTGCAGGCGGATAAGTCGGCTGTCTGTCAGACAGGAAAGGATACGGTTACGCTCTATGTGGCTAATGCTTCCGATTTCGATTCCGTTTTTGTTTGGACTAATTCCAAAGTTCAAGATAGTGTGAGGACGGTGGTTCCATCTAAGACGACTAAGTACACGGTTACGGCTAATAGCAAGTATGGCAAGTGTGGTGCTTCCGAGGCTTCCAAGACCATTTATGTGGATGTTCCAGTTCAATTCGCTATCGAGCCAAGTGATTCAATCGCTTGTGCTGGCTCGGATGTGACGTTTGCTTTGAATGTCAAGGCTGGAAAGATCAGCGCGTATTTGTGGAACGACAGCACGACGGATAGCGTGATGGTTGCTCCTGCCGATACGATTCTCTATGGTGTAACGGTAGAGTCTGAAAACGGAGGATGTCCTGCGGTCTCTGATTCAATCCGTTTGAAGATTGAAACTCCTGTAAGTGTTGAATTGCTTGCGAGCGAACCACTTATCTGTTATACTCGTAAGGACTCAGTAAAACTTACGGTGGTTAATAATAGCGGAATGGAGATTTCGGCTTACCATTGGAATGATTCCTTGTCCACAACCTCTGAGGCTATAGTTTTGCCTAAGGTCTCTACGACCTATACGGTTCATGCGGATAGTAAGTATGGACGATGCCATGGTCCTGAGGCTTCGGTTACGGTGAATGTGATTGAGCCTGTCGATGCTTCTATCAAGGCTGATGTCGAGAGCATTTGTCAAACGGGAGCTGCTAAGGTTATCCTTACTGCTCAGTCTAAGGCTGGTGTGGAAACTCCAATGTTCATTTGGTGGGATGGTATGAAGACGAAGGATTCCATCCGTATCGTGGCTCCTGATACGACAACGACCTATTGGGTGGCAACGTCCAACTCTGCTTGTGTTCAAGCTGGTAATGATAGTGTGACGGTGACGGTGGCAAAACCAGCAAAGGTCACTTTGACTACAGCAAACAAGGTCTATGAATATGGTGGTACCATTGATTTCACTGCCAATGCGACTTCTCCTGTGTTTGGTCCTTATACTTGGATCGCCGTGGATGAGTATGGCGAAGAGACGGTAGTCGGGGTTTCTAAGGGTGCCTCTTTCCAAGAGATGCCTTCTGGCGATGCAGACTACTATGTGAAAGTGGAGAATGGTGCTTGTCCATCTATCGCGAGTGGCTATATAAAGACTCATTTGGTGGATAACATTGTGATTCCTACTGTCTTTACCCCTCATGAGAAGAATGGCGAGAACGACGACTTTATGCCTGGTTATGAAGTGGTGATTTACGATAGGTATGGCAATGTGGTTGCCAACTCGACGAATGGTTGGGATGGAGACTATCGTGGCGATGTAGCCGATGCCGGTGTCTATATATATGTTCTGACATTGAAAGATGGCAGAGTGAAGAAAGGAACAATCGAGGTTTATAGAAAATAGGAAAAATAATGAGAAAGTTATTATATATAGTTTCCTTCCTGCTGTTTAATCAGTATGTGTTCGGAGGAAATGTCCAGACGACAAATTTTGCTGACAACAAGGGCGTGTCTTCTTCGGATGTGCTTTCTAAATATGAGAATAACACGGTCGTCTTTTTTAGGCATGACAGTGCTTTCGTAGCCAATATCAATGAGGATGGCGAATTGCAAAACATTACGTATGATAAGGAGTTGGTGAAGTTGCATGCGGAAGGACAGATTGCCTACGATAAGACCAACAAGATGGCCTACTATTCCCGTTCGGGAAAACTCTTTGTCTCTTCCAAAGATGAGAAGGGCAAGTGGGCTCCTGCTAAGCCTGTTGTCTTGAAGGGAACGGAGGTCACTCGTGACAAGTATCGTGGTTCAGTTTTGGCCTATTCGAATTGGCGTTACATGCCGAAAGATTCTGTTGTGGTTTTGAACCCAGCTATTTCTGAAAATGGTCTTCGTCTCTATTTCGCTTCCAATATGCAAGACTCTAAGGGATTGGATCTCTGGTATGCCGATAAGAACGAAAACGGAGAGTGGGGCGAGCCTGTAAAAGTCCCTTATGTGAATACGGATGCGGATGAGAACTTCCCTTTCGTACGTGAGGATGGAAATTTGACTTATGCTTCCAATCGTGAAGTGGATGGCGAGAAACCAAAGGATGGCACTTATAATCTGTTCCTCTATAATCAGGACAAGCCGAAACGAACCATTCTGTTGGATAATCTTTTGAGCGACGATCTCAAGGAACCTGAGTTGTTGGCGGATGATAAGATTTCGTACAAGGATTCTACTCTTATTGCAGATGATCCAGAGAGGCAAGGCACCAATGGAATTTCTGATAAGTCAGGCTCTTCTGATTTGGCTTACGATGAACCGTTGGTAGGCAAGAGCGAGAACGAGAAGATCTTGGAGGCCTACACGAAGATCGATACGGCTAAAACAGATAAGAAGATTGAACAACAATCGTTGGTTTCTTCTTTCGAAACTAATCGTGATACGGTGCTTCAGGCTTCCCGTAATGTCTTGGCTACAGTTGACAAGCGTATCTTCTATTTCGATTATGATAAGGATATCCTCGATAGGGATTACGAAAAGGACATTGAGGTTTTGCTCGAATTTATCAACTATTACCCTAACAGCAGCTTCCTGGTGATTGGACACACGGACGAGCGTGGTTCGTACGAGTATAACGATGTCTTGTCCATGAAGAGGGCAAGGAGGGTTCAAAGCATCTTGATTCATAAAGGAGTTTCCAAGTCGAGACTTCATGTGATGGGTCTTGGAGAGTACAAGCCGGTTATTCGAGAGGCGGAGACGGAGGCGGAACACCAAATGAACCGTCGAGTTGAGATTCAAAGAATGGAGTAGTTTATTTTGAATGGTTAAAGAAATGGTAATTAATATAAAAAGAGCATTTGTAGCTACATTGCTATTGTGCGGTTCTGCTTTTTCAGGTCTTGCTCAGCAGGATTTGATGGTTTCTCAGCAGCTGTTTTCCCGTATAAATGTCAATCCAGCCGGAACGGGTAACAATGACAAGTTCGATCTCTTCTTGTTGGGAAGGATGCAGTGGGCTGGTGTCGAGAATACGCCTAAGACGGGCTTGTTGAACTTTACGGGCTATAGCGAACGCTTAAAGTCCAGTCTCGGTTTGACAGTCAATTATGATAAGATTGGTATTGGCCATAGTGCGACCAACGCACAATTGGTTTATGCCTACCACGTCGATTTGACAGATAAATACATCTTGTCAATGGGTCTTTCTGGTGGTGCCAACTGGGGCTACTTTAATCCTTCGGTGAACATTATCCGTGACGAGTCGGAGTTGTCAAACATGGAGACTTATACCAACGAGAAGGATACGGAGATTTCTCCAGATGCTAATTTCGGACTTGAGTTGACTACCATGCATTGGATGGTAGGTGCTTCTTGTACGCACTTGTTTAATTCCCAATCTACTACGTATAAGCCAGGCCGCCATTATTACGCCTATGCGAGGGGATTCTTCCCTTTGTGCGAGACCTTCGATGTGGCTCCTGCTTTGATCTATATGCACAAGCATAAGACAAATGTGTTGGAGGCGAATGTGATGGCGTTCTATAAGAGGTTCGTTTGGGGAGGTGCAACGTGGAAGCCTGATTTGGCTGACCCGTTTGACATGTCAATGCTGTCGCTTACGTTAGGTTTTGAATGGCACAACTACCGTCTGGGTTATACTTACGATTTGAACCTCGGAAAGTGCAACAATTTGCCATCTAATACGCATGAGTTGTTGCTCTCCGTTCAGTTCTAATGAGGCTTGTTCCTAGATTAAAATAAATAAGCAATACATAAAAAGAGAGGGTGTAACCATCGTGGTTACACCCTCTTTCGTTATGCATGATTTGTGAAATCTATTAATAGCGGTACAAATCTGATTTGTAAGGGCCGTCTACCGAAACGCCGATATAAGCGGCTTGTTCAGGAGTCAACTTGGTGAGTTTCGCTCCAATCTTCTCAAGGTGCAAGCGTGCAACCTCTTCGTCCAAATGCTTAGGCAAGCAGTAAACGTCGATGGCGTAAGGCTTGGAGAACAATTCGATTTGAGCCAATGTTTGGTTGGTGAACGAGTTGCTCATCACGAAAGAAGGGTGGCCTGTTGCGCAACCGAGGTTGACCAAACGTCCGTCGGCAAGCAAGAGAATGGAGTGTCCTTCTGGGAAGAAGTATTGATCCACCTGAGGCTTGATGTTGCGGTGCTTGATGCCTGGGTATTTTTTCAACTTGTCCACTTGAATCTCGTTGTCGAAGTGACCAATGTTGCAGACGATAGCAGACTCTTTCATCTTTGCCATGTGCTCGATGCGGATGATGTCGATGTTTCCTGTTGTGGTGACGTAGATGTCTCCCAAAGGAAGTGCGTCCTCGACAGTCGTAACTTCGTAGCCTTCCATTGCGGCTTGCAAAGCACAGATAGGATCCACTTCAGTGACGAGGACTCTTGCGCCGTAAGAACGCATGGAGTTTGCGCAGCCCTTACCTACATCACCGTAACCGCAAACGACAACGACTTTACCTGCGATCATCACGTCCGTAGCACGTTTGATACCGTCGTCGAGCGACTCGCGGCAGCCGTAGAGATTGTCGAATTTTGATTTTGTCACTGAGTCGTTTACGTTGAATGCAGGGAACTTCAATCTACCTTCTTTGTTCATTTGGTAGAGACGGTGTACACCAGTTGTCGTCTCTTCTGAAACACCTTTGATTTCTGTGATGCGTTTGCTCCAGAATTTATTGTCCACCTTTTGAATCTCTTTCAAGATGTTGAGTAGGTAGAATTCGTCTCCCTCCTCCACTTTCTTCTCCAATAGGCTGGCGTTGCCTTCTGCTTCGGCACCGAGGTGGAACATGAGCGTTGCGTCTCCACCGTCGTCCACGATCATATTAGGACCTTTCCCGTCTGGGAAGTTGATGGCTTGTAGCGTACACCACCAGTACTCTTCCAAAGTCTCTCCCTTCCAAGCGAAGACAGGTACACCGGCTTTGGCGATGGCTGCTGCGGCGTGGTCTTGGGTAGAGTAGATGTTGCAACTTGCCCATCTCACTTCGGCTCCTAGTGCGACCAATGTCTCGATGAGAACGGCCGTCTGTATAGTCATGTGGAGGGATCCGGAAATACGGGCACCTTTCAGGGGCTTTTGTTTTCCATACTTTTCGCGAAGGGCCATCAGCCCGGGCATTTCATGTTCTGCCAATTCTATCTCTTTGCGACCGAAGTCAGCAAGTGATATGTCTGCCACTTTGTAAGGCAGTGTTGAAAACAAATTTTCTTTTGCCATTTTTTTAAATCAATTGAATAATAGTTATTTGCAAAATTAGGAAAAATAAACGCAATACAGAAGTTTTATAGGCTTATAAAGTTACTCTTATGTAAAAATATTGTTGCGTTCGTGGATTCATTTTGCCAACCTTTCTTATGTACGGTTTTGAATGGTAATTTTATTTGCCGTATCTTTGTGATATATAGTTGTTTGTAATAATTAAAGCCATCTGTTGCAACTCGAAACAAACCTTTCTTTTTGTTTTCAACTCTTAATGTTTGTTTAATGAATTAAAAACCTTTGTTAGGCTTCTTGGCAAGTTCTTTTGTTTTCTATACATTTGTTTATGCGCTTCGGGGTGCATGGAGTTTTTCAATGTCTTACTAAAAGTTCTATGGTTATGGAAAACCCAAATTTCGATGAGGAACGGTCGGAAAATCTTCCGGCTCAATTCGGCAAAGAGGAGAGTGACTCTTCTAAGGATCGGCGTTGGGAGAGGATTTTGAGCAATGCCATGCTGGGCGGTGTCTTTGCGGGCTTAGCGGAGTATATCCGTGTCGATGTCTCTTTCATACGTATCGCTTTTGTGTTATTGTGTTTTTTACTCGGACCGTTAACCGTTCTTTTGTATCTTTTCGCATGGATTTTTGTTCCGTTGAAATCAGGTGAATCGATGGACGACTCTTCGAAGAGAGTAGGGCAGGCTGCTAAGTTCGGCTGTATGGGCTGCTCTTTCTTCGTGCTTTTCCCCTTGGTGATTATTGTTTTACTGTTGATCATACCATCCATCTACGTTCGGGATTTGTCGGGGTTGATGTCGGATCCTAATTTCTTCGCTTGTGATGATATCTCGTGGGATATCCGTTACAGTCCCAATCTGACCCAATTGATGTTCGGCGCATTTTTCACCTTTTTCTTTCCTGTGATTGTTATGATTGCTATGCACGGAAAGGAGGAATTTTGGGGCGTGTCGAAACGATGGGCTTACATATTCACGGCAGTGGTGTTTTTCGCTGGAATAATGATGATAATAAGTGCGTTAACGGCAAATTGACCCACCTTTGCTTGGCTTCGGTTGAACGGGGTGTGTGATTAATTTGATTTACAAGTTGCGTTATTCGTTTTTTACCATTAATTTTGGACATTTGTTTTAAACATATTAAAATTAAAAAGATAAGATGAAAGTATTTCGTAAATATGGCATCCTTGCCTTGTTGTTTCTTGTGGGTTCTTTTTCATTCAGCGTGAGTGCACAGAAGGGGGCGAAGGCTTCTTCCAAGTATCCTGCAGGCAAGGTGATGGAGATCAATAAGGATGAGTTCGTAAAGAGGGTCTTCGATTTTGAGCATGACCAGGAGTGGAAGTATAAAGGGGACAAGCCATGTATCTTGGACTTCTACGCCTCTTGGTGCGGTCCTTGTAAGAAGTTGTCTCCTCATTTGGACGAGGTGGCTGCCGAATATAAGGATAAGCTTTACATATACAAGATAAATGTGGATGCTGACCGTGACTTGGCTGCTGCGTTTGGTGCATCTTCCATTCCTTTGGTGATTTTCATTCCGCAAGAGGGAACTCCTGCTGCAGCAAGAGGTTATTTGCCTAAGGAAGAGGTGGAGAATGCAGTCGAGACCGTTTTACATATCAAGAAATAAAGTATGAAAGGGATCATATTGGCAGGTGGAAGTGCGACGAGGCTCTATCCTTTGTCCAAATCCATCTCAAAGCAGATCATGCCTGTCTATGACAAGCCGATGATTTATTATCCGCTCTCCACGTTGATGTTGGCTGGAATACGTGAGGTGCTGATTATCAGTACGCCACGAGACTTGCCTATGTTCCGTGACTTGTTCGGAGACGGGTCGTCGTTGGGCATGAAATTTAGTTACAAGGTGCAGGAGCAACCGAATGGTTTGGCTCAAGCTTTCGTCTTGGGCGCGGAGTTTTTGAACGGCGAGGCGGGTTGCCTTATTTTGGGCGACAACATGTTCTACGGACAAAACTTCTCTGCGATGTTGAAGCGGGCGGCCTCCCTTAAGAGCGGAGCCTATATTTTCGGCTATTATGTCAAGGACCCGAAGGCTTACGGCGTGGTGGAATTCGACGAGAATAACAAGGTGATCTCGTTGGAGGAGAAGCCTGAACATCCGAAATCCAATTATGCGGTGCCTGGACTTTACTTCTATGACAAGACGGTCACGGAGAAGGCTGCCTCTTTGAAGCCATCGGCAAGAGGCGAGTATGAAATCACGGACTTGAACAAGTTGTATCTTGCGGAGGGATCGTTGAGAGTCGAACTCTTCGGCCGTGGATTCGCTTGGCTGGATACGGGCAATTGCGACTCGTTGTTGGAGGCTGGCAATTTCGTGGCGACCATCCAGAAGAGACGAGGTTTTTATGTGGCTTGTATCGAAGAGATTGCTTGGCGCAACGGCTGGATTTCAGATGACCAGTTGAAATGTGCTGGAGAGAAATTGGGTAAAACACAATACGGACAATATATAATATCATTGTTGGAGAAATGAATTTTATAGAGCAAAGCATTCCCGGTGTTTGGGTGATTGAGCCTAAGGTTTTTTGCGATAGCCGTGGCTATTTTATGGAAGCTTTCAAGCAAGCTGAGTTTGAAGAGCATGTGGGACCTGTGAATTTCATCCAGGACAACGAGTCAAAGTCCTCTTATGGTGTCTTGAGAGGCTTGCATTACCAAAAGGGAGAGTTCTCTCAAGCTAAGTTGGTTCGTGTCATAAAGGGTGAGGTTTTGGATGTCGCTATCGATATTCGTAAGAATTCCCCTTACTTCGGCAAGCATGTGGCTGTGAAGTTGAGTGACGAGAACAAACGCCAATTGTTCATTCCACGGGGATTTGCCCATGGATTCGTTGTCTTGAGTCCGGAGGCTATTTTTACTTACAAGGTGGACAATGTCTATGCTCCTCAGGCTGAGGCGGGCATTATTTATAATGACCCTCAGATTGCCATAAACTGGGGCGTTCCTGAGTCGGATTTGCTTTTGTCTGACAAGGACAAGGTCTCTCCATTGTTGAAAGATGCTGTTGTTTTTTAAGGAGGTGAAGCCATGAATATATTAGTGACAGGAGCAAACGGTCAGTTGGGCAACTCCATCCGCAAGATTTCAGGTTCGTATCCGAACAACTACTTTTTCACGGATATGCCGGAGGTAGATATTACAAATCTTCCTTTGTTGGAAAACTTGATGAAGGAGAAGCAGATTGACGCTATTATAAATTGTGCCGCTTATACAGCGGTGGACAAGGCCGAGGACGACGTGGAGTTGGCCACGAAAATTAATGTCGATGGTCCGCGTAATTTGGCTATCGCCGCAAAAAATGCCCATGCGAAGTTGGTGCATGTCTCTACGGATTATGTCTTTGACGGGAAACGTAATTTGCCGTTGAAGGAGACGGATGCCACGGCTCCGATAGGGGTCTATGGTCGGACGAAGTTGGCCGGTGAAGAGGCTGTGAAGGAGGTGGGCTGTGACGCGGTGGTTGTCCGTACGGCATGGCTTTATAGTGAGTTCGGCGGCAATTTTGTAAAGACGATGCTTCGGTTGGGACGTGAGCGTAGTGAGATGGGCGTGGTCTATGATCAAGTTGGTACGCCTACCTATGCGACGGATTTGGCCGTGGCTTTGATGGAACTCTTGACGAAAGGGTTCAGCGGTTTCTCGTTGTACCATTATTCGAATGAGGGTGTCATCAGTTGGTATGATTTTGCGAAGACCATATTCGACTTGTCCGGCATCCAAATTAAGTTGAATGCGTTGGAAAGTTCTGAATATCCATCTAAGGCGGAGCGTCCTGCGTTCAGTGTCTTGAACAAGAAGAAAATTCGGGAAGCTGGCATCAAGGTGCCCTATTGGCGTGACTCGTTGATTGAGTGCTTGAAATTGCTGAATGCTTAAAAGCGGATTGTTTCGTTTGATAGAAATGCCTGCTAAAGTAATTTAGTGGGCTTTTTTCTTTTGAGGAAGAGGCAACCTCAGATTTATTGGCCCGTATATCGTAAATAGTTAAATCGAAAATATTGGTAAGGATGAACGCTAAAAGTGAAGAAAAAGCAAAAGAGATCATAGAGAAATTGGAGGCGTTGCAGAAAGAGGCCGCTGATGTTTTCTCTGAGTTGCAAACTCTGGCAGAGGAAGAGTCTGATGGTGATTTGGCAGAGACGCTAAAGAACATCTGTGAGGATTACGCCTCCGAGTTGGACGGAAATTTTGAAAGTGCTATCGATGACATCGATACGTTGCTTTCTCCGCAGGGCTCTTCTTTAAGGATTGATGTTAAGTTCGAATAGGATAGGGTGGAGATTTTGATCGGTAATGAAAATCTCTTTCTCGGAAAAATAGCAAGGGGCTGTTCGTTGAGAGCAGCCCCTTGTCGTTATCACGTTTCTCCTGTTTTAAAGGGAGAACAATTTCTTCAAATCATCTACTTTGTCCGTCTTTTCCCACGTGAAGAGTTCAACCTCTTTCGTGAATGTCTTGCCTGCACCGTCGATGAACGTCTTGACTTTCTTTTCTGGGGTGCGTCCCATGTGTCCGTAGGAAGCTGACTCCTCGTAAATTGGGTTACGCAATTTCAAGCGGTCTTCGATAGCTTTCGGACGCATGTCGAAGATTTTGCTGTCGCTGATCTTCTTAGCGATTTCACCGTCGTTCAAATTCACCTTTGCAGTTCCGTAGGTGTTGATGTATAAGTTCATTGGCTCTGCCACACCGATAGCGTAGGCAACTTGAACCAAAGCCTCGTCTGCGATACCAGCTGCCACCAAGTTCTTAGCCAAGTGTCTTGCTGCGTAGGCTGCCGAACGGTCTACCTTTGAAGGGTCTTTTCCTGAGAAGGCGCCACCTCCGTGTGCACCTTTACCGCCGTAAGTGTCCACAATGATCTTACGTCCTGTCAACCCCGTGTCTCCGTGAGGACCACCGATAACGAACTTTCCTGTTGGGTTGACCAACAATTTGTAGTCGCCCTTGAACAAGGCTGCATATTGGCTGTCTTTTGCGATGACGCGAGGCAAAAGAATCTTTTCCACGTCTTCCTTGATTTTATCCACCATCTCTTCGTCGGCTTGCAGTTGGTTCTTGCCGTTGCCAGCTTGGATGAACTCGTCGTGTTGAGTAGAGATGACGATCGTGTCAACGCGTTTAGGCTTGTTGTCGTCGCCGTACTCGATAGTCACTTGTGACTTTGAGTCGGGACGGAGGTAAGTCATGACCTTCCCCTCTCTTCTGATAGCCGCCAATTCGATGAGTAGCGCATGAGCTAAGTCGAGTGAGATTGGCATGAGGTTCTTTGTCTCGTCGCAAGCATATCCGAACATCATACCTTGGTCGCCCGCACCCTGATTGTAAGGGTCTTCGCGTTCAACGCCACGGTTGATGTCTGGTGATTGTCCGTGGAGGGCAGAGAAGATACCGCAAGAGTTTCCGTCAAACATGTACTCGCTCTTGGTGTAGCCGATTCTGTTGATTACGTTGCGGGCTACAGTTTGTACATCTACGTGGGAAGAAGACTTGATCTCTCCTGCAAGAACCACTTGTCCTGTTGTTACAAGCGTTTCGCAAGCCACCTTTGAATCTGGTTCCAATGCGAGGAAGTTGTCAAGTACTGCGTCCGAAATCTGGTCGGCCACTTTGTCTGGATGTCCTTCAGAAACGGACTCCGAAGAGAAAAAATATCCCATATTGAAAAAGAATTTATGGACTTCGTATTTGTTCGAAGTCGGTTTATAATAAATTTTTATGGGATTTGGCAAGATAAAAAATAGCAGAAAAAGAATTGTTTTAGCATTTTTTTCTGTGGTTGCAATCAGCCAAATCTGTCCACATTTTGATGATGCAAATATACGACATATTTTTAGCTTGGCTCTATTTTTGCGATGGAATATTTCACTTTTTTATGGCGGCTTTTCCGTGCATGGGTAGTTATTTTTTCTTTGTTTAGGGCGGATGGGCGAAAATCGGAGGAGTAATAAGAAATTGTAGATTCAACTGAAATTGCCCAGCTTGACAACAAATTCAAAATTCATAACTCTTAATTCTTAATTACTCTTTACCTTTGTATCATAAATAAATAGAAATGATTGGTATGAAGAGTATAAGAAGGATGGTCGGAAGTGTGTTGTTGCTCACTTTGTGTGCGTGTTCGGACGATGGATTTACGGTGAAGGTCTCTGTCGAGTCTCCCCAAACTTCCAAGGAGTCAAAGATGCTCTATTTGGAGAATCTGGGTGTGGGCGGCATCTCTGTGACGGATTCAGCTGTGGTCACTTCCTCAGGGCGTTTTTTCAGTTTAAAAGGAGCAAAATCGGATTGTCCTTCGTTTTATCGTTTGCGTATGGCGGATAAAACCTATCCTTTCATTCTAGAACCCAACATCTCTATCTTGAATTTGAGCATAAAGGATTCTGTTGCGTATAGTGTGGCAAACTCGGAAGTGAACCAGCGGTTGCTTGAATATCTCTCGTTTGAGAATTCCATCAACGACTCCATAAAAGGGGAACTGGATCGTTTCGGGACGGAAATCCTCCAACGTGATTCCTTGGATGCTCGTATTCTCTCTTGGGTGGAGGCTTATAAAGATTCCGTGAAGCATATCGTCTATGCCAATCCAGCTTCTCCTGTCTCCTATTTCTCCCTATTCCGCAAATTGGCTTTCGGCATTGTTCCTTTCAATCCTGCGGACAAAAAGGATTTGCGTCTCTACTCGGCGGTGGCTACAGCTTGGCACGCTAAATACAAGGATTCGCCAAGGGAGAAGCAGCTTTATCGGTTTGTGACGAAGGCGCGTTCCGAGATGAGGATGGAGGAGTATGAGCAATTCTTTTCGAATGTGGCTACCACCAATTTCCCCGATCTGAGTTTTGCGGATGCCAAGGGAAAGATCCGTTCCTTGTCTGATTTGAAGGGGAAATACATATTGTTGGATTTCTGTGTCTATTCGCAGTTGTCGCCATCTGATTATCTGCTGTTTAAGAACGTTTACGAAACCTACAAGAAGAAGGGGTTGGAGATATACCAAGTTTCTTATGATCCGGATACGGCCTATTGGAAAAAGGCGGTGGCAGACCTGCCTTGGGTATGCGTAAGTGATCCGAACGGCTATTCCGTGCGTACTTATAATGTTTCGTCATTGCCTTACAACTATCTGATAGACAAGTCGGGTAATATCGTGGCGAAGAACATTTCGTTGGATAAATTGGATGCTTGGGTGAAATAGCAAATTGAGTATGTTGTTTGATTCTCAGTTTCTTGTTACTGATAAGAATGGAGTCATGCCGAAGGGCGGTTGAATGCGGCTTGCTACAATTATGTGGGGTGGTAGTGGTTATACTGTTTATACATATTCTAGACAATGAATTATAGTAGAATTTTAAAGAAGGTAGTTGTCCCTAGTCTGCTGACTACGTTGATAATGATTGTTTTAGGTTGGCTTTTTGAATCCAAGGTGACCCCTCCTTTAGAATTAGATGAAGTCCCTTCTGCTGCATTTGTTGTGTTTCTTTTTTGCTTAATTGGCTTTGGCCTCAATTATATAAGGAAATAGTTCCTCGGGAGTTCCGAACCAGTTGGGACAGAACGCCAACTTTAGTCTTTCTTTATGAATAAATAGATGCCGACGAGCAAAGGGAAAACCCAAAGAATAAGCACAAGGCCACCATCCAATATAATATTGGGATGGGAAAAAGTGGAATCCTTTGGTATAACAAAGTCGCACCCCTCCTTCCATAGTACTATCACCTCCTCGTTTTCCTTATAACCTGAAAATAGTAGAGAGGACTGATAAAGTTTTGTTTTCTCGCCATTGAGCAAAACTTCATACGAAAGTTCTTTATTCCAACTATCCCATTCTTGACGCACGACCTTACAGGAGGTTACAATACCGTTCTTTTCAAGGTCTATCGTCGTATAAAACTTTTTAGCGTGTGAAAAACCTAAATAGAAAAATATAGAGATATAGAATAATATAAAAAAAGTGATTAATCCGGTATCCTCTTTTTTACTCATAGCACTACATATTAGAGATTTTCTTTTCTAAGAATAGTTTGGAATCTGTTTGATTTTTAAAAAAACAATCAAAGGGACGATGAAAATAATTTTAATATAATATATTGATTATTAGTTTGATAAGCAGATTGTCCTTTGTCTCTTTAAAGTGACAAAAAATAGACAAATTATCCAACAGATCTCACAGATAACCAATGGCAAGTTATAAAGAAATTTTTAGACCTGCAATCACGAAAACGGAAATATTTACTTGGAAGACACGGATTTTTCATTTGAAATTTCCGTGACGAAATCGTTGAATTTCTATGCCTAAGTTTTGTTTTTTTTCTCTATTTGTCTATTTTTGTGCATTGTCTTGATATAAAAATAGATAACCAACCATAAACTTTCTCTTATGCTCCTTGTCGTGGATCGGTGAGGGCATGGGATGTTTTTAGAACTAGAACAAACTGTAAATCTTGGGTAAAACCAGATAGCTAAGAAGAAGGAGTGGTGAATATGTTTTTCGGAGAAATGGCAAGATGTCGGTTCTGTTCCTATATGGGTTGGTTGGGTCATGTGAATTTATTTAATAGGGATAAACATATAATGATTATGTCTTCAATAAAGAAATTAGTTATAGCGGCGGTGGCTTGTTTAGGCTCTCTGCAAGCTTATTCCGTGCCTGTGCATATCAATTCGGGTAATCCGGCATACCCATTCCCTCAGTTTTTGGAGTATGCGTGCGGTGTTAACCTTGGCACTCAGAACCCGGAGGGTGTTGTGCATATCGAAATGGAACAGGATATTCGTGATGCTTACCAGATCTTTGCCAATGAGTGGAAATACACGAACGATGTGATGGATGGCGTCAAATATATCCAAGGAAACATCGGTTGCCCTTACGATTGCCGTGAGGGTGATGGCTATTCTATGCTTGCCGCTGCTGTGATGGGTGATAAGGAATCGTTCGATGGTCTTTGGTTTAGAATACATGATAGTTTCCGACCTACTTCTACAAGTTATTTGACTGGAGCAAAGGTCGCAGACGGCGGATATGGAAACCTCATCATAGGTGACCAGGTTAACAGCTGTTCCGCTACCGATGGTGATAACGAGATTGTGTTGGCCTTGTATATCGCTTGGCGTCAGTGGGGTGATGATAGTGGACACAAGGCTGCCAATGGTGAAATGATATCCTACAAAAAGGATATGATCGAGGTGGTACGAGGCCTTGTCGCCATGTACGAGGAGCGATTCAAGACGGAGAATCCTCGAAGGGTGACGACGGGTGACGTCGGTTTGGACGGTTATTTGAAGAATGGTACGACTTGGGCCGAGGTGACAAACTGGGCAACGCAAAATGCCTTGTCGATGAACGGTGTGGATTATATTCCTGAGTTTGCCGGGCCAGTGAATATGCATACGGACTATAGCTCACCTGCCTATTTCCGTGAGTTTTATGATTTGATTTTGGAACTTGACGTCCCAGAGTCTTCTGACTGGGAGCGCGAGCAGTTCCGTAGATGTGAGGCATCGTGCGACTGGATGGTGGGCAATTGGCTTAGCCAATCGGCTCAAAATCTGTTTTTTGGAGAGGAGGCTACCATCTCTGCCAACAATGTGGTGACATTGAAGGCTGGTAATCAAGGTGGTCGTTTCCGTTCGGCTTGGCGTACGGCGCTCAACTATGTATGGCATTTGAATCCAGATTATACATGGGATCCTGTTTCTCATACGGTTAAGGACGGAGGCAACACTTTTGAGAAAGATTGGTGCGACAGGTTCGCAAAATTCATGAATGATCCTCAAGGATGGGATAAGTCGGCTTCTTGTACGGAGTTCGGAGGTGGTCCAAGTGTCACCTATAAGGGGCCTGCTACCTTGCATTGGGATATCGGTCCGGATGGTTCTTTCCCTAAGAGTGAGTTTATATTCAACTGGATTTCGGGTGTCGGTATGCCTGCTGCTATCGGTTCCGGTGATATGGATTTGGCGGGTGTCCTTTACAGACAATGTAATATTGAGTGGGATATCACAGAAGGTGGTGATGGCTATCTTACTAGTAAGCCACATTATTTCCACGGCTTTTTCCGTTGGTTGGGTATGGTTATCGCAACAGGTAACCATCAGGCGCCAAGTGTGATGAAGCCATCTGCCAATATGAAAATTTATCGTGCTATTGAGGATAGTGTGACTTTTGCTTACACGGGCGATGAAATCAGATATTTGCTGGATTATAGAAACTTCGGTACTGTCGATGCGAAGGATGTCGTTATCGTGGAGAACGTTCCAAAGGATTTTATCTTTGTAAGTGCGAGCAACGGTGGTGTTTACAATGCTGCTAATCATACGATTACTTGGAATATTGGTACTGTGCCAGGTTTCAAGAGTGATAATACGGAAGGTCCTGCTTTGAATTTGAAATCAGGTAATTTGGCAAAAACAATCGGTCAGGTTTCTTACCAATGTAAGATAGGCCCTAAAGCCTTTGGTAGATATTGTACTACGGCTGACATCACTTGCTCTAACGGTTCTGGATGGACAACTAATGAATATCCAAACTACATTACGGCAACTATGCAGAGAAACTGTGTGGATGTCATCAAGCGTGCGTTACAGATTGAGAAGACTTCCGACGTGGAGAAGGTCAATCCAGGAAATATGGTCGAGTACAAGATCGATTTCGAGAACTCTTCAGAGGCAGGCTGGTTGGATGGTGGTCGTCCTCGTGTGAGCGTGGCTGTTTCTAACAGTGGTCTAGGAACTTCCCAGCAATGGTTGAGATTCCGTCTTTACAATGATGCGATAGAGCCTTATATCAATTATGGAAATTATCGTATCGCATACTATATGTATGATTCGGGCCTTGACTGTCTGGCAGGCGAAGAGGATTGCCCTGTGGGTTGGGGTTGGTACACGGCTGTCTATGAAGGTAAGAGGACTTCCGATGATAAAGTCAGCGTGACTCACGAGACGATTGTGGAGGGCTCGGATGATTACGGAAAGTGGAATCAGAGACTTTGTATCCAGTTCGCTCCGCTTTTGGTTACGACTACAGCGCATTTGTCTAATTACTATGGTATGGGAACCCGTATCCATAGGGGAGGTACGGAGCCTCTTCGTGTGTTCGGTTATCTCTATCCAAGCAATTGGGCATCTACAAACTTTGCGGATGACTGGTCGTGGGACGCAGGTGCCAAGGACGCTGAAGATGGAAACTATCACCCTGTCTCTCCAAGTTGGCAAAATATCGACCCAACAACAGGAAAGTCAATCGAGATTCCTGTGACGGAATATTTACCAAGTATATGTGAGAAGCCTACTCACCTCGTCAAGAACATACTTGTTGAGGAGTATGACGGATATGTATGGCGTCGAATACTTGGAACTGGACCTATGGCAGGACGTGAGGCGAGAGATGTGGTAGTTATCGATACCTTGCCGAAGGGAATGGAATTCGTTAATTTCAAAAACGAGTGTCCTCTCGCTGAATATGGAGCAAGTTGGAAAGCTAGCAAGATTGATGACGGACGTTGGGTTGTGAAATGGGAGATTCCTATCATGCAGGTGAAGCAGAAGGGTTCTATCATTTATACAGCCATGGCAAGCTTCCCTTCTGGCGCTGATTGTGAAACAGCAGATGAGTTGACTAATAATGTTGCTTGGATTCTTGCTGACAAGAATTCACCTTTGTCGGATACGGCGAGTGTGACTGTCACTTGTGCGAAAGTGCCGAAGCCAATTGTTCCTACGACTCTTGTGAAGAGTGTTGACAAGGAAAATGTCCAAGTCGGTGATGAGGTGACCTATACAATCGAGTACGAACAGACGCATGGTGCCATTTTTGACGATGCCTTGGCTAAATCCTCAGATTGGACATTGTCTGGTGCTTCGCTTTCTGGCGGTACGCTTTCTATCTCTCAGGGAAATAAGGCAACATTCAACAATTCCCTTTCAAAAAATATCTATGTTGAAATGGATGCGGATATCGCACAAGACCAAACTGGTGAGATTATCTTGAGAGACAACATCCATTTACAGTTCAAGTACAATACCTCAAACGGAATGTCTGTGACTTGCTTGGACGGTACAAAAGAGGTGGGAAAGGCTACTTGTGCTTTGAAGAACAATCCTTCTCGCTGGCGTATCAAACTACAGGATGATATACTTCAGGTATGGTTTGGAAAGGATACTTCTGCAGGTGCTGCTTTTACGGCGTCTGGATTGGCTGAAAGAGAAGGAAAACTCGCATTCAATGGAGCAGCATGGGGTAATTTTAAGTACTCTAATATGCACGTCCATACTGACTATGCTTACGATTTGACTATCGTCGATCGTAAACCTGCGGAGATTGGTTTCGTTTCTGCTGATAGTGATGGCGAATTGCAAGCTGACTCTATTGTTTGGAAGTTTGAGCATGGAATGAGTAATCCTATTCCTTTTGGAAAAAAGTATAAGGTGACTTGGAAAGGAACGGTTGATGATTGTTCTGAATCTATAGTTAATGTGGCTTATGCTAAACTTCTTGGTCATGACGATGATGAAATCATGGCTCAGGCGGTGAGCGCTTGCGGCGCTTCATGTCCAATCGAGTCAGTCACGGCATCCATGAAGAAGTCCACCATCTGCGAGGGCGAGAAGACGACGATAGAGGCGGTAGCGAAGCCTGCGGGCGACTATAAGTATGAGTTCTTCCTC
>JAGCWQ010000073.1 GCA_017961765.1 Paludibacteraceae bacterium | reverse complement strand
GGAAACGAATCAAGACGACCGGCACAGGTAACGGGTATGGGGAAGTGCCTATTTTCCAGAAGAACTTTGTCGTCAACGAATCGCTGAACAATATGATAAGCGAACTCAACACATTGAACGATACGGCAGTCGTTGCTGACTGACATTTTTAGCCGTGTTGCATATTTATCATGGGGCGTGGGCGACAGGTCTTAAACAGTCGCCTTATATTCCGACGAAATTGGCAGAGACATGGACAATTTAAGCGATAACTACAGAAAGGCGAGCATACTCATGCAATCCGCTATCAAGAAATACCAGAAAGGCGACATAGACGGCGCCGAACACGACAGGGAAGAGGCCAACAACCTTTACGACACGGCGGAAAGTTCCATAGCAGCTTTCGAGAACACGATGGCAGAGGGAAAAAGTTTTCCGGCGTTGTACACGTCATTCGAGAAGGCAACAAAGAGGCTGTACGAAACAGACAGTGGGCGTAGGTGTATAGCCAAGGTGGCGAAGCTGATAACAGAGGACAGGGTCTTGAAGTCTCAATTCGACATATACAATGCTCTCAAGTACCCACCCGACATTCAGTCTGACCCGTCGGTATACGTGATGCAGGTCGAAACCAAGATTGTCGGGTTGGATCCCGCCAAAGTGGGCAAGGCTAACGACAAGCTACGCAAGTTGCTTAAGAGGCACGGTGTCGACACTACAGAGGAGAAATCCAAGATAAACGAGGCGATAACAACCATGATATCGGCACCACGTAACTTGGCAAACGTAACTGCCAGGTCAGAGGCGATACATGTCATCACGGAAGCCATTAGAAACACAGTGCCAGACAATGGCAAACCACACGGAACAATAGATGATGTTTATAATTCCGGTGTGAAGGCCATCAACGAGAAGTACAAGCATGAGCTATCAAGTACGGAACGCTCCATGTTGGATAGACTGTCCACGTTGGCTGATTGTGAATCGTACTTCAATTCGGCGAAGAAAGGTGCGCTTAACGCACTTAAGAATCAACTATCAGAATGTGCGGAGAATGACAGGGAACGTCTTGATAAAATAATAGAGAACATCATAAACAAGGAATACTCCGCAAATACGTTCATTGCGGACGCCGCCGAACTATACGAGATAAGACAGACGATAGAGGGGGTGACGGCATTGTCGGAGGAACAGACAATGGACGACTTGAGGAGGCTCTGCGAGACACTGTCCACTCGCATAAGTGAGTCCAAGACTGACCGGCAGTCAATCGGAAGCACAGCGAAGGTAATCAGCGAGATAGCATATGCCTTGCCGGCTGACGTATCGTTCAAGAAACTGACGGAGGATGTTGAGAGATTGACTGACAGGTACGAGGCATCAGACGTCGCCGAAATCGTCTGTGACAGACTGTCATATGGCAAATACTCCACATGATTAACGTGAATGACATTTCGCATAAAATGGGTGAATCTTGTTGATTTGCCCATTTTTCTGTCTACACAGTAATGTCACCGGAAATATCTAATGTAAACCTTGTCAATTTCTTTTTTTTTTAGTACTTTTGCCGGAATATATATTCTAACACTCAAATGCACGTCGACAATGCTAAAAGGACAGGAAAGGAAACGGTGATTAACGACGACGCGAATCCGTTGTTCAGGACTATCATCGGTACGTTGGACAGATATAACCCGTCTGTGTTTTACATACGTTCAAAGACATGCGTCCACCGTAATGGCGAAGGAAGCCCCGTGAAGGAAGCCCCGTGTAAAATCAGGGATATGTTTACGTCAACCGTTAAGGAGATGATACGCCGTGACGATAGACTCGAAAACCGCCATATATGCACGATAGAGATGAGCGACAGGGGGATTGAATCCGGTAAAAAGACAAATGTCAAGTACGACATCTACATTAAGCCATCCGAAAGCACTTCGTTCGACGACTGTCTGAAACTATATTCCATTTATGCACTACGTTTTAACGATATATTGAACATGTTGATTAAGGACAACGGCCTCGTGACCGTCTGAACACTATTTGCCGGACAACGCTATTTATGCAAAGGGGTTACATAGATAGAACAATAAGGTAGCCTAATTTGTAATGTATTACCCAACACATACAGAGCAGTTGGTCGAGATAAAGGCAGGTAAGGTAGGATACGGTCTACTGATAGAGAGGGACGCTGGTCACATCATAGGTGACGGTGATACCGTGTCGCAGATAAAGGAAGACATAGGTACCGGTAAGAAGTTTGTCATACCGGACAATTTTATAGTGTCAGCCGTCTTCCAGAAATACGGCATAAAGAACGCCAACGGCAGGGTATACCCGGAAAATGTACTTAAAAGGGAGGTGCAAAAGTACCTTGAGAACCAAGTCGCAAGGCACAGCTCGGTTGGGGCGCTTGACCACCCAAGCTACTCGTCCTTGTCAGGGCATGACGTTGCGCACAGGATACTTGACTTGAGGTGGGAAGGGCATACGCTTGTCGGCGAGATGAAGCTCCATCTGTCGGAGGGGTTCAAACGTTACGGCATGTGTTCGACTAGCGGGGACCTCGTAGCGAACATGATTCTTGACGGAATCAATGTTGGCGTATCGTCGAGGGGCGTCGGAGGGGTAGTCGAGAAAATGGGCGTATTCTACGTTGACGACACATACGACCTCGTCGGTTGGGACGATGTGTTGGAACCGTCAACAAACAACGCATGGATATCGACTGACCCGCGTGACTTGAAGCCTTACATCGAGTCATTGGACAAATGCAACGGTATAACAATCGCCGAGAAAATCAATAAGATAGGAAAGATACTCAATTTATAATGGCAACACTAACTGCTAAAGAGATATACAACGACGTGAAGATGCACATATTCGATCTCATGCGAAAAGGTGAGATGGATATCGTGTTCGGAGACTACATACATCAAGTGTTCAACGTGTACCTGAAGGGGGAGCACACTGTTGAGGTGGAGTACTTTGGCGACAGTGTAAGGGAGTCTTTCAAGGATATAAACAACGAGGACGACTTGGCGAGAGCCATAATGAGGGGCTTTGCCAGACTTTACTTGAATAAAGATAAAAAAAACGAAGGGAAAATGCACAATAGGGGAAAACGCAAGATAGCGATAAGAGAGGGAGAGTTCAATAAGGTGATTACTTCTGCCGTTATGGAGGCGTTGAACGAGGTAGGCGATACACCAGAGGGGCAACAGAAGTTAGGGGCATTGCATGCGAGGAAGGTAATCAATAACCCGGCGACAAACCAAGCAGACTACGAGTCCAACCTGAACGACTACAGCAACATACACACATACGCCAGGAAACAGAGGGAAAAATACGGGGATGACCACGACGAACTCGGAAACGTGACCAATGACAGATTTACGGATTACGCCAATGGATATGTCGATTACTTGAACAGCCACATGAACGACTTGGCGGCTTCCGACATGAGAAGGAGGAGATTCGAGTCGAAACTGAACAGAGTCGTGACCGAAAGCATCAAGAAGGCGTTGATGGAATCCGATGAATTCAACCCGACAGGCTACATGACAAAGAGCAACTGGGGAGGGACTGAAGTGGAAATCCACCCGTCTGGGGACAGCGCTAGATTCCGTGACAACTATGGAGGTGAACCAAGCAAACCTACAGACTGGATGGAAATACAGTTCGACGAGGACGGCGTCGCCTACGTGCAGACGGACAACGGCACAGAGAGGCTTGACCAATACATGAGGTACTGAATCTGTGACGATATGACAGGATATTGGCGATACTGGATAATGTGTTCCAGTATCGCTTTTTT
>JAGCWQ010000072.1 GCA_017961765.1 Paludibacteraceae bacterium | reverse complement strand
GGGCGTTGAATGACAACAATAGTCTCGAGGATTCGGCATCTCTTGATCTCATGCAGTGTAATGTTGTGTGGGTGAAAAAAGATTCACTGTGGCAGTGGGTCGAGAATGCATCCTGTCTTCCATTTGAGAGGAGGGGCGGTATGTACTGTTTTCTTAGTGTTGTTCGGTATTTGTGAAAGCGTCGAGTTTTCGCAAATCATAAAAGTCTCTTTTATGAAACTTTCAAACGGTCAATTTGCTCCATCGGAGTATCTTGTGGTCTATGCCCAAAAGATTGCGGATATATTGTTGATTTTGACGGAACGGGATGGAATGTCCTTCGATAAGGCTATCCATGAGTTCTATAGGTCTCGTGTCTATTGGGCATTGCAATACGAGGAGTCGAAGTTCTGGGGCTTTTCTCCTGAGCGGTTGGTTGATTTGTTCTATTATGAACAGAAAAACGGAATTCTTCAACCGTTGGATTGGTCAAAATAGTGAAGGTTCCCTCGATATTTCGAGGTGCGGTGGATGTTTGAGTAGGTAGATCGGTATTTTCCAAATCCGTTATTATTTGTTTCTTGAGGATTCGTGGATTCATTGAATTCACCTTATTAATCTTTTAATCTGAGTCGTTATGGATAAAAGAGTGTTAGACTATTGGATTATGGCGTTGGAGGCTTATAAGTTGTATCATCATCTTTTCGGTGCTGCCGCATTGCATGATTTTCAAACTCATAAGGTCTTCGAGATGCTTTCGTCCAATCGGGGTCGCTTGGAGGGTCTTTCAGGGGAAGACTTGGCAAAACGGGTCACGGAGTTTATCGGTGAATCGAAAAAGAATCCGGCTTCGCCTTCTAAATCAAAGAAGTCTGGACGTTGCAAGTCGAATGGTTAAGTCCTTCTCCTTTAGGTGAGTTCGGGGTTTCAATTACGTTTCATTTCGGACTTATCTTAAACTTTTTTCTTTTTTTGAACGAAATAGCAATAATTAGCAATTGTTTTATTATATTTGTGCGTTTTAGGTTGACTTTGTAGTCTCCTTTTGTAATGAAATAAATAGTAATACATTATGAAGATAAAACTTTTGATTTTTGCTGCGGCATTAGTTTTTGCTGGTGTTAGCGCATCTGCTCAATGTAAGGGAAAATGTAGAAATGGTAAGGGCGTTTACACATTTGACGATGGCGAGGTGTACGATGGTACATTCGTAGAAGGTAAGTTCCATGGCAAGGGTACTTATATCTATAAGTCAGGTGCTAAGTATGTCGGCGAATTCAAAGACGGTAAGCGTGACGGTAAGGGTACTTACTCTTATCCTACAGGCGATATTTACACGGGCGACTTCGTGGCAGGTAAGCCAGAAGGTAAGGGTGTTTATACTTTCGCTACGGGCGACCGTTACGAAGGTGAGTTCAAGGGTGGCAAGCGCCACGGACAAGGTGTCTATATCTTCTCTACAGGTACGAAGCAAACAGGTATCTTCGAGAATGGTATCTTAATCGAGGAAATCAGCATCGAGCGTCCTAAGAAGAAGTAAAATATAGTAGTGAAAATAAATAGGAACTCCGGGCCCTTTTGTGGACTCGGAGTTTTTTGATTGAATGAGGTTTACATTTCTATATAATCATATCCTTTGGGGAAAATCTTAAGGTCTCCTTGTGCAGGAAAGGGACTAATGTTGAAAAAAATCGTCGTTTTGTTTAATTTAGAATCCATAAGGAGAAAAATAATTGTATTATTGCAGTGTAAGAACCCTTTTACATAATAAGATATGACAAACTTTAAATTCAGTTTTCTCACGGCATTATGCTTGTTCCTTGGCGTTTGTAACGTATGGGGCGAGAATTATTCGGCAAAAGTTGTCGTGGAGACAAATGAGGGTGCAAAGACTTACGAAATCTATGAGTCGGGAAAGCTCTACTTCTCAAATGATTTCCTTGTTATAGATCCAGCATCCAATACAGATGGCCATAGTGCTGCTAAAATCAGGTTGGCAGACATCAACAAACTTCTTTTTTTCGATGGCGAAACGTCCAACCAAGACGAAATCAAGAACGCTTTGTCTTTTGATGTCTATCCTAATCCAGCAACGGATTACCTTTCTGTTCGATTTGCTTCTGCTGAGTCCTGTCCGTTTTCCATCTACTCCATTAACGGTGAGGTGGTGAAGTCAGGAAAAATACAAAGTGGAGAGAAGATTGAAGTCTATTCACTTCCTGCTGGAGTCTATTTCTTCAATATTGGTGGTATGTTTATAAAATTCAGTAAGATATGAAAAGAATATTTTTCCTTGTTACGGCAATATTCTTATGCCTTTTCCTTTGGGCTCAGAAATCGATGATTTTCCATCTAGGACTCTTGGGGAAGGAAGTCGTCAATATCTCTGACTCGGATACGATTCGTTTCAAGAACGGAAAGTTGATCATTGAGGGCAAAAAGAGTAAAGAGTACAAAATATCTGAGATTGATAGTGCGACATTCGCAATGGATGTGAAGGATACGGTCTTTGTCACGTATCAAGATAATTCCGTGGTCATTGATAATCCTTATGGTGAGGAAGCCGTTGAAACGAGCGTGGACGGTTCGCATGTATCTATCCTTTCCCATGTCGGGAAGAAGGGGGTGGTTTACTATCTCTCTGGCTCTTCCTCTGACGGCTCTTTCGAGTTTACGCCGGATAAGGGATATACGTTGGTTTTCGATAACCTTTCATTGTCGGCAACGAATGCTCCGATTGTCCTTAATAAAGGTGCGGATGACGAATCCTATGTGGCCAACCTTCATCTGAGGGGCGAGTCTTCTCTTTCTGATGGGGAGTCAAACAATTTGAAGGCAACGTTTTATACCAAATCCAAGTTGAAAGTCAACCTCGATAGCACGGCTACGGAAGGAAAGTTGACTATCCAAAGTAAGAAGCAACACGCGATCAACTCCTCTAAACGGGTGGAGATGTATAGTGGTGTACTTAATATCAGTAAAGCCGGTCGTGACGGTATCAATGCCGATGGTTTGGAGATGTATGGTGGTGAATTGTTGATTTCGGAAACGGGAAGCGATGCCGTGGATTGTAGCGAACTGATTTTGGTGAAAGACGGTACAGTGGCGGTCGCTGTTTCTTCGGATGATGCGAAAGGCTTGAAATGCGATAGTTTGATAGAGATTAAAGGTGGAAAGGTTCATGCGGATATCAAAGGTAAAGGTTCGAAGGCTATCAAGGGTGGTGTGAAGACCTCTTTCTCTGGAGGCGAAACCATCATCTCGTTGGATGCTAAGGAGCCTTACCTCGGTGATAAGAACGATTATAAGTATAATGCGGGTATCACGTGTGATGGCGACGTGGAGATTTCAGGTGATGCTATTGTTCGTGTTGATGGCGAAGGCGTCGCTGCCAAGGGTATTAACGGTGAGGCGAATGTAATCATCAGCGGAGGCGAATATATCGTTGATCTCAACGGAAAGCAGTACGATGAGACTGCCAATCGTGACACCGTCTCCTGCATGGGTATCAAGTGCGACGGCAACGTGACTATCGCAGGAGGTAAGAATACGATTAAAATCGGTTCCAATGCGATGTTGGCAAAAGGAATTAAGACGAAGGGCGATTTGTCTATCACGGGTGGCGAATTGTCCATCGAGGTGGAGGGTGGTTATTACATCACGAAAGAGTCGAACACGGGACAATCCCAAGGTGGCGGCGGAGGCGGCTGGAACGGTGGCTGGAACGGTGGTTGGAATATGGGCGGAAGCTCAAAGCCTGATTATGAATATGCCACGGCTAAGGCTATCAAAGTCGAAGGAAATATCTCGATCACAGGTGGTGACAACAAACTATCGGCCAAGTTGGGCAAGGGCTTGATTTGCGACGGAACGATTACGTTGGGTAGTGCGAACGGAAGCGATGACGACTATATCCTCTCCATCAGCGCAGGTAGCCGTAGCAGCGAGACCTATATCATCCCTGGTAACTCGATAGAGATGGAGCGTACCAAGGCACACGGTTCTCCGAAGGGAATCAAGGCGGACAAGTCTGTCTTTATCTATAGCGGAACTATCGACATCTATGCTTACGATACGGGCATCTTGGCTCCGGAGATAACCATCAACGGCGGAACTATCGAGGTGAGTGCGCCTTACGATCAGGGTGTTTTCGGAAAGCAGAATCTGGAAATCATGGGTGGTAATCTAAAGGTCTTGACCTCCTACGAAGCTTTGTCGGGTGCGATTATTCGATTGGGTGGCAATAGTAATACCTATGTGATTGCGGACGATGACGCATGGAATGCCACGGATGGTAATGAGAGTTCCAATAAAGTCCATATTTACGTGGAGGGTGGTGTCCACTATGCTCAATGCAAGGGCGACGGTTTGGATTCCAACGGCGACATGATTATCTCGGGTGGTATTACGGTCGTGGCTCAGAGCCATTCGCTCAACTCGCCTCTTGATACGGATACGGGTTGGAAGCATCAAGGTGGTTTTGTCTTTGCTGTGGGTGGTAACGGAATGTTCAACGAATCCATCCCTGTGGAGTCGCAGGGCCATATCTATAGCAGCGACATCTCGTTGTATGCGGAGCAATATATTTTGGTGGCTAATCAGTCGGGACAGGTTTTGGCGGCAATAAAGATGCCGTTGGATCCGTTGACGAGCAACAAGAAGAGTGGTGCTGTCTGTGCCTATAATTCGGATGTCAAGAATTATAAGTTCTATGTCGGAAACAGTTTCAATGGTCCAATGGATTATTTTGACGGACGTTTCGGATTGTACACGCCTACGCAAAACTTTAATCTCAACGGATTCACTAGTTATGAGATTAGTACCCAGACCGGTAATGGTAGTGCCTTCGGCGGAGGCGGCGGAGGCGGCGGCTGGGGAGGCGGCTTCTGGTAAGAAACAAACGCTTGAAAATCATGATAGATGGGGGAGTGGCTACGGTCGCTCCTTCATTTTTTTATGGGACGCAGTGGAACATTGTTAGACATTTAAGACTCTTAGAATCGAATTGTACGTCATTGGAGTGTTCGTCTGCTCCATAGGCAGGAAGCCTGTTCTGTTAGTAACCGATTGCACCGATAGGTGCTGTCTGTGTGTGGAGGAGAGAGAAGAAAAGAGAAAAGCCTGGAAGCCCTCGTATCGACGGTATTAGGGTTGGCTTTCTGCCAATAACTGGAGTGGAGGTCTGTCCATGTGATATCAGTCACAAAGCAGACTAAGGCTATCCCCTAATAGGTGTCGATTCTGCACTTGTGGTCGGCTGGAATGAAAAAGGTTGGAAGTCCGCATTTCCGATGAAATGGAGGCTTCCAACCTATAGCACTTTCGATTGAATCTTTGTCTGCCTTTATTTCCCTCCGCCTCTATGTCCTCCAGATGTACGTCGGCGCTGGCGGGAACTCTCCCGAATGTCGTTTATAAAGGAGTCATAATTCTTACTGAAGCTAGGGCTGCTGTAATGGAAGTAGCGGCGGTAATGTTGTTTTCCGTTTTCAGGGTTGTTGGTGGAATCTGCTTCGAAACTTAAGCCCTCGTAAGTTTCTATATAGAATTGCTGAGACACACTATCTGCTTGGTATAGGGGTTCTCTGTAGTTTTTCAGCATCCACTCTCTCGTTGCGGAAAGAACATATAGCTCTTTTCTCTGAGTGCTGTCTGATCTTTCGTTGACATTTTCTGTTTGCTCCGAATTTGGATAGATAAAACAGAACTCCTTGTCTGTTAGGATAACGATATTGTCCTTCTCGGGATAGTTGAGGTACTCTACTTCTCCAGTTTCATTATTATCTATCTTTTTTTCTATCTTTTTGTAAAATTTTATTCTCTCTTCTATGTCAACGCCATCTTTATCGTAAAGTTTCTCTACCTTTTCTACCTCGCCTTCCCGTTGGGTGATGATGAATCGAGCTATGGAGTCGGCGTCCATCGCAGGATTGGAGCACCGGTATACATTGGCGAATTTTTTGTCTCCGATGCCGGTGATATAGGTGGCAATTTCGAAATCGCTGGATTTCTCCAAACTGGTTTCTATTAGCGGTATGGGGGCAGGGGAGAAGAACATAACCTTACAGAGCCAATAGCCTGCACCTAAGATGAGTATCCCTATGTAATAGTAAAGGCCAGTGTCTTTTATCTCCGTTTCTCCCGATCCCTTTTGAACGAGTGAGATGGAGTTCGGGTCGATTTTCTCTCCTTTGCAATATTCTGTCTCGTCGCTCCACTTCTCGATGGAGTAGTATTCTCCAGTCCGGGTATTGACGTATTCCCAGAAGCGGGCGCTTTCTCCTGGTGTAACATCCACTTTTTGGAATGCTTGTTTGACAGACTCTGTTCCTTTTTCCAACAACTCCCATTCGTCATCGGTTTCTATCTCTTCGCAGGATTGCCAATAGACGCATTCGTCTTCGTCGATGGAGAGCCATGCGGAGGAGCGTGTGCCTAGTTGTGAGATGGTGTATTCGTCCCACAGATAGCCCTCTTTGTCCTTGTACTTGATTCTTCCAGTGATGAGATGTTTTGTTCCGTTGAATCTTATGATATCTCCTACGTGGAATCTACTGTCTGATATGTTTGTTTCCTTTTCCATGGTGTTATCTCCAGATTTTATCCGCGTCGCCATAGTATTTCATGAGGACGGGGTTGGTTAGGGTATTGATTTTTATCTCTGAGTTTGCTTCTTCGTCTTTGGCGAATGTGAAGAGAGTTTGACAAGTCTCCGCAGCCAGATACTTGGTCGGCACGTCGAATTGGAACTGGGTGTCCAGTTCCTGTCGGGAGGCCATGTTGAATCCCCAATCCCCGAAACTGGACACTTCCAAGTGGTAGGGGAGGACGTGTAGCCCTTCGCTGGCGATGGTGTGGTGGATGCACCAGAAGGCCTTCGTCGCATAGTAGGGGCTGGTGGATTGGACGACCAAGATTCCGTTTTCCTCCATCGAGTTCTTGCATAGTCGGTAGAAAACGTTGGAGTAGAGTTTGTTTAAACTCTCGTTGTTGGGGTCGGGAAGATCGACGATGATGATGTCGTATTTTAATTGGTTGTCTGTTAGAAATTTGAATGCGTCCTCGACAACGATTTCCATCTTGGGGTTGGTCAAGGAGTGTTGGTTCAAGGAGGCAATCAGCTTGTTTTCGCAGCAGATCTTGATGATTTCCTTGTCCAAGTCCACCAAAGTGATTTTCTTCACGGCCTCATATTTCAGGATTTCCCTTGCTGCCAAACCGTCTCCTCCGCCGAGAATCAAAACCTTCTCTTTTTTCTCCGCTTTCGACAAAGCCAAGTGTACGAGGGCCTCGTGGTAGCGGTATTCGTCTAAGGATGAGAATTGTACGTTCCCGTTGATGAATAGCCGTAGGTCGTCTCGGTGGCGGGTGAGTACGATATGTTGGTATTTGGTTTGTTTCCTATAAATCACTTTGTCACGGAAAAGTCCGTCTTCCACAAAGTTGGAGATGTTTTCGGAGAATAGAGTTCCTGTCATCAGAATGCCTAGGAATCCGAGGGTGACGAGTAGCGTCTCTTTGTAATGTCTGATTTTCTCCTTGTATTTCAGAATGATAAGGAGGGCAACAAGGATGTTGAGAGTTCCTGTCAAGAATGCCGTGCAGAAATAGCCCAGGTGTGGAAGTAGCAGGAGGGGAAAGGCGATGGAGCCGATCAGACCGCCGATGTAGTCGAAGCTGAAGATGGAGGATAGGGTGACGCGGAGGTTCTTCTCGTCGTTTTCGATGATGCGGGTCAGCAAGGGAATCTCCATGCCCACGAATATGCCTATGGTGAGGATGACGAGGTAGAGGATGATCTGGTCGCACACCAGATAGATGTTTGACAGAAAGAGGATGAGGGTGCTGAGTCCGCCGATCACGCCCACACCAATCTCCACACCGATGAAGTAGTTGAAGAGGTGTTTTTTGATGAATTTACTCAAATAGGAGCCCAGTCCCATCGCCGACATGTATATTCCGATGGTGACGGAGTATTGCAACACGGTGTCGCCCTTTAGAAAGGAACTTAGTGCGCTGATTATTAGTTCGTAGCATATAGAACAACCCGATATGATCAAGGTTGTCAGCATGAGTAGTTTGTATTTGCTGGGCATCGCTTTTTTCTAACCTAATTAGTAGATAGAGAATGGGAGTAAATAATCAGTTTACATAACATTCAATAATCCGTACAAATCTACTCAAAAGAATGGAATTTATGCAAATTCTTCGGGTTGTTCTGTGGCATTCGACCGCAGGTATAGCCCGATGCATCAGTCACCTTCTTCTCCCCTCCATGGTTCTTGGCATAGGTGATAAAAACAAAGAGAATCACTTGTCATCCTTCTTTTTATATTTATATGGGTGAAGTTTAGCAATCTCCTCTAACACCTTTATTTTTTCATCATTGGACATGTCAAGGAAATTCATGGCAAAGCAATTGTAGTAATCTTCATTGACTTTTTGTGATTGCTTATATGACTCGGCGGTCCACCAAGAGATATGGGTAATATTATTTTCACTAATAATAGAACTCCTCTCTTCCCTCTTGGTGCAAAAGGCTTGCTTTTTTTTTATGTCAATGTAATATGTCAAAGTTGTCTTTTTAAACACCTCCCCG
>JAGCWQ010000071.1 GCA_017961765.1 Paludibacteraceae bacterium | reverse complement strand
GTCGTCGTTCGGGCGGAAGTTCATAAACTCCTGCTCGGCCTGTTCGCCCAAATTGCGCGTATCTACAACAAATAATATTCGTTTAGCCTTCGCGAACTTTAGCAATCTGTATATGAATGTGATAGCCGTAAAAGTCTTTCCAGCACCTGTAGCCATCTGAATCAGTGCCCGCGGACGATTGTTTTTGAACGACCCTTCCAAGTTTACAACAGCCCTTATCTGTGCAGGGCGCAAACCAGAACTATCCAAGTCGGGGAAACCCTGCAGACGATTTCTCAAACTTCGTCCAATTCGAATCCATTCAGCAAAAGTCTCTGGTTTATGAAAAGCAAAGACAGTACGACTGCGTGGTTTGGGATCACTATAATCAGTGAAACGAGTTAACGTTCCTGTTGTTTCGTATATATATTTCAGCGGCTCGTTATTCAGGTACTTCAGCTTGGCATTGGCATAACGCACAGATTGTTCCTCTACAACAGTAAGGTTTACCCCCTCTTCCTCTCTTTTAGCCTCAATGACACCGACAGGTTTCCTGTTGACAAACAACACATAATCAGCAGGTCCCTCATCAGTCTGATACTCACGTATGGCCACGCCAACACCCACCGAAAAATCTATTTTATTTTTCGATTGGATTTTCCACCCTGCTTGTTCGAGCAGAGAGTCAATCTTATCTCGTGCGATCTGTTCCGGATTCTGATTCATGTGCCATATTTTAGAACCCAACTCGTCTGAATCATCCTCATGGATGTGGGTTCCTCATTGGTACAAATATACGATTTTCAAGAAAAAAGGCACAATAAGCACAACATAAATATCCTTCTCCGCAATCAAGTAAAAACAAGGCGACTCAAGAATGCATCTCCTGATAAACATAAAAAATATAGTTTTCCTCGCCAATGAGGAATCAGTCCGTTCTATTTTTCTCTTTCCCACATCAAAAATCCGGATTAAGCCTTACCACACCAGCCTCTTCAAACTCCTTCTTTGTCGGGATATAAAAGGGATGGTCTCCCATTTTTCGGTTAATTCTCTTCAGCAGTTTAGTAAAATTCTTGTATAGATAAGGTTTATTTTTCTCCAGCAAATAGTCATCAAAAGGGATAGGGCCTGCCTTTCTGAGCAACTCATATTGTTCCTTGGATATGGGAGCAACCCAATAAACCCAATTAGGATTAGGGTTTTCATGGTGAGAGAACAACACCATCTGCATAGGCGTAAATAGCAAATAGTACCTGCCATCTATAAGCCAACTATCCCAATGGAAATATTGGGCGTTCTTGTCAAAAAAACATGGGAAATAGATGTATTTATACTTGCCACTCAAAAGATCAGAAGGAACAGAATAGACAATTTCCCCATCAACCGTATCACGGACCACTTGTGCCAATTTGGTGGAATCCAATTTTTCCTCCGACCACATAATATACTGCCGCACCTGCGCATAAGTAGGAATAAGGGAGAAAAGGAACAAAGAACAAAATAATACAATTCTCATCATAGGGATAAATCTATTTATATTCCTCAATCTCAATCAGATACCATTTCTTATTTATACAGATAAAGTTAAAGTACAAATAAGGGGTTCCGTTCTTCATAACGAACAAACGGCGGTTATTTACACTGGATGAATTATCGGCAGAGAAAAGGCACAAGGAGGGGAACATGGCAACAAAATCAAAAGTCTCCCATTCACTAGGCATCAGCAACTTCGAGTCCAACTCACTGCTACGATAGCCTTGGTAAGTACGATAAGGGAATGGGAAAATGGTACGTTTTTTTTGGAAAGCGGCATCTTGCGAATAGGACATCAGAAACTCGACGAAGTCGCGTTCGCTCCCATAATCCAAGTCTTTACCCGAAGAGGAGAGTTGCCAACTACCCTTTCGCTGCTCGAAAGAATAGCGCATTGATTTCCGCTTCATCATATCCACCACCGAGACGTTTACCACCTTTTGTAACGAAACCTTATCCAAAGAATCCGTACATAAAATAGGGATATTGACCGGCGTAGCCAATCGTAACGGCTGATAGGCCTTGGACGACTTCACAACACCCGTCTCCGTAGGCAAAGGGAAAGCTACGTTTTTGCTCTGTTGCTCCGGATGGCGGACAAAATCCAAAAAGAAAGATGAGAAATTTTGGCACGAAAGAGAGGTCGGGATGCAAAGCACCACGAAAAGAAACGCTAAAAATATCCGAAAGACCCTCTTCATATCCATACAATTTCAGACGGACATTGAATCCTATTAAGCGAGTTTTACTATGATTTCGAGATTTTTTTTGAGTTTATTTCGGTAGAGACGTATTCCGAAACGCCTTTTCAATTGTTTGTCATTCAACGTTAAACGTATGTCTTTCCTAACAAACAGCAAGTTGCCGAAATGAAACAAAAAGCACCGAAAAGCTTTTCAAACCCTATTATTTTATTCTAACGGCGAATCCAAACATCCGCCTTGATATAGCAACGGACAAATGTATGTCCTATTTCCCGAATACGAAAAAAAGAAAAGCCAATTTTGCATTTTTTAGGAAAAGATGGCTTTCCCGACACACATCTACAAGCAAAAAACCTTTCCTAAAAAGGATACGAAACCACCCTCTCCCAACAGATAAGGGTGGTTCCACTATTTTTGCAGTTCTACTACTCTTGTAAATCCCAACGGACTTATCAGAAATTATAACCTACGTTGAGAGAAAGAGAACGGTTCTTAATCACACCTTCACCAGAGGCTTTCTGCATATCGATAAAGCCCATTTGGAAGCCCAACGACACAGCCAGACCCTTATCGCAGTCATAACCGAGTCGGGAATAGAGTGAAAAATCGACATTGTTGTACATCGGCTCCTCCCGGTGCGCATCCGCATCGGATTGGAACAAAAGGGTGCTGAGACCATCCACCGTACGATTACCATACAAGCCCAAGCTGATCATTGGAGCCAATGAGACGAAAGCACGTCCTTTCTTATAACGCGCACTCGCCTTCACATTAATCGGCACATTCATATAGATTACGTCGTCCGTGGCATCGTACTTCTCATAGGTACCAGTAGGCTCACCCTCCATATCATGTCCTCCGTCAGGGAAGAAGCCGACCAACTCCATAGGAACATGGCGGTAGGCGAAAAGCAACTCAGGCTGAATGGAAAAATATTGACCCACAGGCTTTTGTCCAAAAGGAAGGTCGCAGTTGATACCGAGTTGCACACCTGGTCCCCATCCTGCCGTACTTCCATCCATGCCAGCCAAACCGTAGGTGGAGAAAGTTGGTCCCACCGTAAAACCGATCGTGATGAATCTCTTCTCTGGAACTTTCTTATCTTCAAGTAATGAATCTTTCGGATTTAAACTTCTCATCAATTGGAACTCCCTTTGTTGACGGAGTGAATCAGGAAGACTTTTGTCGGCATCAGAAAGAACCGTCGCATCGTCCACATTTGATTCTGGGGCACTGGAAACCACATTGTCCGATTGAAGTATAACCGGGTCTTCGCCCTGCGCAGAAAGCAATGCCGCAACATTAAACGCCAAAAGAGCGGAAAGAACTATCTTTTTCATTACCTAACTTTGATATTAATTGTTATTTGTTTTTCAGTATTCCAAAGTCTTTTGCCAGCAATGGGCTGATGCAAAGGACACATCCACAAATTCCTCCATCTGTTCTATATCTAAAACCCCGTTCCCGAAAGAATGCCCTCCGACTTCATACGAAAAGATTGGAAGAACCACCTACCAAACCACAAAAATATACATTTTTTACAAAATTCGTTAAATTAGAGCATTAAAGTAGCCACAAAAATCAAATATAACACTTTTTCTGCGCAAACAAAAGGATAGGAGACCCTCCTAAAATTTGCATACTAGCCTTGCGCTCCGTATCTTTGCAATGATTTTGCACAGAAGCCACAAATCGGCTGGACAAGGTCAAAACAACCAAAGCAAAAGTATGAAACACAAAATCTTAGCCCTTCTTATTGCCCTCACGGCTCCTTTGCATCTTTTTGCAGACGAAGATGATGATTTCACGGAGGAGATTGAAATCGTTCCCGATTCGGTATGGGCAACCGACACCCTTTGCCAAGGGACTCCCCTCTACAAATTCGTCAACTCCCCCGCTTTCTACAACGCCAACCTCAGCGTACTGATAAAAAACATCGGAACGGGCGAGGAATTAGCTGAATACCGCTCCAAATACAACTTGATTCCAGCCTCGGTGACCAAAGTCGTGAGCACGGCTTCCGCCTTGGAAATCTTGTCTGACACATTCCGATTCAGGACCAAACTCGAATACGACGGAGAGATCAAAAACGGCATCCTCCATGGAAACCTTTACATAACCGGTGGGGGCGACCCCACATTGGCATCCAACCAATCGCAGAAGAAATGTACCCTCTTCGCCACCTTCCTCAACGCAGTCAAAAAGAAAGGAATTAAAAAAATCGAAGGAAACATAGTGGGCGACGCATCCCTCTATGCCGAAGAGGGTAGCCCGGGCATTTGGCTCGTAGAAGATATCGGTTCCGCCTACTCTCCTACCCCCTCCGCCCTCGCCTTTTACGACAACTTACTGACTTTCACCATGCAAAGCGACAATTCAACGGCGAAGGTCAGCAACGTTTCTCCCAACTGCAAACTTTTCCGTCCTCAATTGGACATTGAGGTTGGGAAAGGCAACGTCTATTCCAAATGGGCGAAGTCGGACTACTCTTGGACACCCACCGTCAAGGGAAGATTGGCTCCCAACAGCAAGCACGGCATCCGCATGGAGATCCCTGAGCCCGCCCTATTCGTGGCCGATTCCATGCTAAGCACGCTTCAAAAAGCGGGAATCACCGTCACGGGCAACATCACTACTCAAAGAATGCTCCACTCAACGGAACCAAGAAAGACGTTGTCCACCTACAAATCCGAAACATTAGGAGAGATTTGCAAGCCAACCAACTACAAAAGCATCAACTTATACGCAGAGAATATCTTCAGCCAAATCGGACTAAAAAGAGAACGTCCGTCCACCAAGACGGCGTCCGCGACAGCGATAGCCCTCTACTGGAAAAAGAAAGGACTCTCCTCATCCAGCATATTCCAAATGGACGGCTCCGGCCTCTCCATGAAGAATGCCATCAACTCCGCCTTCCTCGTAGAGGTGCTCAGTTACATGCACAAGAAGAGCAAGTACAGGAAAGCCTTCTACGAATCCCTCCCTGTTGCCGGTGTCAGCGGAACCGTGAAGTATCTGATGGGAGGCACGCCATTGGCAGGGAAAGTCCATGCCAAGAGCGGAAGCATGGAGCGTGTACAGAACTACTGCGGCTACATCCAAGAGGGGAACCGATGGTATGCCTTCAGCGTCATGGTGAACAACTTTGCAGGACCGAGATCTACGGTCAAGCTGGAAATCAGCCGACTTCTAAACGGGGTGATGGCAGAAGAGAATGCACGATATGCGACACCAGAAGCGACCAAAGAGAAAACCAACGAGGCAGCTAAAACAGAAGGCCAACCTGCCGAAGCGGAGAAGGTTGCAACAGCGCCTGTTGAGAACCAAGAAACGGAAAAGCCATGAAAAGATTTCTGACACGCCTCAAGCTGATGCTTCTCGTCCTCTTGACGATTGGTTCCTGCACAAAGTTGGAGGAGAAATCTTCCATCCCAGACCACGAAGTCTATATCAAGACATTCGGCAACGATTACATTACACTGAAAATTGCGGGGAACAGCGTCTCCTACATCCCGACCTCAACCTCGGTCTATCCGACGAATTTCAAATTCGGGTTCGGCGGCGTACTCATCTATCGGGACATGGAAGACAAAATCCACGCCTGCGACCTGGCTTGCCCCGTAGAAGCAACCCGCACCATATTGGTGGATGTGAAGATGCCTTTTGCGACCTGTCCCTCCTGTGGTTCCAAGTTCGACCTCACCTTCGGTTTCGCTGCCCCTTGCGAAGGTCCAGCAAAGGAGACGTTGAAAAAATACAACGCCATTGACAACGGGACTAACATTATCGCATCCTACTAATTCTCACCGAGACTCCGACGAAATTCTGTCATCAAACACAAAAAGGAGTCATCCAAAAGCAAGGATTATTCAAATCCATTGACTAATTTTGCAAAAGATTTCTGTTTGGCAGAAATCCGCACTAATTTAAATAACAGACAAAGGAGAGAGCCTCCGCAATCTCCGAAGACAAAGGATAAATAGTATGAAAGAATTAGAAAAGCTCATCGCAGAAAAGTTATTGAAAATCAAGGCTATCAAAGTACAACCATCCAACCCTTTCACTTGGGCTTCTGGCTGGAAATCGCCCATATATTGTGACAACAGGAAAACCCTTTCTTACCCTGAGATCCGTACACTCATCAAAATCGAGTTGGCTCGCCTCGTCCGCGAGAAATACGATGATGTAGATGTTATCGCCGGAGTCGCAACAGGTGCTATCGCCCAAGGTGCCATGGTGGCAGAAGAGCTCGGATTGCCGTTCGTTTACGTCCGTTCTTCACCTAAGGACCATGGTTTGGAGAACCTCATCGAAGGTGATTTGAAACCAGGACAAAAGGTCGTTGTCATCGAGGACCTCATCTCAACTGGAGGAAGTAGCCTCAAGGCCGTAGAAGCCCTCAGAAAAGACGGTTGCGAAGTCATCGGAATGTTGGCCATCTTCACTTACGGATTCCCTGTTGCCAGCGAGAAATTCAAGGAGGCCAAAGTCGAATTGACAACTCTTTCCAACTACGAAGCTGTCTTGCAACACATGCTCGAAAGCAACCAAATCGGAAAATTGGAAATGGAGACACTTCAGGAATGGAGAAAGAATCCTTCTGAATGGAACGCCTAATCGGCACATACATTAAGAGAGAATAGAGATAGTCGGGGGTGGAGTAAATCCCGCCCGACTTAATTACCCTCAAAATAAAAATTCAATGACAACATTCGAAAGCGAAATAAAGAAAGCCAACTGCAACGAGGACGAGATATACGATTTGATCTCAGACTTGAACAACATCGACCGTTTCAAGGAGATGATTCCAAGCGACAAAATCAAGGATGTCACGTACGACGCAGACAGCTGCCAATTCACCGTTGACCCTGTCGGAAAACTCGGATTGAGAATCGTGGACAGAGAGCCATCTAAAACCGTGAAATTTGCGGCAGACCAATCGCCAATAGATTTCAACCTTTGGATCCAGATGAAGCAAGTCGCAGAGAACGACACAAGGATTAAGGTCACGGTCAAAGCCGAACTTAACCCATTCATCAAGCCAATGGTAGAAAAACCACTCAATATGTTCGTTGAGAAGATTGCGGACGGATTGTCAAAAATACCGTTCAAAGATCTAAAAAAGAACTGCTAATCTTTAGGAAAAACTCCTAAAGATTCTGACCTAAGCCAAATAAACAACAAGGAGCAGTAGTGCTCCCTATTTTCCTGAGATTTAAATAAATGAGAAGAATTACAACTACCCTGCTACTATCTGTCCTGTCAATTCCTGTTTTGTGCGAGATTAGACTTCCCCGTTGGGAGTCTTCTACTGGAATTGACGGCTTAACGACTTGCGACTTCAAGGTGCAAGGCGACTATCCTCCTTTTTCCTATTCGCTAAGGCAAATAGAATCGGCTCCCTACGCCAGCAAATACAATACGCAAGGCGGAATGTCCGAAACTTTTCCCGATGTCCCGGCTGGGAAATATATCCTGACCGTGACGGATAGGGAGCGAAACACGGAGGAGTTTCCCATCGAAATCAGATGCGAATTTGACTTGAAAACAAATGACGACACTGTCGTGGTAAAAGTCCCTTGCGACGGAGGTTCGGAAGGAATTGACATTCCCCTCAACCCAGCTGAAAACGACTTTTTAGTCGTAAAAAGCACCATAAACAACAATGGGACGGGCGGAAGGAACCACTCCGTCGCCAAAACAAACCATGAAGTGCGAATCACATCCAAGCCCAACCTTCCCTTGGCAAGAATCTTCACAGATGAGGATGGACAAATGGTCTATCACCTCACCGGAGACATCAACCCTGAGGGAGACAGGCTCACCTACGAATTGTCAAGCCAAGGCATTCAGAAAGAGGGAACTATCGTCATCCAATTCAAGATGGAGAAACCTCAAATCAAAGAGATCGAGCTAGACCGGAACACGGCCACGCTAATCGTCGAAGGTGGCACGCCCGACTACACCTTCTTTATCAACGATAGCATCGAAAGTTCCTCAAACAAGATTTACAATCTTCCTTTCGGGCAATACACAGCCACCGCCATCGATGCCCAAGGGTGCAAGAGTGAAAGCAAAAACTTCTTCGTCAACAAAGAGATATACCCAAGCAAATTCTTCACACCCAACGGAGATGGAATAAACGACACATGGGGCATCCTAAACATCGAAGAATACAAGAAATTCAAGATCCAAATTATCGATCGAAGAGGAGTAGTGCTAAAGGAATACATCAACGAATACATCCCTTGGGACGGCACCTATAACGGGACAGATATGCCTAGCACCGACTATTGGTTCATCATGACCTCCGACGAGACCGACCAGGATTTCAGCGGACATTTCACGCTTCTAAGAAGTGAGGAATAACGAAAATAGTAGAAGGAATGAAGCAGAAAGAGAACATATATTTAAGTCAGATTCGAAGAAAAGATTGCGACACACTATCTCCGGAGGAATATCCCTTGTCAATTCCTGTGATAAAGGAGTTTCAATCGCTTCAATTCCGCAAATCGGTTACCTTCATCGTTGGACCGAATGGTTCGGGGAAGTCAACCCTGTTGGAAGCCATCGCCGTGCTCCTCAACCTCAATCCGGAAGGAGGATCGAAAAATTTCAACTTCCATACAGTGGAGACCCATTCCCAACTAAGCGACGCCCTGATTGCATCAAGAGCCGACTTGTCCTACAAGGATGCTTTCTTTTTTCGGGCGGAAAGCTACTATAACGTAGCCTCTGAAATCGACCGCATAGCCGAATCTGACTACGACATGTACAACTCCTACGGAGGGAAAAGCATCCATCAATATTCGCATGGAGAGGGATTTATGGCGTTGATAAGGCATCGACTAAACAACAAAGGCCTATACCTCTTCGACGAGCCGGAAGCCGCTCTCTCCTTTTCCAATCAACTTGCCTTCCTTTGCTGGATGAAGGAGGCCGTGACAGCAGGAGCCCAACTAATCATTGCCACTCATTCTCCCGTTGTTCTCTCCTACCCTCATGCAACCATCTATGAAATAGAGGATAACGTCCTAAAAGAGACCACATTTGAAGAATGCAGTATCTACAAAGACATCTACGATTATCTATTCAACCGAGAACTCTATTTGAAAGAGATGGGACTATTATAAGCGACAAGATCCGACAGAAGTCGCCATCACTATCTGTCCAACTCCACAAAATGGGTCTGTTCATTAATTGAGAGGGAAACAGAAGGCAATACAATAGTGTAATAGGGGTAACCACCCTCATTCTCACAGCTAAAAAATTCATATCGCTCTGATGGCACACAAAGATTCCCTACAGAACCATTCAATCGAAGCGTTGTACGATAAGGGGAGATATAATTGACAATGGTAAAATCAGGCATTTCCACTCCCAAACAACGGTTTAAGCTATCTTTATCAACCATTTCCAAGCAAGGATTGTTCTTTAAAGTAACCTGCATGCCATATCTATTCAAATGGACTTCCATATATCTCTCTTCCGGCATTCCTTCTGGCACCTCCATATAATCCCTTTTTGACCACCCACGGGAAAAGGTCATAGAGCCATCTTTGTTTGAATCCCAATAGCAACTGCTATCACATACTAGGCGCAAGTCGGAGTATTCCTGTTCCGACAAGACCGAATTAAAGGTTACCTCCATTCTTATATCCTCTTGTCCCGACGAATCCCTCCAAGCATAGATTTCAGCGTCAAATCGGGGAAAATTCGATACCTCAACGACTTTTCGGAATCGATTCAAAGAGAAAAGGGAATCTTTATCCTGAATTAAAGTTGCCTCTTTGGGGATAAAAGGATCAGCATCTGATGAAAGAAAATTAAAAAGGAGGAAATGTTCCAAAGCAGTTACACAAACGAGGAGAATAACCCCTATGATTTTCAATATCTTTTTCATGTTTTATAATGTATTTGGCATCCGTGGCATCTGTAAAAAACGGAGCATACTCCATCTCTACGGATGCCACCGATACCGTTTCCGTATTTCAACGCAACAAATCCGAGTATTCCTTCTCGACCAGCAGCTTCACCTTGTCCATGGTGAAGTTCTCGACCACGCGCTGACGGGCCGCATTGCCCAGTCTCGTGCGCAATTCGGCATCGG
>JAGCWQ010000001.1 GCA_017961765.1 Paludibacteraceae bacterium | reverse complement strand
TTGTGGTTAAGATGTGATTCAATACTGCTTAAGGTTTTTCGTCATGATAAGGTAGAATTAACGGAAAAGCAATTCAGAATTTTGTTGAAAGTGGTTAATGAAAAAAGCCCCGGAAGTTCGGGGCAATTAATACATGGTGGTACAACGGTTCGGACGGTTTTTGCTATGTATTTGATACATTTTCCATGCTGTCGCCAAAAAGTTTCCATAGGCTATAGTAGGTGGTTTTTCGTAATCCGCTGATTTTTAGCAATTTCCGAATTTTTCTCATTCAAAAACTTTCCATAGGCAATCGATACAACTATGGAAATAATGTCGTAACTTTGCAGCCGAAAACAATAACAAATACAATAACAACAATGAAGAAACTATTATTCTTTTTTATTTTAATGGTCTCGCCAATGTTGGTAATTGCCCAGACAGTATCGGATGTGCAGAACAGCGGCTGTCTAAGTGAGACACGAGCTTACGAGGACTTGGAAAAGCAGACTCCGACAATCATTCTGATAAAAGATGGCAACATCTTATGTGTGGAAGTGCAGAATATTATCAGTAACTGCGCTACATCCGATTTCGCGGTGGAGTCCAGCATGAGTGAAGACAGTGATGGCTCACCTTGTTCTTTGTCTATCAATGTGACTCCTGTCTTAGATGGAAATTCGGCTATGAGTTGTTTATGTCCGTTCAACGTGGCATTCACAATACGTGACTGGGAGCCAAATTGTTTCTATTTGGACTGCTTGTGGTATAAAGGGCTAATAGAACTGAAGGAATGGACGCCATTGGTGTTGAAATACAACAATCCTAGCCTCCCTGAGTATTTCCCCGAAGGAACCAGATGGACGGAGATAAGGCTGGACACGCTGAAATACGACAGTTGGTATTCGAAGGTTGGCGACGAATGGGTGCCAAACTTTGAGACGATAGAGTACTATGTTCAAGGAGAATATCCTGATAGGGACAAAACTTACAAAAAGGTATATACTAATGGCCCAGAATGGAAAGACTCTCTCACGCTTTTGATACAGGAAGCGCATGATAGCGTCTTTGTATCAGTGTTAGTTCATGACAATGATGGAAAATCTTATGTATTATGGCCAGGAGAGGCATACCAGTTTGATTGGAGTGTAGGAACAGGACTTTATTATGAGGATATTCTCATGCAAAATACGACAAGCTTCCCACCCCATCAATACAACTATGGCATAGTGGATGAGATAAAGGAAAGAGTCTTTGGGGGTGTGAGAACACTTAGGTACGTAGATTTGAATGGTGACCGTATTATTCAAGGGATAGGCATAACGGAATGGAATGACGGAGAATGCCTGTTTGGACCATCAAACCCATATTCCGCATTACAACAATACGAAAGTTATCATTGGGAATCATACCCTGAGCGTCACTATCGTTCCATGCTTGTTTATTTCGAGCGTAACGGTGAGGTGCTTTATAACGTCTGGCCAGAAAAAGGTGTAGCTTACCGTCCGTTTGTCGAAGAAGGTAAGGTGTGGAAATGTGGCCACCCGGGTAATCCTGTAAAGTTGGTTGAGTACTACTATTTCGATGGTGACATCATCATCGACGGAAAGATTTGCAAGCAGATGATGTGTCAGCGGTATGTCAGCCCTGACTATCCGGATTATGCTATTATCATGCAATATCCTCTCTTAAGAAAGGTTGGAACATGGTATGAAGAGGATAAGAAAGTGTACATTTATAATTGGACAAGCAAACAGTTTAGGATGGTGTACGACTTCTCCCTCGGTGACTATGACATCCTGCCGTTCTTGAATTATGGTGGTTATCCATCTTTAATGATAGGTCCGAAGCAGACAGGAGGATTAAAGGGCTTTAAAGGCGTTTATAGAAATGTTATGTATTATGTCGACGGATCATCCGGTTATAATACCACTTGGCTGGAAGGTGTCGGAGGAATTGATGGTCCGACTGTCAATTTCTATTATGGGAAAGAAGCCCATGGGCTTTTCCTGATGGCATGTACCGTTGGCGATGAGGTCATCTACCTCAACGACGAATATGAGGATGGGGCAACTCCCAAGGACTTGGAAGCCCGAAAGAACCGCTTCGACTTTACCCATACGATTAAGACAAAGCCAAAAGCACCCAGTAGGAGAAGTGAGGAAATTTCGCTATATGGTGAATACAGCAACCGACAGTTGGACATTTATCTAAACCCGCTCGAGGATGCCTATCTGGTGCGTATTACTAACGAGTCTGGCGAAGTCGTCTACGAGAAAGCTGTCAACGCAAGCACCATCGTAGGTCTTGATATCGACATCTCTGCCTACG
>JAGCWQ010000070.1 GCA_017961765.1 Paludibacteraceae bacterium | reverse complement strand
GAAATCCAGACATTGGGACAACATCTCCAACGGATTGCCCATTTTTGACAGTTCATTTATGGTGTATTGTTCTTCAAACAACGATTTTGGGGTGTTTTGATGATATTTCTGCATATTTTGTTGATTTTACACTATAAATAAAAGCATAATATATTAATTATCAAAACTTTAATTTATAGAAGTCCCCTTTAATGTTTGGGACAAAAATACCATTTTTTTTGGTCTATAAGAAATTTATAAGGATGGTTTTGCTTTGATTTATGTATAATTAATAAATGTGTTTTGCGTGATAGGAGAGGAAAAAATAAAAGTGCTCGATTGTTTGCGATTCTCGCCTGCTTTTTTCGTTCCTAATGACTAAAATTTTATACTTTTGCATTTTAGATTTCACGTTTGGCTGAAAATAGGGCGACATGAGGAAAACTAAATACATATTTATCACTGGAGGTGTCTCTTCTTCGTTGGGAAAAGGCATCACGGCTTCGTCTCTCGGCAAATTGCTGCAGGCGAGGGGTTTTAAGGTTTCGCTTCAGAAGTTGGATCCCTATGTGAACGTCAATTCGGGAATGCTCAATCCTTATGAACAAGGCGAATGTTTCGTGACGGAGGATGGCTATGAGGCCGACCTGGATTTGGGTCATTATGAACGTTTCTTGGATTCTCCTACGAACCGGAACTCGAATGTCACGACAGGTCGTATTTACCAAACGGTCATTCAAAAGGAGCGGAAGGGAGATTATTTGGGAAAGACGGTTCAGGTCGTTCCTCATATTACCGAAGAGATAAAGCGTTGCGTCAAGCAGGCGGGAAGTCCAGACTGTGATTTCGTGATCACGGAGGTGGGCGGAACGGTGGGCGACATCGAGTCGCATCCTTTTGTGGAGAGCATCCGCCAATTGAAGTGGGAGTTGCCGGATGAATGCCTCTGCATCCATCTCACGTATGTCCCTTACTTGGCCGCCTCCAAAGAGTTGAAGACAAAGCCTATGCAGCATTCGGTCAAGGTTTTGCTTGAATCGGGCATCCAGCCTGATATTTTGATTTTGAGGACGGAGCATAAGTTGCCCAAGGAGTTGAAACGAAAGGTGGCTCTCTTTTGCAACGTGATGGAATCGTCTGTTATTGAGGCTCTTGATTTGCCGACAAGCTACGAGGCTCCGATTCGCTTGCATGAGGAGGGCCTTGATTCGGCGGTCTTGAAACGTTTTGGTATCGAGGCTTCGCATGAGCCTGATTTGACCGCTTGGTCGGCTTTCCTTCAACGGATGAAGAGGGCGACGGAGGTGGTTCGTATTGGTTTGGTGGGTAAGTATGTCGAATCTCCGGAGGCTTATCGTTCTATTGTTGAGGCTCTTGTTCATGCCGCCACCTATCATGATTGTCGTTTGGAACTCTCCCTTTATCAGGCAGACCAGATGGAGGAGGGCAATGTGGCTCGGAAGTTGGAGGAACTGGATGCTGTTTTGGTGGCTCCTGGTTTCGGTCAACGAGGCGAAAATGGAAAGATTGTCGCTGCCAAGTATGCCCGACTGCGCAACCTACCGTTTTTAGGTATCGGTCTGGGCATGCAGTGTGCCGTGGTGGAGTTCGCCCGTGATGTGGTCGGATTTTTTGAGGCGGAGTCGAAGGAGATGAATCCGCAGACGGAATATCCGATTTTTGACCTGATGGTGGAGGAAAAATCCAATTTGGGAACGGACGGTACGATGCGTTTAGGTGCCTACGATTGCCAATTGAAGGAGGGGTCACTGGCTCATCGGATGTATGGGGTTGACCTTGTCAGGGAACGCCATCGTCATCGTTATGAGTTTAATAATAAGTATAAGGCGGATTTTGAAAAGGCAGGTATGGTCTTCTCTGGCATAAATCCTCAGTCGGGATTGGTGGAGATGGTCGAATTGCCTCATTTGAAGTGGTTCGTTGGTACGCAGTTCCATCCTGAATTCAAAAGTACCGTTTTGCATCCTCATCCTTTGTTCATGGGCTTTATTGAGGCAGCTCTAAAAAATCGTCAAGAGAAGAAATAGAAAATAATAATCATAAATAATCGTAAATGGATAAAAGTAAATTAGGTTGGGTCGTAATTCTCCTTTTGTTTTTCGGCTGGTTTTATGTCAGTACGATAGAGAACGAAAAAATGCGACAGGCGCAGCAAAGTTATGTTGATTCGATTGCAACTGCTCAACAGGCGGAACAATTGGCAGCTGAGCAAGCCAAGACTTTGTCGGCTGAAGAGAAGGCACGTATGGATTCGGCGGCGTTGGCTGCCAAGTCGGCGGCATTGGGTGTTTTCGCCTCTGCGTCGGAAGGCCGGGAGGAGTCGGTCGTACTCTCCAATTCGTTGGTCAAGGTGGTTTTGTCAAGTAAGGGTGCTTGTATGAAGTCGGCCACGTTGTTGCAGTATAAGACGTATGACGATAAGCCTTTGGAACTCTTTAGGGAGGATGAGATGGATTTCAACATGACGTTCCCTATGTCGAACGGATTCAATTTGAATACGTCGGAACTCTATTTCACGGTGAAGAGTAAGACGGATAGTTCGGTTGTCTTCTCTTTGCAGGGTGGAGATGTTGCCAATCTTGATTTCGTCTATACGTTGCCTGCTGAGAGTTATATGGTTGATTTTGACGTTGTTTTCAAAAATGGTTCTTCTGTTTTGAAGCCGGTGACGAATATTCCTCTCGTATGGAAAAACAGGAGAAGACAATTGGAGAAGGGACGTGTATTTGAGAACCGTTATTCCAAATTGTGTTATAAGGATGAGGATGGCGTTCAGGAGATGAGCGAAGAGTCGAACGATCAGGCTTCAGCCAAAAATGTGAAGTGGATTGCTTTCAAGGATCAGTTCTTCTCTGCTGTTTTGATCTCGGATGCGTTGATGGGACAATCGACGTTGGAGTCGGAGAAGTTGAACGATTCCACGATTTATATGAAGAACTATATGGCGAATGTCCAAGTGCCGTTCAACCAATCGGCCTCTTTCCGCTTCTTCATCGGTCCGAACTGGTATAAGTTGTTGAAGTCGTATGACAATGACTTGTCGGGCGACGATAAGTTGCAGTTGAAGCGTTTGGTTCCATTGGGTTGGGGCTTGTTCCGTTGGATCAACCAACTCATTGTGATTCCGTTGTTTAACTTCTTCGGCTCGTTTATCGGTAGCATGGGTATTGTTATCTTGCTGTTGACCTTGGTGGTGAAGTCGTTGCTTTTCCCATTGACTTACAAATCTTATTTGTCCAATGCCATGATGAAGGCCTTGAAACCAGAGATAGACAAGATCAACCAAAAGTATCCAGAGAACTCACCAGAGAAGAGCCAAGAGGTGATGGCGCTTTACCGCAGGTCGGGCGTTAGCATGACGGGTGGATGCCTTCCTATGCTTCTCTCCATGCCGATATTGATTGCTTTGTTCTGCTTCTTCCCTTCGGCTATCGAGTTGAGGCAACAAAGTTTCTTGTGGGCGGAGGATTTGTCATCGTATGATGCTTTTGTAACCTTCCCATTCTCGATTCCTCTTATTGGCGACCACCTCAGTCTGTTCTGCGTCTTGATGACGGTGACGAACTTGGTCTATACAAAGTATAGTATGTCTATGACGGATACGGGCGCTTATCAGCAGATGCCGATGATGAAGTATATGATGTATTTCATGCCGCTCATGTTCTTCTTTATGTTTAACGACTATTCATCAGGTCTTTGCTACTACTATTTCATCTCCATGTTGATTACGGTGATACAAACTTTGTTGATCCGTCGTTCGGTTGACGATGAGAAGCTTTTGCAGAAGATCAAGGAGAACCGTGAGAAGCCGGTTCAAAAGACAGGTTGGATGGAGCGCATTTCTGAAATGCAACGTTTGGCAGCTGAACAGCAACAAGCTATGCAAAAACGTGATGGCTCTAATAGAAAGTAAAATGCAAAAACGAAGATAGGGAAGGGTATGGAACTCTTGGAAGGGTTCCATATCCTTTCTTTTTTGGGGAAACTGTAGAGGTGGAGTAGGTTCCGTCTCGGAATTTCAAATTCATAATTCCTAATTATCATGTTGTGGCTCCTTCTTTTTTATGTCTTGCTATTGTTCTCCGTCTCTTTCGGGGTGGGGCGGAACTTGACGGCGTCCGATTTTTATTTGGGGTCGCGACGTTCTCCTTGGTATGTGGTGGCTTTTGGAATGATAGGAGCCTCGATTTCTGGAGTTACGTTCGTCTCCGTGCCGGGTTGGGTGGAATCCACGGGATTCACCTATATTCAGATGTGTATCGGCTTCTTTTTCGGCTATTGTGTGGTTGCCTATTTGCTGTTGCCGCTCTATTACAGGATGAATCTCACCAGTATTTACGGCTATTTGGAGGCGCGTTTCGGCCTTTCGGCAAGACGGACAGGCGCTATCTTCTTCTTGGTCTCAAAGTTGACAGGTTCGGCTGCCAAGTTGTATGTGGCGGTCTTGGTTCTGCATCGACTCCTCTTTGAGGAATGGGGAATCTCCTTCTCGATGTCGTTGGTTGGGGTGGTCGCTATCATCTGGCTCTACTCCTATCGTGGGGGAATCCGTACGATAGTCTGGACGGATTTTGTTCAGACGTTTTTCTTGCTGCTGGCTTTGTCCCTCTTGTTGGTGAATGTGGTGGGGTTGCTTGACGTGGATTTTTCCTCAGCACTCTCATTGGTAGGTGAAAGTGACTACTCCCGGCTGTTCGTTTGGGATGACTGGGTTTCGCCCCGCCATTTTTTCAAGCAGTTCCTGAGTGGTATTTTTGTCGTCATTGTCATGACGGGATTGGATCAGGATTTGATGCAGAAGAATTTGTCTTGCAAAGATTTACGTTCTTCGAGGAAGAATATGTTGGTCTATGGGGCGGCGTTTATCCCTGTCAATCTTCTTTTCTTGTCGTTAGGTGTTTTGGTGATAACTTTTTTCCGCCAGACAGGGGTAGAAGTTCCTCCGTCGGGAGATGAGTTGTTGCCTGCTTTCGTCCGTTATGCAGGGCCGTGGGCTCTGGGTTGTTTCTTGATTGGCATGTTGGCATCCGCCTTTTCGTCAGCCGATTCGGCATTGACTTCGCTCACTACTTCGACCATTGTGGATGTGGCTGGTTGGGAGAATAAAAAGGGTGTGTTTGCCCGTCGCTCCCGCTTGGTTTTCCATCTGCTTTTTTCCCTTCTGTTGATTCTTTTCGCCTTGGCCTTCTATTCCTTCAAGGAAAGTAGCGCTATCAATCTGATATACACCTTGGTTTCCTATCTTTATGGACCTTTGTTGGGAATGTTTGCTTTTGGCCTTTTCACGAAGTGGAACGTCCGACAAAGCTATGTGCCTTTTGTGGCTGTCGCAGCCCCTCTGTTGACTTATGCGGTGGATGGGTGGTTGAATGCCACATTCTCTTACAAAATGGGTTACGAGATGCTTCTTTTGAATGGAGGTTGGATGTTCGTGGGCTTACTGTTGATAAGGTCGGGTGCGACTTCTGGACTTCCCGATACAAAAGGATCCTGTTAAAAGATTTCTTTGCGGAAAGAAGGAATAACCACTTTTTGCTATGCTCTTTTCCCTTTTTGTTTCTTATTTTTGTATAAGATTTTGAAAAAGATGGAGGTAAAAGTTAATTCTTTGAAAGCATGGTTGTTGGCTTCGAGGCCAAAGACCTTGGCGGCGGCTGTTGCACCGGTGATGGTGGGGTCGGCGTTGGCGTTCCATTATGGCGCATTCAAGTGGATTCCGGCGTTGGCATGTCTCTTTTTTGCCATGATGATGCAGATTGCTGCTAATTTAATCAATGATTTGTATGATTTCTTGAAAGGAAGTGATGGCGAAGATCGCAAGGGACCGCAACGAGCTACGGCGCAGGGTTGGATTACCCCTTCTGCCATGCAAATGGGAATTGTCATTGTTGTCGCTTTGGCATGTTTGGTGGGTTCCACTTTGATTTATTATGCAGGATGGCAGATGATCTTGGTGGGACTTTTATGTGCAGCTTTTGCCTATTCTTATACTTCAGGACCTTACCCGTTGTCTTATCATGGGTTGGGCGATCTTGCGGTGATTGTCTTTTTTGGCTTGGTGGCTGTAGGATTCACATGCTATGTCCAATGGTTGGATTGGTCGTTTCTCGTCTTGCTGACGGGGACGATGACTGGATTGGTGATCAATACCCTGTTGGTCCTTAATAATTATAGGGATCGGGATACGGATTGGAAGTCGGGAAAAATGACGCTTGTCGTGATTTTCGGTGAGGCTTTCGGCCGTTATTTCTATCTCCTCTCTGGTCTTGTGGCAGCTTTCTGTACCTTTTACATGTTTATATGGCATATGCCTGTGTTTTATGAAGTACCTGGGACTTTTATGATTATTTACGGAATCCTACATGTGAGAACGTGGAGAAAGTTATGTAAAATCAGACATGGTGAGGCATTGAATGCTTTGATAGGAGAGACCTCTCTCAATATGTTAGTTTTTTCCATACTGTTGTCT
>JAGCWQ010000069.1 GCA_017961765.1 Paludibacteraceae bacterium | reverse complement strand
TTCATTTATGGTGTATTGTTCTTCAAACAACGATTTTGGGGTGTTTTGATGATATTTCTGCATATTTTGTTGATTTTACACTATAAATATACGCATAATATATTAATTATCAAAACTTTAATTTATAGAAGTCCCCTTAAATGAAATTTCCGTGACAAAGAAATAATTATAAACGACTTATGGATTTGAGGTTTCGAAATCAGTTCATATATTTGTATATAAATGACATGTTTTTTAAAATTAACAAAATGAAAAAGAATATTATTGATGTGATTAATTCGTTAGGCGAAACCGACGAATTGTTTTCAGTGGGAGAAGTTGACCCATCAGAAATTGTAAAAGCAGCTAAGACCCTAGGTGTTAAATTTGCTAGGGATTTTGTGGAATACACTCGAAAGTTTGGTTCGATATCTGTGGGTAATATGGAATTATGTGGCATAGACGATGAATGGAATTGCTCTACTGTAGAACAAACTCAAGAGATGCGTAAACTATACCCCAACTTTCCAAAGGATTGTTATGTGATTGAGAATCTAGGGATTGATGACGCAGTGGCGGTGCAGAAGTCCAATGGGAAAGTTTATCAGTTTGCCGAAGGATACGAAGAGTTGGAACTCCTTGCGGATTCTTTAAGCGAATATCTTCTTGCAGGAAACAAATTACGCGATGAACGCAGTGAATTTTGGAAATCTCAATCCGAATAAATGAATGCGAAGGCATTCATCATATCACTACTTGGAAAGCTCTTGTCTAAATTAATGACTGATTTTTTTTGTCATAAAGCTAACAGCCATGTAGAGACATTTCTGCATCAACGGTTAAACTGAAAGCCACCCCTACTAGCAACCGATCGCACCGCAAGTGCTATCAGCTACGCCGTTTGGAAGCTTGCTCTCATCCATTCAGTTTGCCGAATATATTGTTTGACAAAAAATATTGGATTATTAAATACCTCTGCCTCATTTCCCCCATATATCATCCACATGCACCCTAATTTTTAATTTTTAACTCTTAATTCCTAATTTCCATCCCGCCATTAAATAAAGTTAAGGCGACACGAAATGTTAAAATCCTTTTGTTATATTTGCTATATGAAAAAGAAAAGCATCATATTGCTAGGTATCATTATGGCTGTATCTTTCTTTGGATTGATAATCTTGCAAGCCAAATATATGAAACTGACTGCAGATATGCGCTCGGAACAGTTCAACGAATCTGTTAAGAAAAGCCTTTATGGCGTGGCGCGTATGCTGGAGGAGGAAGAGACGCTTTTATACTTGAACAAAAACCTTACTACACCATCTAGCCGAACCAAAATCACAACGACTGCACCTAAATTCGACTTCGACCCACATGGAATTACTAAGTTGGGCGACACGATAAAAAAATACTCCTGCACAAGAGTTAAGCCGAAAGTCTTCATCTCCATGAAACATGGGTCGAACACCATACAAGAGTCGTCCCGAATCCTACAAAACAAACTGCGCGAACGATACATACAGGAAAGAGCACTGCTCGACGACATCCTCATACGCCTGCTTAGCGAATCCTACGTCCGCCCCATCGAAGAGCGAATAGATTTCCAACAGGTGAACGAAATATTGGATAGGGAATTGGATTTCAACGGACTGAATCTCCCCCACTACTTCAGCATCATAGACAAAGACGGAAAGGAGATCTATAAAAGCAAAGGATTCGATGAAGAGGGGGATAACGATGCGGAATACTACACGCAGATTCTCTTCCCGAACGACCCCAACCCTAAATCCAACTATCTGCGCGTCTATTTCCCGACCAAGAAAAACTATATCATAGGGTCGCTCTCCCTGTTGATTCCATCGGCCATCTTCACGGCCCTACTGCTTTTCACGTTCATTTTCGCCATGATCACCATTTTCCGCCAGAAACGGCTCTCCGAAATGAGGACAGACTTCATGAACAACATGACACACGAGCTAAAAACACCCGTTTCATCGATTTCTTTGGCATCTCAGATGCTCAACGACAAGAGCATTCCTAAGACACCTGCCATGATAGAGGAACTGTCGGGCGTGATCAGCAGCGAAACAAAAAGATTGACGCAACAAATTGAAAAAGTGTTACAAATGTCTATCTTTGAAAAAGAGAGTTCAGCCCTTAAACTCATCGAGATGGATATCAACGACTTGATAATAACCATATCCAGCAATTTCGCCATTAAGGTTGAGAATACGGGAGGAACCATCGAAACCGACTTGGATGCCGAAGATTGCTATGCCTTGGTGGATGAAATCCATTTCACCAACATCATCTACAACTTGATGGATAATGCGTTGAAATACAGCAAAGGACCGCTCACCCTCCATATCAGGACTTGGAACGAAAAAGAGAATCTCCTCATATCCATAGAGGACAATGGTATAGGAATTAAGAAAAGCGACCAAAAAAGGATATTCGACAAATTCTACCGTGTTTCCACCGGTAACCTGCACAATGTGAAAGGATTCGGTTTGGGACTCGCCTATGTGAAGAAAGTAGTTACAGACCATAAAGGAACCATCCGGGTAGAGAGCGAAGTGAACAAAGGAACAAAATTTATAATATCAATACCATTAAAAAAGTAACGTCATGGAAGAAAAGACTAGAATTTTACTATGTGAAGATGACGAAAACCTCGGTATGCTACTGAGGGAATATCTTCAGGCAAAAGGATATGCAACAGACTTGCTGCCAGACGGTGATGCCGGTTACAAAGCTTTTGTAAAGGCAAAGTATGACATCTGCGTGTTAGACGTTATGATGCCTATCAAGGACGGTTTCGAACTCGCCAAGGAGATTCGACAAATCAATACGGATGTCCCTATTCTCTTCCTTACGGCAAGAACCCTGAAAGACGACATCCTGGAAGGATTCAAAATCGGAGCGGACGACTATATGACTAAGCCGTTCAGCATGGAAGAACTGCTCCTCCGCATCGAGGCCATCCTCAGACGCGTGAAAGGAAAAAAGAACAAAGACGGTGCTATTTATAAAATGGGTAAATTCACCTTCGACACCCAAAAGCAGGTACTCAGTATCGGCGACCAGATAAAGAAATTGACCACCAAGGAGTCGGAACTCCTCTCCCTACTTTGTGCACACGCCAATGATATCTTGGAGAGAAACCACGCCTTGAAGACCATCTGGATCGACGACAACTACTTCAACGCAAGAAGTATGGACGTATATATCACAAAATTGAGGAAACACCTCAAAGATGACCCTTCCATCGAGATTATCAACATCCACGGAAAGGGATACAAAATCATTATTCCAGAGTCAAACGACTAATTAGGAATTGGACGATAGAAACGGATTACTCAGTGGGTAGTCCGTTTTTTAATCATAGATATGCTACCTTCGTAAGACAAGATAACAAGAGTTTATATGAATACAAAACGTTTAGGAATCATCCTCTTTGCCATTATGCTACCATTCACGATTTTGGCAAATGAAGAGAACTTGGCAAATGAAGAGAATAATGTTGTAAAGATTACCTCAAGAGGAATGAATAAACTTTTTGCAGGTATCTACAACATCGTTGACATTTCAGTTGCTGGCGATCCTCAATCCGATTTAAAAATAGGATGCACAAATGCCACAATACAACAAATAGGAAAGGGAAGCTTTAGAGTCAAACCTATAAAAGTGGGACAAGAATGCGTAATAACTGTTTTCGGTAAAGATGTCGATCAAAATGTAGGATATCAGTCTTTCCAGACCCTAGCATTACCATTACCTGAAGCATACTTGGATACTGATTATAAGGCTGACAGCTTGACTAAAACATCCGATATTCCTAAAGCAAACTTGGATATTCTTAATAACGCTGGTGGAGGAAAAATAAACAAAGAAAGTTTGCTCGCTATCAAAGGCATAACAGCAAAATTAGCCATCTATATGTATGATATTTTCGACACAGAACCACGTTACCAGGTACTTGAATTCAATATGAAATTCTTGGAAAAGAATGGAGAAGTGATGGTCCTTCATTCCGCCTCAAGAGAAATCACCGATCAAATGCGTGAGAAGTTGAAAAACGTAGAAAGTGGCTCCACCTTTTATGTGACGGATATCATGGTACAATCGTCTGATCACTTAAGAAGAAAATTGCGTCCCATCGAGGTAATTGTCAAATAAGCAAAGCTCTTGCCTAATCAACGGATAGGCTAAAAGCCTTCCCGACCGTTAACCAGAAAACAAGCTAGAGCCATAAATATCATGAGGATTATCATTAATTAAGTCACCCTAAACCACGAAAGTATTGCTAATTACCACATTATTTCTACCTTTGCCATCATATAAAACAACTGATACTTAATACTCATGCAAAAACTAACAACAATGGGCCTCCTATTAGGAATGGCCATGCTGCAACCTGCCGTGGCGCAAGTTGAAATCAAGATTGACGCAAACGCCGACAATCGCCCCATTTCACCCTACATTTACGGTAAGAACGGTGCTGTGAGCGACAACGACACCCCGACAAGTGCCGAAGATATGCTCCGAAACCGTGAATCAGGATTGCGTTTCTCCCGACAAAACAACGGAAACAATGCAACCAAGTATAATTGGCGAAAGAAACTGACCTGCCATCCCGATTGGTACAACAACATCTACGGATGCGATTGGGACAAGTCAGCCAAGAGATTGCAGGAAGACCTCCCCAACGTGCAAGGTCTATATGCCTTCCAACTTATAGGAAAAGCCGCCAAAACCAACGAATACAACTTCAACGACTGGGAATACAACCACAGCCAATGGGGGGAATGGTGCAGCCTCGACCTATGCGGAGGTGGATCGGCCGATGCCAATGGAAAACTGATCCAAAAAGGTGATGCCTCCCTCTATCTCGAAGACTGGCCAGCCGACTCAACCGTGGGCATCTACAAACATTGGCGCGACGACCTCGGCCTAGATATGAACCAATTCAAATATTGGAACATGGACAACGAGTTCGAGATGTGGCCATGGACCCACAGCGACGTGGTGGAAAAGAACAACGACGAGGTGTTTGAGATGATGATGCAAAACTACTTTGCCACGGCAAAAGCCATCCGTGCCATTGATCCGACAGTAAAACTAACCGGTCCCGTAGCTGGTAGCGAATGGACTTGGTACACCCCCGCAGACGTCCAACCCACCTACAACGACAAAAAATATTGCTGGCTAGAGTATTTCATCCTACGCTGTGCGGAGGAGGAGAAGGCTACCGGCATCAATATGCTCGATGTCATCGACATCCATTTCTATCCCGGCGACAAATCGGTAGCCGATGTATTGCAGTCGCACCGCGTGCTTTGGGATACCGAATATGTCTATCCACTAGCCAACGGCGTCAAGACAGTCAATGGCGGTTGGGACAACAACCAAAACAAAGAGTACATCTTCGCCCGCTGCCAAGAATGGGTCAAGAAATATTTTGGTGCAGACCGTGAGATGACCTACGGCATCTCTGAATACAACAACACGGAAGCCTTCAACGCCACCGTCACCGCCTTGAGCTACGCCTCCTTCCTAGGAGAAGGCGCACGCCACGGAATGGAGTACTTCACCCCATGGACATGGAAAGTCGGCATGTGGGAAACCCTCCACCTTTTCGGACGATATGCCCAAAAGATCAACATCGGGGCAACTTCCAGCGATGAAAAGATGATTTCCGCCTATTCATCGACGAATGAGGCAAAAGATTCTGTCACCATCATCTTGGTCAACCGTCAAGAGACGGGAGAACAAACCGTAAACATCCTATTGAGCAACCTCGACATCGCCGACGGCGAATACGAGACGCTCACGCTCTCCAATCTTCCAGACGAGGAAACCTTCGTCTCACACAGCAAAAATGCCTTAAAAAGCAGCAAAACGAGTCTGAAGGCAAATTCCATGAGCCTCAACCTGCCGCCACTATCCATGACGGCCGTGATACTCTCTAACAGCAGCACGTCAAAAGAGGACATTCAAGGAGCGGAAAACAGCATCAGCCTCACTCCTAACCCATCCGACGGACATTTCACCATCAACCACGCAAAAGATATCGAAAAGGTGGAAATCATCGATTACATGGGACAAATAATCATGGAGCTGCCAGCTTCGGCTTCCGACGAAATCAACATCGACGCTAGCCATCTATCCTCCGGAACTTATCTCATCCGTCTCTCAAGCAAGACGGATAGCATAATCGAGAAAGTTTATATCAAATAGTTCGATTAAAAGGTAGTTTTTATAGGCGTGGTACTTTCAAGTGCCACGCCTCTTTTATACAAAACCACAACGACTCCATTTAACCATAGTGCTGCACTCAATAGAATCCGAAACAATAGTAGATCGTAAATAACTAAATAGTAAATATTTACAATCGTCTTATGCAGTAATCGAAATCGACCTACCCACCAAGGGATATGTTCCCATATATATTGCAGCATCAAAATAATACTATATATTTGCAGAAAAGAACATGAAAAAAACAATGGTATGATATGAGAAACACAGCTACTAAATTTCTAACTCCCATGCTGTTCACATTGGCGGCATCGTCCTCTTATGCACAAGAGAGCCTTGTCATCGATGATTTTGAAGACGGCTTGAAAAAGTGGAGCGGCATTGAGAATGTCAGTTTCGAGATTGTTGACAACCCTTCACCAGACGATGTCAACAGCAGTGAAAAAGTATTGAAATGTACCCGTAAATCGGGTTCCAAAAGTTGGGCAGGAGTCATCCTCCGAGGAGCACTGTCCGCCAAAATATCCACCAGCGACGAAGACTATTCATACGCTTCCGTCAAATTCAAGAAGGAGAGCCGTGGCAACGTCTCATTCAAACTGGAATCGGGTCCAAACGATGAGACCTACGAATCAACCGTAGGCTATCCTGAAAGTTCCGAATGGAAAACCATTACGTTCGACCTCAAGAGTGCCTACGCTGGCACCTATTCCGACTTTTTCGTCATGATAGATAGGGCGGAAAGCCTCAGTTCCAGCATCGACGTATATATCGATGACATCACGCTTCACAAGACTCAAAAATTGGAGGAAGTTATTATCGACCCTAAATCCCAGAAAGGAACGGGAGAAAAAGACGGCTACCATCTCGTTTGGCAAGACTTGTTCGACCAAGGTTACCTTGACAACGAGGCATGGAACGTAGAAGTTCGCAACGACGGAGGCGGAAACAACGAGTTGCAATATTACATTAGGGAGAATGTCACCGTTGGCAACGACGATAAGGGGAACGGCTGCCTCATCATCACAGCCAAGAAACAAAACTACGGCAACAGAAACATCACTTCTGGCCGTCTGACTACACAAAACAAAGTCAGATTCTGCCACGGAAAATTGGAAGCCAGCATCCGTCTTCCTAAGACAGGCAACGGACTATGGCCTGCTTTCTGGCTCTTGGGCGACGATATCCAAAGCAACAACTGGCCAAACTGTGGTGAGATAGACATCATGGAGATGGGCCACTCCGATGCTTTCAACAAAGGCACGCAAGACCGCTATTTCAATGGTGCCTGCCACTGGGGCCCGCTCTCTGGCGGTAACCACCCGAACTATACGCAATCAAACACATGGAACTACTCGCTACAAGATGGTGAATTCCACCTATACACAATGTATTGGGACGACAAGAAACTCACCATGTATGTGGATCAAGACCGCTACCCTGACGTGATGCCATATTTCGAAATGAGCATTTCGGACAAAAGTTCACAAAGCAGTGCGGGTAACTACTTCCACCACAACTTCTTCATTTTGTTCAACTTGGCAGTAGGTGGCGACTTCTCACATATCTACAATGCCAACGACATTACAGCCCTTGCCCAAGGTGATGCAAAGATGTATGTCAACTACGTCAAGATATACCAAAAGGGTATCAGTGGTGAGACCTACAACGGTCCGGCTTTGAAATATACGGAGGTTGAGGAAATTGAGAATTTTGCCGATGAATTCGGCTCATCCGGACGTATTTTCAACGCATGGGGTATCCACGTAGCCAACTACTTTGACGGCAACTTGAACGAACTTCAATTGCCAGAAGGCATCTACATCGTAGCTCCAGAAAACGGAAAAGCGAAGAAGGTAAGAATCAAACGATAAAAATTAAAGTAGGATTAATAAATAGGCTGAATCTCGTATAGGGATTCAGCCTATTTTTTTTCTATGAAACACATAATCCTCAACACTTATAAGATCAGAACATGACATAAAAAGGATTTCCACGCCCTTGTCCGACGTTGTGAAAAGAAAACGCCTAAGGCCTAAGGATAATAAAACTACCCTCGGCAGCGATTTAATCAATCATTAATCCTCTCCATCCTGCACTTGTGCTCCTTCGTTTTTTCGTCGTAGCTAATGCCCACGAATAGCAGGTCGCCTTTGTAGTTGTTCAAGGCTTGGCAGTAGTTCTTCTCCTTGATCTGTTGCAGGGCACTCTCCGCACTCTTGTTGTGCTTCAGTTCTATTACCAAGGCAGGGATGTTGGGCAGATACGGAATCAGCACCAAGTCGGCATAGCCTTTCCCCGTAGGCAACTCCTTCACCAACGTGTAACGAGTATTAGCGTAGAAATAGGCCAGACAGATGGCGCTTTGGAAGCAATGCTCGTCGTTGTAGGTCAACGGGTTGGTTACCTCGGTGTGGGCGGCGTCGAGCGCACGGGCCACCGCCTCTTCATTGCCTTGGATGGTGTCGTCGAGGAGTTTCTTGGAGGCGTTGATGATCTCCATCAGTTTCTTATAATCAGGGCTCAACTTGATTGACCTTACCCACTCCTGCCGCACCTCCTCATTGGGGATACTACAAGTTTGTTCCTTCCTATTGTAAGAAAGATAACCCAAGTGTATTAAGTAAGTGAAGACATCGTCTTTGGAGTAGAAACAGTCCATCGTATTCAGATAGGAATGTACGTCCACCTCCACGCTACCGCCTGAAATCATACTGACCACATCTTGACGGATGCCTTCGAAATCCATGAGGATATAGTCTTTCAACGCCTCGAACGAGCCTGTGGTGGACCAATAGCTACCAAACTCTTGATCCAGAAGAGCCGTAACAACAGACAGCGGGTTATACATGTCAGCCCTCTCACTCAACTTGTAACCGTCATACCAACGGGCGCATTCGTCTGCATCCATGTTGTACTCCTTGCAGAGCGCCACCACCTCTTCCTTTGTGAAGCCTATATGTTCGGCGAATTGGCGGGGACGCAACATGGTGTATTCTTTGAACTCGTTCAGTTTCGACTGCACCTTGTCACGTACGACAGGAATGATGCCTGTGATGTAGGCAAGGGCGATGGCCGGACGAATGGTCGTACCTTTGAAGAGACTATTTAGAAAACTGAGATAATCTTTAAACAGTTCATTCGAAACTCTCTCTCGAATCAAAACATCGTATTCATCGATGATAATGACGAATTTCTCACCCGTCTCTCCATAGACGTTCAAGATATCTGTGGCAAGCGAAGAACCATCATCAAACGATAGGTTGGGAAATTCTTTTCTAAACTCATTTAAAAGAGTGGCTTGAATGTATTTGACAAGACTTTTCTCTCGATCCTCATTGATAGCTTTTTGGTACCATTCGTTCAAATCCAACTTGATGACGTTGAATTTGTTCAAGTATTTGTCATAATCGGGCACTTGTCCGAGTTTCATTCGGCCAAAAGTCTCCCTTGCATCGCAACCTTTTGAGTAGTAGGCTGATATCATGTTACCCGCCATACTTTTACCAAAACGGCGCGGACGGGAGATGCAGACAAAATTATCATCACTGCCTATCATTTCATTAAGTTCATTGATAAGCAGAGATTTGTCCACATATATCTTTTTATTTTTATTTAATAAAAATGCCTCCGCATTCGGATTCAGATATAAGCCCATACTATTCCCTTTTTTATCCTTACAAAGATAAAAATTTTTCCCAAATATTTCGAATGTGTCGTTCCTACTGTCCCTTTGGTCACAAGAAGATTAAATAAAAAGGCGGCAAAACGATTTTTAAGCCATTTCACCGCCTTTATTCATGTCAAACATCATTGTATCAAAAAGGATACGAAACGCGCTCAGGAACGAAATTAAACACCTTTTCGGCATCAATCTTCTTGATAGCTTCCACCAACAAAGCGATGATTTCATCGACATCACGCAGGTCACATACCTCAACTGGTGTATGCATATAGCGATTCGGAATACTCAAAAGAGCCGTCGCCACCCCACTCTGCGCCAATTGAATCTTGCACGTATCCGTTCCGCCGGTAGCACTTCCGTTGGCTACATTCTGGACCTTAATCTCCTTTTCAGCCGCAACATCTTGCAAGAGTCTGACCAACAAGACATTGTTATCAGCACTATGACGAATGACGGCACCGCCGCCCAAGGCCATCTCACCGTATTTTTTCTTCTCAATGCCCGGTATATCCGTAGCAAAGCCTACGTCCAAACAGAAACCAACTTGCGGATTGATGCTATAAGAACTTGTCACCGCCCCTCGGCAACCCACCTCCTCCTGCGAGGAAGCTACGCCATAGACACCCACTTTGATAGGCTCCGAAGAGAGGACACGAAGTACCTCCGCCACGATGAATGCACCGATTTTATCATCCAAGGCCTTGGACATAATACGATTTTCTCCCATGAAAAGGCAATTTTCCTTCACAGCGATAGGGTCGCCGATAGAAACCAATGCCTCGGCCTCCTCTTTTGTTTCCACGCCTATATCCACCCAAAGGTCGTCCAACTCCACAGCTTTCTGGCGGTCGCTGGCACTCTGCAGATGAATCGGCTTCTTTCCGATAACACCAGGTATCCGCCCTTTGCGTGTCAAAATCATCACCTCCGTTCCAGGCACCGTCAGAGCGTCGATGCCACCCAATTTCCGGAAATAGACCAGACCCTCCGCACTGATATACATCACTTGGAGACCGATTTCATCGAGATGCCCGCAAAGCATGATTTTAAATTCAGCGTCCGGATTGATTACACCCACCGTATTGCAAAGGACATCCGTCTTTGCCGGAACGAATTGAGAAACATACTCCCGCCAAACAGAGGCGGCCTCCATCTCATAACCCGAATGAGAATAAGTTGACAAGAATCTTTTTAGAAATTTTAAATTCTTATCGTTCAGATATTTATATTCCATTTATTATGATATTAAGAGACGGGGCATTCCCCTTCCCTACTTAAAAACTAACTGTTCCTATCGTATAGACATCCTTAGAACTACCCAACTGGATGGTCAGAACCTGTTTCTTCTGGTTAGGCATTCCAAAATGTGTGTAAATAGTAGCTTGGACAACCACGGGCTGCAGTCGTTTTTGGTTACTTGTTCCGTAGTAATCCGCTTGAATCTTATAGTCACCCTTGATGGCATTCTTCAAACAGAACTCCTCCGGACCATATCCCCGCGTGATGTCATCCGAATTTCTACCTCCGATGGCAGTTTTCTTATGGCTATAATAACACTTTTCTCCATTGGGATCAGTCACCCAAAGGTCGATGTCGCAATCATTTGTATTCCATGTGAGAATAACCCGAAGATCAACAGGGCAGTTACCTAACAACTGCTTATCGTAGTCTGAAGTATCGATTTTATCAGGATGCGATTCAATAAGGGCATTCAACTCGTTGATGGCTATCTGCTGAATGTTCTTAAAACGGGAATCCCATTTAGAGGAACCCACCTTGTAAAGCAAATCGGCAGCCTTCTGATATTGACCCAATTCGATATAAACCAAAGCCAAATCGCGGTAGGATTGAGGCTCCTCCCCACGCATCTTAACCACACGCTCTAAAACGGAAACGGCCAATTCATACGATTTAAACTCCACCAACTTGTTGGCACAAGAACGAGCCACCTCGGCATCCTCCAGTTTCAGCTCCGTCAAATTGGAAAGAATGCGGACAGCCTCCTCCGACAGTTTTTCACGATAGAAATAATCCGCCACGTCCAAATAGAAAGAAGGCGAAACACTATACTTCGATTTCATTTCCAGATAGGAAGCATACATTCTATAGGTTTCAATGCACTTCAACTTGGATAAGTAAGGAACATCCGGATTCCAATACTGGACAGTGACCGAAGCCTCCGCATTACCACTTTGCGAAGGGTTGTGTGCTCTTCTAACAGCATATGCCCTTTCCTCGCTTTTTTCCATTTCAGCCGGCTCATTTGCTACCATTGATAACACCCCATCATCTACAATTGATAGCGTAGGTGGTTCTGGTGGAGGTGGAGGTGCCACTTCTCTTGATCTTGAATGCCTTCTATCCCCTGAACCAGTTAAGCACAGTGCTTCATATATTCCTGAACTACTTCTATACATTTTAGGTTTCGGATCCTTCTTTGGCTTGGCATTCGGATCAAAATCAGTTTTCCACCATTTCAAAAATTCATTCCTTGCACGGACTATATTTCCAAAATAGAGCGTATCGTTTTGGTCTCTTTTCGGCTTATTGGCCATGAGCCTTAAATAATCATCCTTTAATTCATCAGGAGGAGTGATTTCGTAACGTACATAATCATGAACCGTCTCCAAGACAATAAGGGAAGTGTTACGGGTAACGATACCGAAATTCTTCGATAGATTGATGATTTCCTGCTTATTCTTTTCGGATTCCAAATCCAAATCAGCCAATTTTCGTTGCGCCCACAGACGTTTCACATTGTCGGCCATCGTAGTATTGATGGCAGATAGATGGCATTGAACGCTATCCGTTATTTGATTACCATAACCAAAGTAGAATGTAATGTCGGACTCCTTCGATTTTAGGATTCCCGATGCACTGAACGACTCGGTGACACGTGTCTGAACGGAAGGATAAACCTCAGAAACTTGGTTGGCATCATATCGGGCCTTGAGAAAACGATACTCCACATTGGTCAATGCCTTCAGGGCATCCTCGCTGTTCAAAGTACAAAGATTGATGTAAGTACCCCCATTCTTCAAAGCAATCATCTTGAGATAAACAGGGTCGGCCACAGGACTTGAATTGATGGTCATCACAGTTGCGTTCGTCGATGGAATGGTATCTTTTCCGATATTAGCCAACCCATCTGAAAATAAGAGGATTTCATTCTCCCCATACTTTGAAAAATCAATGCAACCCATATTTGTCGCACCGTCAAAAATGGACTTTTTAGGAGTAATAATATCCTTTACATTAGCAACTCGGCATATCGTGTCCAAATGTTGCTTATAACTGAACGTCACCAAACGAACTTTCGAAAGACCTAAATACTTGGCATAACTCTCCAAAAGTTCGAAATCCTTTTTCGTATTCCTATCATTGGACGAAGAGGAGACATCATAGATAACAGTCAAACCTTTAGCCTTCTCCCTTGGCCTGGATTGCTTCGGATTTATCGATGAATAGATATAAAAGTAGGTATCGGTTCCTACATTTTCCGTATAGAGTTTTGGTATTTCCGCCTTAGGCAACTCCAAAAAGAGCCCCTTCTCCAAAGTGATGTTCTTACGATTCAGATAAGACGTATATCCTTGATCCTTAGGATTAAAATAGACATCATCGATAGATTCTTCGATTACGAGTGGCTTGTCCATCTCGTTGCGGACATTAATTTCGAGGGAAAAATTGTCAATATGCGTCTTCGTATTGATAGGCAAACGATAATACCGCTTACCCTTGGACATGGAGAGTTCCTGCTCACAAGCCACTACGACATGACGTGTTCCATGAGGTTGAAAAGGATAGATGCGGGTACGGAAGTTGTTGCCCGCCGTCATTTCGAGTAAGCCCGGATCGATTCCCTCACGCACCTTTTCTTCAAATGCGATACGTCCCTTCTCTTTTTCAACAACTACACCTTCACGGATTTTTCCATTGATATCCAGTGCATAACGTGAGACACTCTGTCCTTCCGCCAACGGAAATTCGAATTCACCTTCCAAAACTCTAGTACTCGTACTATAAAAAGTCATATCGAATGTAGTCGTCGCCACATTCCCAAGTACATCCACGCTGATTTTCAAATCAGTGAGTTTAATAGCATCCTTTTCCGAAGAATTTTTGACCGTCGGAATCCCCAACTGGGCATAGACCCCCGAAGAAAGAGAAGCACAAACTGAAAAAAGTAAAACAAACCTTCTAATTAACATAAACTTAACTCTATGAATATGAGAAAAAAAGTTCCACTCCAACCATAAAATTATTTATTCACCAGCTACAATATGGAGTATAACAATAAAATTAAACGAATATAAGTATTTATAAGATTCAAAATACAAAAAAAATGAAAATGTTTCTTAATACAAAAGGAGATCCGTTATTCATCCGAACCATCTAAATTACTTATTACCATTTTATTAGATATAAAAAATAGATATGAAAACGAGATACGACTATCCAGACTCTAATTGGAATCAGCAGACCACAAATGATTGAAAAAATTGTTTTGACTTTCATATTCCAGAATAATTAAGTAAGTTTGTTTAAAGGAGGGGATGATTATGGAAACGGAGATTAATTACAATCAAGAGAAAAAAGATAGAAGAGAGTGGGCTGTGATGCAGATTTTCCGCTCTTCCTACCCTGCGTTCCCTCTCGGCGAATTGAATAAATCGGAACGCCCAGACTTCCTTTTGCAATCTAAAAAGGGACTGATAGGCATAGAATTAACCGAACTGAAATACGAACGTGAAGACAAAAAATTCAACCTCCGTGCACACGAAGACTTTTTGAGTGAAATCATGGAAGGAGCCCAGGAGATTTTCGAGGCAAAAAGCGACCAAAAGTTAGTAGTGGACGTCCATTTCGCAAACGAGCTAGGTCCCATATTATCAGCACCTTATTTTCCAGAAAAGGATGAAACCCTGATGAAGCAGGGACTGATGGAGGCAATTGCCAAAATAGTCTATGAAAACATGCCTGAATCAACGGGCATAAAATACAAAGTGGACCGTTCATCGAAATATGGCGATCAAAATCTGCCGTTGAAAATCGAGTCCATCTACATCCTCAACGTCACCGGAAGATTTGAGGAGGCTCTTTGGTATGCAGGCATCTCCACTATGGTAAAACCCCTTTCCATCGAAAGTATTTCGCAAAGATTGCGTGCAAAAGACCAAAAACTGCCTTTCTACAACAAGGAGTGCGTAGAAAATTGGCTTATCATCATCCAAAACAGTTTTTTGATGTCCAGTTCCTATGATCCTGTCACAGCTCAGAAGGCATTGAAACATTGCTATAGCAGCCAATTCGACCGCGTATTTGTCTTCGAACGCAGCGAAGGGGGCATCACCCTACTCCGCACTAAAAAACGCCGAAAAAAAGGCTAAAAATGTCGTTCTTGACTGTGCAAAGAAATAAGAAGGACGGCGATTTCTTTTATCGAGATATTATGCGACCTAAAACATCTCTACATTTCGTTTGCAACTTTATATAATTTATATTTATTTATCATAACTTTATACTAACCTATTTATTTAAAATTATCATATTTTACAAAATAAACTAAATAATCGATTTTTTAGATGGAATGGGCATTTTTTATCTATTTCACCCATTTTTACGACTATAAAAAAACGAGCTATATTAATAAGTTAATATCTTGATTTTCAAATAAATAAACAAATAATAGTCCTATTTTAAGGCTCCGTAGATAAGCTGAGAATTCAATATCAGATAAATGGATAAAGAGGACAAGCAAATATTCGATTCTCATGAAGTTTAAAATAGGGAAAATTCTAATTTTAGAAGTAAAGAGACAAAGAAGATTTTGAAGCTTTAAAATTTAGAACGAAAAAGAAAATTCAAGGAGGATTCACCTTATTTTTCTAAATTTGCAAATTAGCATTTTTACTCCGAATTTTATGGAAGAAGTAGTAAATACAAAAATCAGGGAAATCGTCTTATCGCTTCCCGAAAGTCCAGGCGTGTACCAATATTTCAACAGCAAAAATGAAATCATATACGTTGGTAAGGCGGTAAACTTAAAAAGGCGTGTCTCCTCCTACTTCAATAAATTTCAAGATTCGGTCAAGGTAAGAGTTCTGGTCAAACAGATAGCCGACATCAAATACATTGTCGTGCCAACGGAGCAAGATGCCCTCCTGCTTGAAAACAGCTTGATCAAAAAGCATCAACCCCGCTACAACATACTATTGAAGGATGACAAAACGTATCCATGGATCTGCGTAAAGAACGAACCTTTTCCAAGGGTATTCAAAACGAGAAGCGTAGTGAAAGATGGTTCCTACTATTTCGGACCATACACCTACATTCCGGCAATGAAGACAGTCCTCGAGTTAGTGCACAATCTTTACCAGTTGCGCACTTGTAAACTAAAACTTACAGACGAGGGAATCAAGCAAGGCCGCTTCAAAGTATGCCTGCAATACCACATCAAAAAATGCAAAGGTTGCTGCGAAGGAATGCAAGAGAAAGAGGAGTATGACAAAAACATTGAAGAGATAAAATACATTCTGAAGGGGGAACTCGACAAAATTGAAAACTATCTCAAAAAAGAGATGACAAAAGCAGCCGAGGAACTTCGGTTTGAAGAGGCACAGTTGATGAAGGAAAAACTCGTATCCATCGAAAATTATCGTTCAAAATCAACCATCGTCAACCCTACCCTAAGCAATGTGGACACCTTCGGAATTGAAATAGAAGATGACGAAGCCTTTGTCAACTATTTAAAGGTAACCAACGGCACCATATCGCAAGCCTACACCTTCGAATATAAAATTCGGACAGACGAAGAGAAAGAGGAAATATTGGCGAGTGCCATCACCGAAATGCGTAAACGATTCGGCAGCAACGCCCGTGAAATTTTAGTACCCTTCGAGATTGGTTTTCAATTCGGCAATGCCACCGTAACGGTTCCGCAAAGAGGAGACAAAAAGAAATTGCTTGACCTTTCTCTTCAGAACGTGAAGCAATACAAATTCGACCGAATGAAACAGATGGAGAAGTTCAATCCGGAGCAACGGGCAACGAAACTTCTAAAAGCCATCCAAGAAATTTTGAAACTAAAAGAACTTCCCATCCACATCGAGTGTTTTGATAATTCCAACATTCAAGGTTCGGATGCCGTGGCTGCCTGCGTGGTCTATAAAATGGCCAAGCCATCGAAAAAAGATTATCGAAAATACATCATCAAAACTGTGGAAGGACCAGACGACTACGCTTCCATGCGGGAGGTTGTCCAACGAAGATATAAACGAATGATTGAAGAAGAGTCTCCTCTTCCCAACCTGATTATAGCTGATGGAGGCATCGGACAAATGGAAGTGATACGAGAAGTGATAGAAGATGAACTTCATTTAAACATTCCTATTGCAGGTTTGGCAAAAAATGACAAACACCGCACACAAGAATTGCTATTTGGTTTTCCTCCCCTTGTCGTAGGGCTCGATCCAAACAACCAAACATTTAGATTTTTTGCCTCCATCCAAGATGAAGTACACCGTTTTGCTATCCAATTTCATCGGGACAAACGGAGTAAAAGTCAAATTAAATCTGAATTAGAGATTTCAGGCATCGGACCAAAAACACAAGAACAGCTTATCAAAAAATTCAAAAGCGTCAAAAGAATCAAAGCTCTCTCATTAGATGAGATAGCAGAAGAAATTGGTCCAGCCAAAGCAAAAATCATCTTCGACCACTTCCATACAAAAGATGACAAAACAGAAAATCAGAATAACGAAATAAATTTAAAATAATGCAATGTTCCACGTGGAACATCATAAAAAAATAAAAATATGAGAATCGTAATTCAACGGGTAACACATGCCTCTGTTACTATAGATGGTAAAGTAAAGTCCAAGATAGGAAACGGACTGTTGGTTTTAGTTGGAATAGAAGACAGAGACACCAAAGAGGACGCTGAATGGCTGGCAGGAAAAATAGCCAATATCCGAATATTCAACGATGAAAACGGCGTAATGAACAAATCCGTTTTAGACATAGATGGAGAAGTATTAGTGGTAAGCCAATTCACATTACAAGCCCTGACAAAAAAAGGAAACCGCCCGTCCTACATAAGAGCCTCCAAAGCAGACTTTGCCATTCCGATGTACGAATACTTCTGCGATAAAGTCAGGGAGCAAATCAAAAAGGAGATCGGAACAGGTGAATTCGGAGCAGACATGAAAGTAGAACTTTTGAACGATGGACCCGTCACCATTTGGATAGATTCTCAAAATAGAGAATAAAGGCTCTACATTTTCAACAAAAAGAGCATTATTGTAACTTTGCAAAAAGAAAGAAACAAAAACAAAATAGAATGCAGCTAAAAAGGGAAGACTTCGAAATCATGGCTCCAGTTGGCTCTTACGAAAGCCTCCAAGCAGCCATCCAAGCAGGCGCAAATTCCGTCTACTTTGGCATCGAAAATTTAAACATGAGATCACGGTCGGCAAGTAACTTCAATACGGACGACCTAAGAGAAATAGTCAGAATTTGCAAAGAAAACAACATCAAGAGCTATCTCACCGTCAATACAGTCATCTACAACGATGATTTGGAATTGATGCGTAAAATAGTGGATACCGCCAAAGAAGTGGAAGTATCCGCCATCATTGCAGCTGATGTTGCCGTTATGCTCTATGCTTATCAACAAGGTGTAGAAGTTCACTTGTCCACCCAACTCAACATAGCCAATGTAGAGGCACTGAAGTTCTATTCGCAATTTGCCGACGTAGTGGTTTTAGCACGAGAGCTAAATATGGAACAAGTGGCCAATATATGGAAAGCCATCAACGAAGAGCAAATAAAAGGTCCTAAAGGTGAACTCATCAGAATCGAAATGTTCTGCCATGGAGCCCTCTGTATGGCTGTCTCCGGTAAATGCTACTTGAGTCTTCACGAACTGAACGCCTCTGCCAACAGAGGAGCCTGTTATCAAGTATGCCGTCACGGCTACCGTCTATATGATGACGAAAGAGACATTGAAATCAAGGTGGAAAACCAATATCTCATGTCGCCAAAAGACCTTAAAACCATTCATTTCATCAATAAATTGATTGATTCAGGAGTAAGGGTAATGAAAATAGAGGGTCGCGCGAGAGGACCTGAATATGTAAAAACTGTAGTAGGTTGCTACAACGAAGCCATCAACTCCTATTTAGACGGAACATTCAGTGAAGAAAAAATAGAGCAATGGAATGAACGCTTAAAAAGAGTCTTCAACCGTGGATTTTGGAATGGCTATTACTTAGGTCAACGCTTAGGCGAATGGAGTTCCACCTACGGTTCAGAAGCCACCAAGAGAAAGGTGTATGTAGGAAAAGGAATAAAATACTATTCCAAGTTAGGAGTAGCCGAATTCTTAGTTGAAACTAAATTTGGAATTAAAAAAGGCGATGAAATCATCATCATGGGACCAACCACAGGAGTCATCGAATTAAAAGTGGATGAACTTCAAGTAGACTGCAAGCCAGCCGACAATTGCGAGCGAGGAACAGCTTTTTCAATTCCTGTCCCTTGTAAAATTCGTCCATCAGACAAACTTTACAAAATGGTAGATGCATCTGAGGTTCCCAATAACCAATAAAATGTTCCACGTGGAACATAGCAACATATTTCAAAAAAATCGGCTGCATTCTTCGAATGCAGTTTTCTTAAAAATGAATGATCCACGTGGAACACTATAAAGATAGTAGTATGAAAATAGGTAATATAGAATTCGACAAGTATCCACTCTTTCTTGCTCCTATGGAAGATGTGACAGACCCCTCTTTCAGAGCTGCCTGCAAAAAATTCGGTGCCGACATGGTTTATACTGAATTTGTGTCGGCTGATGCCTTGATAAGAAACGTGGAAAGCACCGAAAGAAAATTGGATATAAACGAAGAAGAGCGTCCCGTTGTAATTCAACTCTACGGAAGAGAACCGGAACCAATAGCCGAAGCTGCACAAAAAGCAGCAGAAGCAAAACCTGATATTATAGATTTAAACTTCGGTTGCCCCGTAAAAAAAGTAGCAGGAAAAGGTGGAGGAGCAGGATTACTAAAAGATATACCAAAACTACTTGAAATAGTAAAGGCGGTGGTAAAGGCAGTAAATATTCCAGTCACTGTCAAAACAAGGCTTGGCTGGGATGAAAACAACAAAATTATCACCACCCTAGCAGAACAAATACAAGATTGTGGTGCGCAAGCTTTAGCCATCCATGGTAGAACACGCTCGCAAATGTACACAGGTGAAGCCGACTGGACACTAATTGGCGAAGTAAAAAACAACCCAAGAATACATATTCCTATCATCGGCAACGGAGATGTGACTACCCCAGAACGGGCAAAAGAGTGTTTTGATAAATATGGTGTTGATGCTGTCATGATCGGACGAGGAAGCATCGGTAGGCCTTGGATATTTGAAGAGATAAAATATTATCTGAAAACAGGTGAACTCTTAGAGAAAAAGCCGTTTGCCTACTATTTGTCCATCATCAAAAATTGTGTAGAAAAAAACATAGAATGGTTGGACGAACAAAGGGGAATCACCCACTCCAGAAGACATTTGGCAGCCTCTCCCCTATTCAAAGGAATCGACAATTTTAAACAAACTAGAATTGCCATGCTTAGAGCAAACACCAAAGAGGAATTGTTCTCAATTCTGGATAGCATAGAAAAAGAATATAATTTGTAAGACAGTATTTAAATTTCCATATCATATTTCTATCAAGGTTTGATCTTTTTGAGACGAAACAATGCATCAATCCAAGATAGCAACAACTGATAGAAAAAACGGAAAACAATCAAATAAATAAGTTCATTCCGTTTCACGAGAATTGAATATTTCTAAAGAAAAACATGTTCCACGTGGAACATCAAAAAACAAAAAATGACGGCAATGAATGTCGTCATTTTTTTATTTGGAAAAACTTATAAAAATATAAAAGCCCCACACCAAAGTGCAGGGCCTTGAACTTTTTTATTTCATCTCTATCATTAATGCGCCACTAACCAATTCTCGCCTACCCCACATTCAGCGATTAAAGGAACACTTAATTTAATGGCCGACTGCATTTCTGAGACAACTATGTGTTTTACCATATACAATTCATCTTGGTAAACATTAAAGTTCAATTCGTCATGAACCTGCAAAGTCATCTGTGAACGAAGGCCATTTTCTATAAACTTCCGATGGATATTCACCATAGCAATTTTTATGATGTCAGCCGCTGTTCCTTGTATAGGAGCATTGATAGCATTTCGTTCGGCATAACCACGAACCACACTATTACGAGAATTTATATCTGGCAAATATCTCTTTCTACCAAAAAGTGTCTCAACATAACCAGACTGACGAGCAAGTTCGATGGAACTATCCATATAAGATTTGATTTGAGGATAAGTCTCAAAATAACCATCAATCAACTCTTTTGCTTCTGCACGAGGAATGTTCAATCGTTCTGCCAAACCAAAAACTGAGATTCCATATATGATACCAAAATTAGCTGTCTTCGCCTTCCTTCGCATATCCTTCGTAACCTCCTCAATCGGTACTTTATAAATTTTCGCAGCTGTAGCCGCATGAATATCTTCGCCAGAATTAAATGCTTCCAACATATTTTTGTCCTGACTTAGATGAGCCATGATACGCAATTCAATCTGAGAATAATCGGCTGAGAAAAAGACACAACCCTCATCGGCGATAAATGATTTACGAATCTCCCTACCCTCTTCGTCACGAATAGGAATATTCTGCAAATTGGGATTACTTGAACTTAAACGACCCGTCGATGTGACCGTTTGATTATAGGAAGTATGAATCTTACCAGTTCGCGAATTAATAAGAGTTGGCAAGGTGTCAATATAAGTCGAAAGTAATTTCTTTAATCCACGATACTCCAAAATTTTATCGATTACTTCATGCTTTCCTCGTAACGATTCAAGCACCTCCTCAGAAGTTGAATATTGCCCCGTCTTCGTTTTTCTTCCCTTATCAACAATCTTCAAACGATCAAAAATCAATTCGCCCACCTGCTTAGGAGAACCAACATTAAACTCATAACCAGCCAACTTGTATATCTCTTGCTCTATATCCAAAAGCTGATTAGTCATTGAAATGGAGGACTGCTTAAGAGAATCAACATCAATACGGACACCGTTATACTCCATTTGCGCCAAGACCTCCATCAATGGCATCTCTATCTCATAAAACAATTTTTCAAGATGATTTTTCTCTATCTCTTTTTCAAGAATGTTTTTCAACTTCAATGTCACATCAGCATCCTCTGAAGCATAATCGCAAAGTTTATTGATATCAACATTACGAATTGGTGTTTGCCCCTTACCCTTCGGACCACAAAGGTCTTCATAAGTAATCGTCTTATACTTCAAATAAATCTCAGCAAGATAGTCCATGCCATGACGCAGTTCGGGCTGAATCAAATAATGGGCAATCATTGTATCAAACAACTTACCTTTCAACTCAACGCCATACTGTTTCAACATCAATAAATCAAACTTGATATTTTGTCCAATCTTTGCAATCGAATTATTTTCAAAAATAGGTTTGAAACTATCCACTACTTTTTGAGCTTCTTCCCTATTTGCTGGAATGGAAACGAAATATGCCTCCCCTTCCTTCCATGCAAAGGAAATTCCGACCAAATCTGCCGAAAATACATCAGTACCCGTCGTTTCCGTGTCAAAACAGAAAAATTCCTGACTAGAAATTTCGACCAAAAAATGGGCTATTTTCTCTTCATTATCAATCAATTGATAGGTGTGAGGAGTCGAATTTAAGTCGCTGAGATTTGAATATTTAATTTCTCCTGACTCATTGTCCACGAATTCTTCAAACAAAGAGGGTTGAAGAGAGGCTTTTTTCTCCATTTTTTGAGCAGGCTCCAATTTTGAAAGCAAAGCCTTAAATTCTAATTCAGAATACAACTTTTTCAGTTCCTCTTTGTTAGGAGATTTAAGGAGCAACTCCTCTTCGTCAAACTCAATGGGAACATCCTGACGAATAGTTGCCAAAAATTTAGAAAAGTTGATTTTTTCAACATTTTCTTCCACCTTCTTTTTCAAAGCACCCTTCAATTGATCTGTCGATTGAAGAAGATTGTCAATTGAACCAAAATCAGCCAACAACTTGGCGGCCGTCTTCTCTCCCACTCCAGGACAACCAGGAATGTTATCAGAAGAATCACCCATCAAACCTAAAAGATCAATGACCTGCTCCGGAGAGTTTAAACTCCACTTTGCTTTCACTCCTTCCACATCGAGCGTTTCATATCCGCCCCCATGTTTCGGACGATAGATGAAAATGTTTTCAGTGACCAACTGAGCATAGTCCTTGTCGGGCGTCAACATGAAAACTTTGAAATCATGCTTTTCCGCCATCTTGGCTAAAGTTCCTACCACGTCGTCTGCCTCAAAACCAGCCACTTCAAGAATTGGGATATTGTAAGCCTTGACAACTTCCTTAATGATTGGTATAGAAGCTTTTATATCCTCTGGTGTAGCTTCCCGCTGCGCCTTGTAAGCCTCATACGCTTCGTGACGAAAGGTCGGTCCAGAGGGATCGAAACAGACAGCGATATGGGTAGGCGACTGTGTTTTCAACACATCCTCCAACGTATTGACAAAACCAAGAATAGCCGACGTATTCATCCCCTTGGAGTTGATTCGCGGATTTTTTATAAAAGCATAATATGATCGATAAATCAACGCATAAGCATCGATTAAAAAGAGTTTTTTCTCCATAAAAGAACATTATTTAAGACAAAGATAGAAAAAATGGTGTTACCGTCCACGAGTCGCATTTGATAAAAAAACGAGTTAACCAAAGCATTTTCATTTAGGGCTTAAAATATTTAGAAGCATTTACTATTTAACCATTTAGAAGCGACTAATTCAAATAGACGGAATGCCTCAAATTTGGAACAAAAAGAAAGAGGAGGAATAAAAAAAACTTAATAATTGACGACTTAGCAACTATTTAATAGATTATTCTTAATTTTGCAGAAAAGACGATAAAGACTGATGATTTCAATTGAACAGATAAAGGAACCCGTTAGAGAGGAATTCATGCAATTTGATCGAAGCTTTGAAAAAGCATTTGAATCAAAAAATGAAATTCTGTCTATCGTCAATAACTACATATACGGAAATAAAGGTAAGCAAATCAGGCCATTGCTCACTTTTCTAAGTGCTAAAATCTGTGGAGAGACTACAGAATCAACCATCAATACGGCCATAGCACTGGAACTGCTCCATACGGCAAGCTTGATTCACGACGATATTGTGGATGACACGTATGAACGTAGAGGAAAAGAATCAGTCAACGCATTATGGAAGAACAAAATAGCCGTCCTCGTTGGCGACTATCTCCTTTCTCAATCACTTCACATAGCAGGAAAAACAAGGAAAATTGATATCCTCGATAAGATAACCTATTTGGGAAAAGAACTCTCAGATGGTGAACTCCTTCAGATATCGAATGCTAAAAATATAATGACTGAAGAGGCTAAATACTTGGAAGTCATTCAAAAAAAGACAGCGGCCCTCTTTTCCGTATGCACCAGTTGCGGAGCCATCTCCGTGAATGCTTCTCAAACACAAATAGAACGTCTGGACAAATTCGGAAAGATTTACGGAATGTGCTTCCAAATTAAAGACGATATTTTCGACTACATATCAACAGAGAAAGAAATCGGAAAACCAGTTGGAAACGACATTCGGGAAGGTAAAATCACACTTCCCCTACTCTATGCACTGAATACAGCTAAAGAGTCTGAAAAAGAGGAATATACAGATATCCTTCGCAAAAAAGACTTCACTAAGGAGAACGTAGAGAAACTGATTCATTTCGCCATAGAAAAAGGGGGTATCGAATACGCCAAAAAACGAATGGAGGATTTTCAACAGGAAGCGGTTCAAACATTGGATATTTTTGAAAACGGCCTTCTCAAAAAACACCTTCTATTAACACTACAACACACGATAGAGAGAAATAAATAAAAGAATATCAAAAAAAGGTTGTCCGCTTGTTAGCAGACAACCTTTTTGTTAATAACCTGTGTGTATTACTAAATCAAAAGTAGCTTATCTCCTTTCCGACAATGGATGTCAGCAAGTTGTTAACAAGCCTGCTTGCTCCGATACGGAAAAGTTCAGGCGTGAGCCATGAATTACCCAAAACTTGTTTGACTATCGTGTAATACTTGACAGCGTCCTCCGTCGTGGAAACGCCTCCAGCCACTTTTACGCCCACTTTCGTGCCATTCTTAGCGTTGAACTCCTTCACAGACTTACACATGACATAGAATGCCTCTGGAGAAGCTCCAGGATAGCCTTTTCCGGTCGATGTTTTGATGAAATCTGCTCCAGCGACCATTGATATCAAGGCAGCCTTTTTAATCGATTCTGCGTTCTTTAAAAGGCTTGTCTCCAAAATGACCTTCATCTTGGCATCACGACAAGACTGCTTCATCTCGGAAAGCTCGCTGTGAATCTCGTCATAACTGCCGGAAAGGAACTTTCCAACAGGGAAAACTACATCGATTTCCGTAGCACCCTCCATCACGGCCATGGCAATCTCCGCAATCTTCACCTCTATGAAGGTCTGCGAATGAGGAAAATCACCAGCCACCGCTACGATGTCCACATCCTCCTGCAACGTAGCCTTGACCGTCGGCACAAAGGCTGGATAGACACAGATTCCAGCTGGATGGGGAAGAATGTCAAACTGATCGTCAAACTGATTCACCTTTTCCACCATTTCACCGATTTTTTCCACCGTGTCGTCCGTATTGAGGGAAGTTAAATCCACAAAACTGAGCAACTGGCTGAAGATAGCCTTCTCCGTATTCTCAGCAACGTGTTCACTCAACAACTTCTCAACATCAGCAGCCACCGACCTATCCGTCATCGAAAAATCATACTCGTTAAAAACTGATTCAAACCTTTCCACTTTATCTATTTTTTTGATTAATATTCAATTAGCCGCACCACAACCTTTAACCTCAAATAGGAACAAGGCCTATTCCTGCATTAATTTTTTATTTTCTAAATGACGCGTGGCATCTCGTTTGGTCTTCTTTTCCAGATTCTTCTTAAAGGCAGCCGTCAAATCAACACCCGTCTGGTTGGCCAAACAGACCAAAACCCACAAGACATCTGCCATCTCGTCCTCCAAATGATATTGCAAATCACTCTCCTTGGACGATTGGTCGCCATACTTCCGTGCCATGACACGGGCCAACTCTCCTACCTCTTCCATCAAGACGGCCGTATTTGTCAATTCGCTGAAATAACGGACTCCATACGTCTTAATCCATTGATCAACAGATTGCTGTAATTCCTCTAAAGTCATATTGCCCTATAGAAAAAAATTCTGCAACTGGACTTCGAAAAGCCCAATTGCAGGATACTATACATTTAGAATCAAAGACCCAATTTTGCACTGATCTCAAGCATCCGACGGATAGACTTGACAGCCTTTTCAGCCAAATCCTTATCCACCAAAATTTCAGGCTGCTCATTGAGCAAAGCATTATAGACCTTCTCCACCGTGTTCAACTTCATATAGTTGCAATCGTTGCAAGCACATGTGCTGTCGTTGGCCGGAGCCGGAATGAAAATCTTGTCTGGAGCCTGCTTCTGCATCTCGTGGAGAATACCACTTTCCGTAGCCACGATGAACTCCTTTTTACCCGAATTGACCGCAAATTTCAACAACGCAGCCGTAGAACCGATATGGTCTGCCAAAGTCAAGACAGTCTTCTTGCATTCAGGATGCGCCAAGACCAAAGCCTCCGGATAGACCTTCTTCAACTGAACAATTTTCTCAACGGAGAATTGCTCATGCACATGGCAGGCACCGTTCCACAAAACCATGTTTCGTCCCGTAATGCTATTAATATAGTTACCTAAATTACGGTCGGGACCAAATATGATCTTCTCATCTTTAGGAAAACTCTCCACAATCTGCTTCGCATTGGAAGAGGTCACCACCACATCCGTCAACGCCTTCACTGCCGCTGTCGTATTCACATAAGAGATAACTTTATGTCCAGGGTGTTCGTCTATGAACTTTTTAAACTCGGCCGCATCGCAACTGTCAGCAAGCGAACAACCCGCATTCATATCAGGCACAAGCACCTTCTTATCCGGACAAAGTACCTTTGCCGTTTCACCCATGAAATGAACACCACAGAGCACGATGATGTCAGCATCCGTCTTTGCGGCATATTGGGCAAGGGCAAGACTATCGCCAATATAATCGGATATATCCTGAATATCTCCCTTTTGGTAATAATGCCCCATAATAACGGCATTCTTCTCTTTCTTTAATCTTTCGATTTCTTTAACGTAATCCACCATAAACTATCAATTCTTTTTTGAACTCCCCTTTTTCTATTCATATATATTCTTTTTAAAAAGAAAATAAAATATGATTATTATAATAGGGTGTTAATATGGTTAATATTTTTTTCGGATTTTCCTTGTATAATCCGTTATTAAAAATTTGACTTCAGTTATCAATAATCCTGTTTCATCTAAGTATTTAAGAATAAGAGCAAATTGATACTTATCAACAAAATTAACAATAGAACAAAGATAAGTAATAATTCCCTTTTTACGTTTTCGAACTGTGTATAAAATCGGTTGATTTCTTTTCTAAAAGAATTTCTAAATAATTTGGAAATATGAACTCCAAGCCGCTATATCCAAGTTTTTGAATTATGAAAATAAAGTTTTCATCTTTTTTCATGTAGTTATCACAAGTTATTAACACCCTTTTCATCGGGTTTTTCCACAATATTGTCGATAATTTTCCGCCTTCTCCATACATGTAAGAAAAGAAACATGCGATTACCACTATACACTATTTTTGGTATTCTTTTGATCCAATCATATATATCAAATTTACTAAAAAATATCCTATTCTATCTTCAAGCATCCTAAAAAATAGAAAGGAGTAGTAATCCATATGGCAGCATCTATGTAGAATACGTAAGTTTTCCTTTTTTAGTAGAGTAAACTAGCTCAAAAACAAGTTAAGAGGCAACGCAACGAAAAAGTGGCTCAAAAGTTTTCTTTGGCATAAGGCTTGGTAAGTTAATTTTACTATTTTTGCATAGGTAGTAGGTGAAAAAGACTTTTTTTCAATGGCTGCTAACTTATGATGGGGAATCGGATGGATTTTCGATGATTTCGGGAGTTTTGATGAAGATGAAGAGTTAAGAACAGGTAGAGGCTTGATTTGGATTTTTTGAAGATTCCTTTTTAGTGTTCATTTAAATTGACGTATCATGAAACAGTTTATTTATACAGTTGGAATCTTCATCGCCATGTTGATGAGTTCCTGTGCCACGACCCCTGCGGAGTATGTCGAGACGGTGTCTGGCGAGGCAGAGAAAATGGAAGCTCAGAACAAGATTATTGTCGAGTACCTTTCCAAACGGGATATTCCAGGAGCTGAGGCTGCGTTGCAAGCGGCTAAGTTGGAGGCTGATAAGTCGTTGGAAAGACTTCAAAAGATGGAGAGTTTTGAGGGTAATGACGAACTTCGCCAAAATTGTATAGAGTTTGTCGATTTTTATAAGACCATTTTCAACAATGAATACGAGCAGGCGTTTGATGTTTTGCGCAAGACAGATAAGCGTACGACAGACGATGTCAACAAATTGTCGGAAATCTTGTTGAGCGTGACCACCGAAAACCAATTTGTCAAGGCAGACTTGGTGAAGTCGATTAAGAAGTTCTGCAAGGAGTACGAATTGACCATCACCAACAGCAAAAAATGATAGACTAGACAGTTGCCTTGGATCAGGCAACACTTTTTGCCTGTTACTTTCGTAAGTAAAAGATGGGTTGCGGAATTCATCTCGGGCAGTTACTAATGGCGGTTTAGTATAATATTAGGCGGAAAGAGACGTTTTATAAAAAGTAAAAGCATACTTTTGCATAGAATTAAAAGGAGTAGAATTTAGTATGGGTATTTCTGTTGTCATAAACACCTACAACGCGGAAAAATATTTGGAAAGAGTGTTGCAGTCTGTAAACGGTTTCGATGAAATCGTAGTTTGTGACATGGAGAGTACGGATAGGACGGTGGAGATTGCACAAAAATATGGTTGCAAGCTTCTCACGTTTGAGAAGGGAAACCATAAGAGTGCCGAACCGGCCCGTACCTTTGCCATCCAATCTGCTTCAAACGACTGGGTCTTGGTGGTCGATGCCGATGAATTGGTCACATCCGCCTTGCGTGACTATCTGTATGAACAGATACAAAATCCAGATTGTCCCTCAGGTCTATATATTCCCCGTAAAAATTACATGTTCGGCCAATGGATGAAGTTTCTTTATCCAGACCACCAATTACGCTTTTTTAAGCGCGCTGGGACCGTTTGGCCACATTATGTGCATACATTCCCAAAAGTGGAGGGAAAAGTGGCTAAAATCCCGAAAAAAAGGCATGATTTGGCACTTATCCACTTGCCTCATGACTTGACAGGGACTTTCAGAAGGTTGAATCTCTATTCTGACAACGAAGTGGAGAAACGCAAAGGAACGCATGTAGGCTATTTTAAATTGCTCTGCTATCCTGTTTTCCATTTTTTCAAATTCTATATTTTGAAGGGAGCTATATTCTCGGGAAAATTGGGAGTGATACAAGCCCAGCGTGTCGCTTTCTACAAGTACATGGTCATGGCCAAGATATATGAAGACGAAATGAAGGGCAAATGCAAGGAAGATAATTATGGCAAGTTATGAGATAAGGCCTCTTCAGTTGAGGATTTTGGAGATATTGCAAACGATAGATTCAGTTTGTAAGGAGCGTGGGCTCCGATACTATATAATAGCCGGTACTCTTTTAGGAGCGGTGCGCCATAAGGGTTTCATACCTTGGGACGACGACCTTGACATAGCGATGCCCCGTCCGGATTACGAAGCGTTGAAAAAGAATGCAAGCGCTTGGTTTCCAAAGCATTTCGAGTTTATCAATGGTGAGGACGATGAGCGTTTTCCGTTTATGTTTTCAAAAATTCAAGATGCCAATACGACCTTGTTGGAGCGTAAGCACGTAAAAAATTTGGGTGGCGTTTTCGTCGATGTTTTTCCTTTAGATGGAGTTCCTGAAAAAGGGTGGGGAAGAACGTTACATTTTATAAAATTTTCTTTTTATAAGAAGCTGAAATATTTTGTCTATCGTGACCCGTTCAAGCATGGAAAAGGCATAAATTCTTGGATTCCAAGATTATGCAGAAAATTTGTTTCGAAAGAATATGTACATTTAAAGATAAAAAAATTAATGTTGAAATATTCTTTCAACGATTCAAAGTATGTAGTGGATTACGATGATAGCAAGCGGGGTATTTTTCCTAAAGAGATTTTTGGCGATCCGAAGCCGATCTTGTTTGAAGGTGTGGAGGTAAATGGAATAAGCAAACCGCATGACTATCTGGCTCATAAATATGGTGATTACATGGTCATTCCTGACGGGGACCATCAAATACAGCACGACTTCTATCTGATGGATTTGAATAAATCCTATCACGACCAGGATATTGAGGAGTTGTTTAGGTGAAAAGTAGATTAGTGCGACATTGTCGCACTTTTTTTAATTCGTCCGACACTATCGGACTTTTTGGCTGAATTTCACCGATAACGTCGGTGAAATTTGTTTTTCATTGTTCATGATTCAATGTATAAACTATTGCAGAAGTATATTGTATCTTCATAGCATCTCCTTTCCTTTCTCAGTTACATACCAATGACCTGACTTGTCGGAACCTTCACGAACAACATACTTTGCTTTGCGCAGTTTTTGTATTGCACGCATGGTTGTTGATGTTGAGACTTTTAATACTCTCATAATTTGTTCGTAATTAACATCCATGTCATCATACATCATTTTAAGAATTTTCAACTCATTTTTTGTTAAATTTACATGGTCATTATTTTTTGTAATGCTTTTATTATCAATAACTTTTACAGTATCATTTATACTGTCATTTACGCCAAATAAACCTTTGCGTCGGGTGATGTAAACTGACATTCCACCCATCTCTTCCTTGTAAACTGGTGCTTCCAACCCGTTTGTCAGAAACTCTCCTTTGATTTTACTGATGCCGCGTCCCCACGATTCGATGAAGCCTGCCAAATAGAATGTTCTGGCAATAAGTCGGTTGCGTGGGCATGAGCTATGTGCACCGATAAACTGTTCAAATGTGATACCTTCGGGTAAACCGCCTGAATTCCAGAGCCATATACGGTCATCGTAAACACGCATTTGTGTCGAGTAACCGGGGTATTCCTTGTGTATGATGGCGTTGAAGATGATTTCGCGCAGTGCATCTTCTGGAATTTCAAGCGGTTCAATCCGTTGCCTCAGCCCATTCTTTCTCCAATAGCTCAATCTTCTTCTGCACGGCTGTGATGTCATTTAGAATCCGTTACCGTTCCATTTTATTGTTTTGTTAGTTTTGGATGCATAGTCGTAGTATTCTAGATTCAAGCCCTTTTTAGGAAGTATTATGAAAATTTCGTGGTCATTCTCAATGACGTTCATCACCTTTTTCGATAGGTCGTTGCGTGGTGTAAGTGTGCCGTTGGAGGCATTGTATTCGTAAAAGGCCAATAGACATTCAGCAAAGACTTCGCCATCGTCTTTAACACTGATACCCAATAGTTTATTTCCGTTTGGAAGGTTCCAATATGCAGCGTTGAGAATGTGTTCTTTGGTTATTACATCCCCTTTTTGATAGTTTCCATCTTCTGTAATGGTTATTGTATGGGAGCCTTTTATCTCAATATATCCGTTTTTGGGAGCAATGTCAACATTAAAGTCGATAGGTGTTCCGTTGTATTCAATTTTGTCGGCCTTACCAGTTTTTTGGAATTTATTGAAGGCATCTATATACTTACCTGGAAACTCTTTGCCCCAAGCCGAGAACAATTTTTCGATGGTTGACCCTTGTGACGCCGGTACGTTGATGTTTTTTTGCCAAGTTTCTGTTAGGTCGTAGGACTCTTGTGCGTTGGCAATATTGGCCGAAAATATAGCCGCAATTGCAATGATTAGCTTTATTTTTTGCATAGTGTCTAATTTATTTAATTATTAATAAATACAAAAATAGAGTGTTTTTTCTAATATAGCTTCTTTTGCGTGCAAAATAAAACGGCTCTTTTGCCTGGCAACTGCCATACTGCAAAAGAGCCGTTAAGGTGTTTATCTATTTTTTACTGCAAGCTATACAAGTCGGAAACGAAGTCCCAAAGTTCGTCACGTTTTACTTTGAAGACTACGTCGCAAGGGGCAGTTCCCTTAGGTCCTGTTCCGGCAAACCAAGCCATGCAGCTTGCATAGGACAAGCCCATATTGCGCTCGATAGCAACTTCGCGTGGTTCGATCTTCTCGATCAAATCAGGACAAAGATAGACAGCAACTGTGATAGGGTCCCAGCAGAATTTCAAGAATTCCTCTTTGCCGTTCTCGTAGATAGGAGCCAAAGAATCTACGATGGCTTGGCTGATTTTAGTTGTGTTCTTTGCCTTGTACATATCATACATGTCTTTGCCCTTCAAGCAAGTTGTAGCGGCATCGTGAGGAATCACGAGTTGCTTTTTCCATCCTGCGTTCAAGCAGATGTTTACTGCTTCTGGGTCGTACCACCAGTTGATTTCTACACGTGGCAACGCTTCTCCTGGAACATCGAACACACCACCCATGTAAACGATTCCGGCAGCCTTCTTGGCAAATTCAGGGTCTTTTTGGATGGCTTTAGCCACGTTGGTATAACCGCCGATAGCGAAGATAGTCACCTTTCCTGGGTTCTCGTTTACTTGACGGATCATGAAGTCCCATGCAGGCTCTTCAATTGGCTTGATGGTTGGCTCAGGCAAGTTGGAAGTTGTGGTGACACCTTTTGCTTTCAAGTAGTTGTCTGTATATTTTGGCAATTGTGAGTAGGCACCTACATAAGGCATTTTACCAATTACGGCCATCAAGGAATCGATGTTCTTGAATCCGCTTAGTGGAACATCTGTACCGACGGCAAGCGGAATATCCTTACGATCGAAAAATTCTAACGCTGACAATACGTCGTAGGTTACAGAAGAGGTCAAAGCGTTTCCTCCTGCTGCCGTAAGTCCCAACAACTTGATATAACCCATCTTGTCTGCTTGAAGCAGCTCGAAGAGAGCGTACATGTCGTCGTTGATGTAGGTAACATCGGCATCCAAGATGACTTTGTTATTGGCAGAATCGGTCACAATCTTATACTTTTGCTCGAATTGTTGTTTGGTAGGGGCAGAGTAGCTTTTTACTTCTTTTGTCTCTTTTGCCTCCTCCTTCTTTACATTACCTGTACAGCCTGCTAATAGCAATGCAGATAGGGCTACGCTAAAAAATTTCTTTATCATAATCATATAATTAAGTGAATAGTTCAAATATCAAATCACTCTATTTTTTCAACATTTTGACAAACAAATAGATAGCCATGAAGGTTACGGAACCTTCAACCAAAAGCATAAAAATCAATGATGACATTTCCATGTTTAAATCTATTTTAGTTTAGTATGTGGTGAATTTGTAAACTCACCACATATCATTACATTCTTTGACGTTGTTTTCTCGTGCCTCTTTCCTTCCGGCGAAGAAGATCATCACACAGATGAGCAGAAGCAGAAGGAGTAGCACTAGGCGCGATATATCCAAGTAGAATACATCGTTGGCTCGCCAGAATTTCGTCTTGTAAATGGTGTCGCCTAGGATGACCAATTGTCCCTCTTCGATGCATACCTCGTAGTCGCTGCTGAACTCGTAAACCTTGAATCCATCGTAGTTTCCGATGACAACACGGGTTGTTCCGTTACCCAAGTCGCGTATCTGTTCTACGGAGCCGATTTTCTCGGAGTAGAAGCGTTTGCTGAACCATGCCTTGTTCGGACCGATGTTCTTATGGGTAAGCTCCGCGATGATGCTGCTGTTGTCCAATTCCCATCCCTTGAAGCTCAAGAGACTCCAATTGTCGTCTTTCGGCTTGACGAGGGCCGCAAGGAAGATGAGGATGAACATCGTAGGGGTCACGTATTTCAAGATGTATTTGAATATCTTAGGCATGACCATATCCGCTCCGTAATGGATGAGTTTCCAGCCTTTCTCCACGCCTAAAACCCATGAGAAGAGGATTGCCTCGAACATGGCGAAGACGAACAAGGAGATAGTGCCTCCCCAATAGTCGTATTGGTCGAACACGCCTTGGAAGAAGAAAAACACCGTTGGAAGTCCGAATAGGAACGTGATGATTCCGTAGATGATGGCTCCTTTCTTTTGCGACCATCCGTAGCTTCGGTCGAAGAAACCGACCACAGGCATGGCCAACCCTAGAATGGAGGTGACGCTGGCGAAGAAGAGCAAGCCGAAGAAGGCAAACCCTGCCAAAGCGGAGAGTATTGGTCCCCACTGTTCAAAGAGATAAGGCATCGTACGGAATGCCAGACCCATTCCTCCGTTTTGAGCCAACTCCAAAACATGCTCGATGCCCAAGTAGCCGATGGAGATCGGGATGATGATGGAGCTTCCTATCACGATTTCGGTAAATTCATTGAAAAATCCAGCCGTCATGGAGTTGAGTACCACGTCCTCCTCCTTTTTCATGTAGGAGGCATAGCTTTGGATGCAGCCCATTCCCAAGGAGAGGGTGAAGAACATCTGGCCTGCTGCGGCCAGCCACACTTTAGGGTTGAGCAACGAATCGAATTGCGGTGTCCACATGAAATTGAGTCCCACGGTACCGTCGAAAAAGGCACCGTCTTCGCCTGCCTTCAGGGTAAAGGCTTTGTAAACGAGGAAGACTCCGAAGGCTAAGAGCAGCGGCATGCAGACTTTTGCCACCCGTTCGATACCCTTTTTCAATCCTTTGCTCAAGAACCATACGTTGAGGCCTATGCAGAAGAGATAGCAGAAGACTGTCTCGTACGGAATGCCCGAATAGGAGGTGTGGACATTTAGATAGTCGTTGAAGAAGGCGGATACCTCTTTCTCCGTCATTCCGTCGAATGATCCTATAAGCGAGTGGACCACGTAGGAGAGAGTCCAGCTTTCAATGTAACAGTAGTAGGCGGAGATGACGATGCTCGAAAAGAGACCCATCGAGCCGATGTATTTCCAGAATGGACGGTTGTCTATCTTTTGAATGATGAGGGGTGGGGAGTGGTGGCCGAACTGGCCGCCGAATTTACCCGTTGACCACTCGATCAACAGCATCGGAATTCCTAATAGAATGAAAGAGACAATGTAGGGAATGATGAAGGCGCCTCCACCATTTTGCACTGCTTGAACTGGAAATCGAAGGAAATTGCCGAGACCTATCGCATTGCCCGCCATGGCAAGGATCAATCCGAGCCTCGATCCCCAAACTTGTTTCTCTTGACCCATTTTTTGTTTTTTTGATAAAATCCTTACAAATTTACTCGTTTTTACTTTATTAACTAATAGTTAGGCATCGAAATAGGTAAAATTGGTGGAAAATTTATTTTTTGTTTTCGACTAATTGTCTGGAAACGTTTCTTAGAAACTCTGCTTAAAAATAAAAAAGCCCCGATAATCAAATTCATTGATATCGAGGCTACAGTCGGCATTTAAACTGTCGTCGTTTCATAATCGTCATATTTTAAAGGGTTATTTACTAAGAGCGTTTTTAACGTTCCAAACCTTGATTGCCATTGCTACTGCCACTACTGCACAAAAAATATAAACTATTGTCATAATCGTAATATTTATTCAGTTAATATTCGTTTGTTTCTTATCACATTGCAAATGTATGCACTTATATTGAATTATCAAAATGTTTATGCGATTTTTTATCATTTAAATGCATTTTATTTGCATTTAAATATAATAAATATGCAATATAGGATACTAGTGAGGCTATTGAACTATAATAGGGCAGGCTAATTTCTGTCACTTATAGGAAAAGATTTCATATTATTAGTCCTCACTTTTGATACTTTTTGTCTCAATATATGTTTAATATTTACTTAAATATCAATAACTTAATAAGAAAAATTTTCTTTGAATTTATAGGTGGATTTTGATTTCTGCCAGTCTTGAAGAGACTTCATATCAATAGTCCCTCATTTCAATGTGTGATTCTGTCAGCCTCGAAGAGACTTCATAATTAATAGCCCCTCACTTCAGTATGGGGTGCTATCAGTCTCGAAGAGACTTCATATCAATAGCCCCTTACTTCAGTATGGGGACTCATATATCGCAATTAGCTATCCCTCTTTTTCCGTAGAAGGTTTTTGGACGGATGGTTTATTTTCGTTGATCTTTTTCTTCAAAATTCCTAGTTTTTTGGCACGTTCCCAAGCTGCTTTTTTTACAAGATAGTCTTCGTATCTTCGTTCTAAGTAGTTATCTGCCATGACGATTCATTTAAAATTTAAACGGTATTTTGGTTAGCGTGATGTTGCCTTTGTTGGGATGGGCGTCGAATAGTATCTGTTGGGGATTAACGACCTTTACGGGCAATGTTACACCGTTTTGTTCTACAATGATGTTTTCTGCGTCATCCACATTGACTGTGACGGTCAGAGGGCAAGATCTATTCTGAAGGGAGTCTTGGCTTTCTTTCAAGCGGAAGACGAAGCTGTTTTTCGAACTCTCTATCTTCTCTATTTTCGTGTGCGTATATTGTTGGTGATAGCCTACGATATCGGCGAAAGTGCCAACCCAAAGGTCGAAACTATTCAAGGTGTCCAATTGTTGTTGGAAGATGCTGTCAACTACCCAAGCATAGCTGAAATCCCGGATGGAATCGTTGAAAACGCTGTGGTAAAGGAAGGTGAGCATTCCGCCGACTCTCTTCACGTGAGCCAACTGTTCTGCATAGTCGGACAGGGTGGTTTCGCTCATGACGCTGTAGGATTTGGTATCTAGATAGTCCTGACCGTCGGCTGTGAAGTCGGGGTCTGTCATGGGAGTGCTTGTCCCTCGTGCGGCGACATATCCCTTCTCGTTCAGATAGGCCTTCATCGAGTCGGTAGCCTCTCCATAAGGGTAGGCGAAAGTCAGTACCTTTTGGGTAGGGATTTCTGCTTCTATTTTTTCTTTTGCCCCTGAAATTTCCTCTATAAAAGAGATGCCGTGAGGATGGGGGTGCGTGGCTGTATGGTTGGCCATCTCATTGCCGAGGGAAGCCGCATGGCGCAGGGGCTCCCAATCCTTTACAGTGGTTGTTATGATATTGAAGGTGGCTACCATTCCTCGTTTCTGCAGTTCAGGTACTACGATAGCTGGATGACCGGGTGTCCAATCATCGAAGGTAAGTGCCACGGCCGCTTTTTTGTCGCCTTTCCATGGGACAATTTCCACTTTCGGTTCGAACGAATGGCAGCCCGACAATACCATTGTCAAGGGGAGTAGCCAGAGAGGGAAACGCATCATGACTCCATTTTTGATTTGAAGGCTACGGCATAGAGGCGCATCTGCTTAATCATGGCGAGCATACCGTTGGAGCGGGTAGGCGAGAGGTGTTCCTTTAGACCGATTTTATCGATGAAATAGAGGTCGCTCTCGATGATCTCGTCCGGTGTATGGCCTGAAAGTACTTCGACAAGCATTACGACAATGCCTCCTGCAATGTCTGTGTTGCTTTCGCCTTGGTAATAAACCTTTCCGTCCTTGTATTCGGCTGTGACCCATACCTTGCTTTGGCAACCTTCGATAAGGTTCTCCGGAATCTTGTCTGCTTCTGCCATTTTCTTGCCGGATTGTCCTTTGTCGATAATCTGTTGGTACTTATCGAGCCAATCTTCCAGAAATTCAAATTCTGCGATAATCTCGTCTTGTTTTTCGTTAATTGTCATGACATCAACTTATTATGGTCTGTTTTATAAATTCACCGTTTACTAGAAAAGATGGAGACACATGGGTTACAGCTTCTTATGGAACCCATCTTAATGGTGGAACATCTTTCGTGCGCGTTCGATTCCTGCCACCAGAGTGTCTATCTCTTCTTTTGTGTTGTACATTGCAAAAGAGGCGCGGACGGTTCCCTCGATGCCGAAGGCTTGCATAACCGGCTCTGCACAATGGTGTCCGGTACGGACGGCAATTCCCAATTTGTCGAGGATGGAGCCCATGTCATACGGATGGATGTCGCCCACCAAGAAGGATACCAAGCCGCTCCGTTGCGGTGAGTTGCCGATGAAGCGCATTCCTTCGATCTCCGCCATGCGGGTACGGGCGTATTCCAATAACTCGTGTTCGTGTTTGGAGATGTTCTCTAAACCAATGCCCTTCACGTAGTCCAAGGCGGCTGAGAGGGCTGTGGAGCCTATATAATCGGGCGTTCCAGCCTCAAATTTGAATGGCAATTCGTTGAATGTCGTCTTTTCAAAAGTGACTTTCTTGATCATCTCTCCTCCTCCTTGGTAAGGTGGGATGGCGTCCAACCAGCGTTCCTTTCCGTAGAGTACGCCAATGCCTGTCGGTCCGTAGACCTTATGACCGGAGAAGACGTAGAAATCGACATCCAAGTCTTGGACGTCAACCGAGAAGTGGGGGATGGATTGGGCTCCGTCCACCAAAACGGGTACGTCGTGGGCATGGGCGATACGGATGATCTCCTTTATGGGGTTGACGGTGGCAAGGGTGTTGGAGGCATGGGTCACGGAGACAAGTTTTGTCTTTGGGGTTATCATTTTCTCCAATTCTTCCACCTTCAATATTCCGTTTTCATCGAAAGGAATCACCTTCAAAGTGGTGCCTTTGCGCGATTGCAGCAGTTGCCAAGGCACGATGTTGGAGTGGTGCTCCATCTGGGAGATGATGATTTCATCTCCTTCCGAACATTGGCTGTCGCCGAAAGAGGAGGCAACTAGGTTGATGGCCTCCGTCGTTCCTCGGGTGAAGATCACTTCACGGGCGGAGGCGGCGTTGATGAAGGAGCGGACGTTTTCGCGGGCGGCCTCGTGCGCTTCCGTAGCCATTTGGCTTAGGAAATGGACACCTCGATGGATGTTGGCGTTGCAATTGCAGTAGCCCTCCGTTATCTTTTCGATTACGCACAATGGCTTTTGTGTGGTTGCCGCATTGTCCAAATAAACCAATGGTTTTTTATATATCTCTTTGGTCAAGATAGGAAAATCTTGCCGAATCTTGTTTATATCTAATCCCATATACATCATTTTAGGTGGGTACTGTAAAATTGATTTCGAGCGACTTGTGGTTCGAAAAGTATTACATCCCACATGTTATTAAATACGGTGAATGGTTGAAATTCACCCAAATATAAGCCTCAACGGACGCATCCGTTTTTTTGAATTTGCAAAATTACAATATTTAAAGCGATTTCTAAAAGAGTATCCTACAAATTCAATGGGTTGAAGCCGATTGAGATCTATCGGGCGAGCGAGTTGTAGACGGCGGTCATAGCTGTTGCTATGCTCTCGTCCGAGAATTTCATCGCTTGCAAGTCGCCTTCTTTTACCATTTTTTGGGCGAGTTCTCTATCTGTCAGGATCTCTTCGATGGCATTGGATAGCTCGTCTGCCTTATGGCTGTCCACATAGCGTGCGGCCTCTCCTCCCGTCTCTTTGAAGCATGAGCCGATGGAGGTGATGACTGGCGTATGTGAAGTCATGGCCTCCAGAATGGGTATTCCAAATCCCTCAAAATGGGATGGATAGACGAACAGTGTGGCTAATTGGTAAAGGACGGGAAGGTCCTCCATAGGTACTTGGTGCAGGAAGATGACCCGGTTTTCCAATTTGTATTTGTGGATGAGTTGCATCAGTTCATCTTTGTAGGCTGAAGGGCGACCGACAATTACCAGAGGAATGTCGAAGTGGCCGATGTGCATCGCCTCCAAGATCAGCTCGTGGTTTTTTCGTTTCTCTATAGCGCAGACAATCAGTAGGAAGGCGGAAGGAAGGGCATAACGTTTGCGTACCGTCTCCAGGGTAGCCTCATCTACTTCGTTGGAGAAGAGGGGATTGCATCCTTGATATACCACGCTCACTTTTTGTTCGTCAACGCCAACGAGTTCCAATAAGTCTTTCTTTGTCTCTTCGCTGATAGCCACTATCCGGTCGGCCACTTGGCAGCTGCGCACATATTTTTTCCGGAAGGTATAGCGGTCGAAAAAAGGGTAGAGTTCGGGATTCTTCAGAAATATCAGGTCGTGGATGGTCACGACGGTCGCCACGCTTTTAGGCAAGCCGTAGGGCAATTCGTTGCTCAAGCCATGGTAAATGTCCAAGCCGAGTTTCTCCGCATCCTTAGAACATCCCGAAGTCCGCCATAAAGAGGGCAATGCTTTGGAAAAGAACGAGGAGGGAGCCACGATGGATGCCTTGCCATGTTGAAAAGACCGTCCCCCTTTCGTCTTGGGGGTAAACAAGAAATATTCGTTTTGCGAAGCCTTTGTCGTAAGGATCCTGATGGTGTCGCGGCTATAGTTGCCCAACCCTCGATTGTTGAAAAAAGCCCGTTTGGCGTCAAAACCTATTTTCATAACCACTTAATTTTTACCGAAGAATTTTTTAAACCTCTTTTTCCTACTCCTTTGTTCCCGGTCCTCATATTTGTAGCGGAGGAAGAGCCGTACACACTCCTTTTCATCGAATCCCCTCTTTTGGGCATAGCGGGTGGCCACACGGGTGAAGAAGTTGTCGTTACCGCAGATGCGACGGAAATTGTAGCAACCCTCTTTTAGGGATACGGGACGGAAAGCCATCCTGTTTATGTCTATCAAGGAGAAGAGGTAATGGCCGTCCACTCGTTTGTAAAGGATGTTTCCAGGTGAATAGTCGATGTGCAGTACCTCTTTTTCGTGGAGTTCTGCCGTAAATTCGGCAAAAGCGTCCATCAGTTCTTCCTTGCCTTCGTTGGTTGTGTCCTCGTCCAAGAACTCACGGAGATTTCCCTCCGTTTCGAATTGCAGGCTGACGAAGTAGGAACGATGGAGCAGTCCTCCCTTGCGTGTTTCGAGATAGGCTATGGGGGTGGGAGTCTCCACGCCGCGGCGTTGCAGTTCAAAAGCGTAGGAGAAGGCTCGGTAAGCCTTTGACTTCCGAAAGAAAGTATAGGCGATTCGATTGAAGAAGATAGGAATTTTGTAGGATTTCACGTTGAGGCTCAAGCCGCTTTCCTCGAAGACCTTGATTTTATTACGTCCATCGTAGATGCACGTTCCATCTTTTTCGAAGCGGTTGGGCAAGGACAACACGAAATTCTCCAAGTAATTGTATTCGGGGTTTATCTCCAATCTCATGCTTTGTTTTTTTGGAAGTGACGGCAATAATCCCACCGTCTATGCAAAGATAATGGATTTCACGATATTCCCCTCTTTGCGTGTGTGACGATTTCAAGACTCTTTTCGATGGTTGCCCGTTAATTAATGGCTACAAATATGTCGAGTAGGAACCGAAAGAATCAAAAAAGCACTGTTAGAGGGAGAATTTTATCAAAAAAAGCACTGCAAGAGGGATTTTTTGGTATATTTGCAAAAAAATAGATATAAATATGGTTGATATACAGCTATATAACTATATGCTGGCAAGGCTGAGGGTAACTCCAGGCACCTTTCATCGTTATTTATATACGAAGGTGAATTGGGATGCTCGGCTCGTCGGCATTGTCGGTCCCCGTGGCGTTGGAAAGTCCACTATGCTCCTTCAGCGCATCAAAGAGGAAAATGATGTGGCACATTCACTTTATGTAGATGCGGACAATTCTTATTTTACCACTCACAGTTTATATGAACTTGCAGATGAATTTGTGAAGGATGGTGGGCGACATCTATACATCGACGAGATTCACAAATATGTTGGTTGGTCCCGCAATTTGAAACAAGTATATGACACGCATCCTGAACTCAAAGTAACTTATACAGGTTCGTCCGTATTGGATATTTTGAAAGGCGAAGCCGACTTGAGTCGTCGTTCCTTGCTATACCATATTCAGGGTCTGTCGTTTAGGGAATATTTGGAATTGTTTCATGAGATCAAGTCACCGGTCTTTTCCTTGGAAGATATTTTGGGGCATAAGGTCGAAATTCCCGGTTTGCTCCATCCGCTTCCCTATTTCCGTCAGTATCTTGTGTCAGGCTACTATCCTTTTGCTCTTGAAGGAGATGTTGACATGCGCTTGCAGCAAGTTATTCAGCAGACCGTTGAGCAAGACATTTTGCAGTATATACAAGACATGAAAGCATCCACCGCCCGCAAGCTACGGCAAATGATTAGTATTATCGCTGGATTGGCACCAGTCAAACCCAATGCGGACAATTTGGCCCGTGAGCTAAGCATCAGCAAAAACAATGTGTCGGAATATCTCAATCTGTTGGAACGTGCGGGCATGCTCGGTCAGTTACGTGATGACACTGGAGGGTTGCGGGGATTAGGCAAGGTGGAAAAGGTGTATGTTGACAATTCCAATCTGATGTATGCGTTGTTGCTTGAAGGTCCTAATATTGGCAACGTTCGCGAAACATTCTTTTATAATCAAATGAGGGTAAACAACCCTGTGCTCGCATCCAAAGAATCTGATTTTAAAATCGGAGAATATACGTTTGAGGTTGGCGGAATGAAAAAAGGGAAAAAGCAGGTCAAGGATGTTCCCAATGGCCTTGTAGTGCGGGATGATATCGAATACGGAGCAGGAAATATTCTGCCCTTGTGGCATTTTGGATTGAATTATTGAATCAAAAAAGCACTGCAAGAGGGAGAATTTTATCAAAAAAAGCACTGTTAGAGTGATTTTTTCAAGTTGGTTATTGCCTCGATTTTATTGTCTTAGGGCGGATAGCCAACTAAATCTATGTTTTTAGGGGCGGATTTGGTTGGGTATCCTTAGAGGGATTATAAATATTGAATTATTATGTTTGGGCTTCAGCCTCAACCTTTGACTATATTATATGGTTATTTATCATGACATTGCACAAATGAATTAAGATTGATAATTTTTCCAATACCATATCTGTGGCTACTAGACCTATGTATGATATATTCTTTTCATTAGTTTTGTTATTCACCGATAAATTTTTGAATGCATCACCCCTTCGCCCAACACCGCCCTCTTATTTTATCCATTACAAGATTTTCGCCATCAACAAAAAAAGCGTAATTTTACGAATTCAAAAAACAATTGAATCAATGAACGCTTTGAAACCATCAAAATTGAAAGGATTTTTATTCTCATTTCTAGTTAGTTGCTTTATTGCATTGCCGTTGTCCGCCCAGAAAAAATGGAACTATGAGTTCACGTTGGGTTCCTCTCTGAACTCGGGAAATGTGGACAATTTCGACCTGAAAAGCGGTGGCTCCATCGTACGGAACGACAGTCTCGTCTCTTTCGATACGAACTACAAGTTCGTCTATAGCAAGGAGAGCGGCGAGGAGACGAATAACGGGTTCAATGCGGGCATGAAGTTCGATCTCTACCAGTACGACCGTTGGTCGCCTTTTGTCGCATCTGAGTTCCTAACCAACAAATACAAGGGTTATGACTATAAGATCAGTGGATTGACGGGTGTGAAATATAGGATATATACAAAGCATGATACGTGCGACTATTCCATAAGTCTCGCCACCGTTGTTGACCGGGTGGATTATACGCCCAAAGAGGAGAAACTGGACAAATGGAGCTATCGCATGTCTGTCCGCCCAAAGATAAAGCAACGCTTGGGTAGTTCGGTGATGCTCATCCACCACTCTTTCTATCAACCATTTTTGAAGGATTTCAGCGATTACCTAATCTCCACCAAGACAAAGGTGGAATGTAAGGTGAAGACCCATTTCTTCATCGATTTCTGTTTCGAGTATGATTACAGAAGCTTGGTTCCTGCCGATGAGTATTCACACCACGATATAGAGACCGAGATTGCTTTGAAATTTAAGTTCTAGGCTTGATTACCAAGAATCGGGGCTGTTAAAATTTTGATATACGAAAAATAGGCTGGCAGATGGCACGTTTTCTACCACTGCTCAGCCTATCTTCTTAAAAACTTATTAACCTTGTCTTGGGACTACTGGAAAATAACCTTCATCTGTCTATCAATACCAGAGATTTTAATATTCAAGACATAAATGCCAGGGATGACGGTTATTGGGAGGCGGTTATAGCCTTGTGTCAAGTCAAGCCTGCCGCCATAGAGGATGTGTCCATGGAGATCGAGGAGGGTTACTTCAGCATCTGTAATTTCGGAAGCGGAGTAGAGTTCGATTGTCCCGTTCTTGTCCGTCGTCGATGGAGTAACCGTCCAATCCCAGCCGATGCAATCCCTCCACAGTGTCTCTTCCTTTTCCATCCCCATCAGATAGTAGCAAGCATTTTTGATGATGTTCAATCCGTCGTCGGTGATGTTGGCATACGAACTGCTGTTCAGTCCTATTTGGACAAACTTATCCACGATAGTTGTGCCATTCACGCTTGCCCCTTTCTCTATTTCCAATATGCTTACCTGACTCTCTTCGCCCTTGGCTGTCGCGATAGGGACGATTGAACCGGTTGCACCGATGAAATCGGACGGATTCATGTAGGTGATGGCCTTCGTATCCACGGCGCTCACTACCTGGATGTCGTTCCCGTTGACGAATGTCACCTCCTTGAACATTGGATGGCTTTTCATCGCCTCGCTCACGGTGAGGGTCGTTGCCGTAGTGTTGTCTCCATATCCTTTTTGTGCCCACCCCCATGCGCCGTCGGCTGTCTTGTAGGCGTGTACTTTCATGTTGAGCATAGGCTTGTCTATGCCCTTCAAACTGGCTATTATAGGGGCGGTTGAGGCTGTTATTTCGCAGATCAGAACCATGTCAAAGAGGCTATAATCGGCATCTGTATTGTCTGCGTTTATCTTCCTCACATAAAGGTTGTCCAATCCTTCGAGCATTGGAAGAATCTTGTCATTCATAAACTCTATGCTGGTTGTGTCTGTCACATAGGCAATGCGTTTGAGCGAACTGTCTATTAGTTTTATGGAGACAGTATAGGAGACTTCGCCTTCTCCGCCTCGCGTTTTCACGGTGAATGAACCGTTTTCAGTCGGTGTACCAGATATAATCAGATCGTAGCCCTCCTCTTTTGCCATCAAACCGTTGGGTAGGTTGGAGACCTCCACGCCGGTTGCTGTTCCGCCGAAAGTGAATTGGATGGGCTGAAGAGCTTCGTTGGGCATGAGTTCCTGGCTGAGCGAGCCATTGAATCTGAGGGTAGGTATTTCCGGAAGAATTACCTCATGTCCTGGTGTGTAGATGTCGGGTTGGGCAATATTCTCTACCCCATCTCCGATATAGAAACCCAAGTGGGGTGGCTGATTGTAGGCTGTGTTTTGCCATGCCACACCGCAACGATAGACTGGGTCGTGCATCAAGGTGAAGAGCCGGTAATTAGACTCGATAGTGGTGGTATAGATGTAGATCTTGTCACCATCATGGAAGATTACCTCCTCGCGCCAGTCGCCCAAGATGTCTGCAGAGAGACATGGATTGTTCTTTGTTCCGTTACACGCGTGTCCTTTGAAAGTGATAAGGCGGTTCGTGCCGTTTCCATTCCATTTGTCGCAACTAGTTCCGTCGAGCAATTCGTCCTGCAAGTCGCCGTCCCAATAGATACGGAAGTTCACACTGGGTTTGTTGGTGGAAATGCTATTTCCTTTGCAGTCGAACACGCTGCCATCCGAATTGCTCCACATCTCGAATCCCCGGTGTTTAGCATCAATATCGGCCGCTATGCCTCTACCATTGTCCGTACCAGTCTTCTTGCCGAAGAGAACCTTTCCTGTCTTTAGGTCTCTCAGTTCATAGCCGTAAGCAGAACCCTTGTCTTCGTGTACGAACCAACCCTCCAAGCCTGCATGGTCGGGGTCTAGGTCTGATACGTGCATGGCGTCACCATGGCCATATCCGGTTCTGTACATTATTTTCCCATCATCGTCGATGGAAGCCGATCCATAGATGATTTCATCCTTTCCATCCCCATCTACGTCGGCTACGGAAAGATTATGGTTTCCCTCTCCGTAGGCACCTTGTCCGCTCGTGGCGGAATTATGGTACCATCTCTGGACTAGTTTCTTATCTATGAAATCGTATGCCACGAGCGTAGATCTCGTATAGTAGCCACGACACATCACGATGCTGGGATGTTCTCCATCCAGATAGGCTGTGCAAGCCAAGAAGCGGTCCACACGGTTGCCATACTTATCTCCCCAATCAGCGACTTTGCCTCGACCAGGAGTGTAGGCGATAGTATTGATTTCGGCTCCCGTCGCTCCCTCGAAGATGGTAAGGTATTCAGGTCCGTCAAGGACATACCCATCGCCATTTCTGTAATCTGCATTCGGGTTGTCGCCTCCCATGATGACGTTTTTGCCTTGGCCGTCTTTCGTGCTTGGGGCAGTTTTGCATACCATCTCGCATTTGCCATCGCCATCGTAGTCATAGACTTGGAATTGTGTGTAGTGGGCTCCCGAACGGATGTTTTTCCCTAGATCTATTCTCCAAAGGAAGGAGCCATCGAGCCGATAGCAATCAATGAGCGTATTGTCTGTGATGCCGCTTTGAGAGTTGTCCTTTGCGTTGAGAGGATTCCATTTGACGAAGAGTTCGTATTGACCGTCACCGTCCACATCGCCCACGCTCATGTCGTTTGCTTCATAGTTGCTATTAGGACGTTTCAGTGTCAATGTCTTGTATTGTTCTCCCCACGGCGTTACGGCGGTTGAGGCTTCTATTTCCTTTCCGCCAACCACTGTCTTGACCACATACTTTGAGTTGGAGTCTCCTTGCGAATCCACATAGTTGGTTCGGGTGGTGATAGGGGAGTCATTTATTTTTGTGCCATCCCGATAGATATTGAACCCTGCGGATTTGTCGTCTGTCCCTAAAAAGCGCCAGCTGAGGTAAATCCCGTTGTTCACCTTGACGGCCACGACGCCACGGTCGAGATACTCCATCTGTTTACTCCCAGCCCATGTCCCGGCAGGACAAAGGAAGAGAATCATCAATAGGTACTTTATGGGGGAGATAATATTTTGCATTCTCATGTCTCATTAAATTTACGGTTGACTAATTATGATGTACTTAACCCTTATTGTAGGATTCGATTGCAAATATACCACAGAGGTTTATAGGGGATATGGAAAATTAGCTCATAAACATGGAAAAAGATGACAAAGCCCCCTATTTTAGAATACGCACCCAAACAAGTAGCAAATGCCATATCCTCATTTATTAGGACTACCCCCAAAACCTTATGTTTATTTGAGTTCATATCAGAATCTTTTGTTTATTTTTGAAACTTGTGTTAACAAGAATATTCACATATAATGCATCCTTTACGAATAGCAATCATAGATCATAATATATTGATGTGCATTGGCCTACAGCAATTGCTCAGTGATTTGATTCCTATGGCTGACATTGTTGTTTTCAATTCCATGGAGGAGATGGCGAAGGAGAATGATACCGAGTTTGTGCATTTTTTTGTGTCATCCCGTATCTATTTTACACATTCACAATTCTTTCGTGAAAGGCAGCGGAAAACGATTGTATTAGTCAATGGGGCTATGAGCATCAACGATGTGTATACGTTAAATGTGTGTCAAAGCGAAAAGTCTCTGGTTCACGATATTATTGAATTGCATCGGAGGGGGAAACACAATTCGATGTTGGCATTGGCTTCCCCGTCAAATCAAGAGACTATTTTTTCACCAAGGGAGACGGAGGTGGCTATTTTGTTGTGTAAGGGTTATATCAACAAAGAGATAGCAGACTTGTTGGATGTGGGAGTGACAACAGTCATCACCCATAGGAAAAATATCATGGGAAAACTACATGCCCGTTCATTGGCGGATGTCATCATCTACTGTGTGGTGAACGGAATCGTCAATATCGAAGACTTATAAGTCATCCTTTAAAATGAGGATGTCAAATCCTAAAAAGTGAGGATAACGCATCTTGTAGCATCATCGTAATTTTGCGTGTTGGTAGAGTCTTTATGAGGTTTTCACGCGGAGTTAGGGTATGTATAAATCGTTATTTACGGATGTATTAAAAGGGAAAGAGGGATGTAGGCCTCCCGTTTGGTACATGAGGCAGGCGGGTAGAGTTCTACCTGATTATCGAAAATTACGGGAGAGACATTCCTTTCAGGAGGTGATGGAGCAACCGGAATTGGCTGCTGACGTGACTCTTATGCCTGTGGCTGTTTTGGGTGTCGATGCCTCCATCCTATTTAATGATATTTTGTCAATTCCTGTGTCTATGGGCATGGAATTGGTGTGGACAGACCATGGCCCCAAATTCCTAAAACCCCTTTGTCATGAAGATGACATTTATCACTGCTTTCACCCTGATTTGTGCAAACTAAATCATGTCTATGAGACATTGGATATAGTAAAAAAGAGAAGTGATGTTCCGACCATAGGTTTCTGCGGTGCCCCCCTTACAACGCTTTGTTATATGTTGCAGGGGACAAGTGCCAAGCATGATTTCCCTGATGCGAAGAAATTCTTTTATGCCCGTCCGCAGGAGACGTGCTATCTCATTGATATGCTGACGGATATTTGCATAGAGTATGCACTCAAGCAGATAGAGCACGGCATTGATGCGTTCCAACTGTTTGACACCCATGCAGGCATTGTTCCTTTAGAATTGTATGAGGCGTCATTTCTTCCCGCAGTGAAAAAGATAGCTACCGCTGTCAGGTCTCACAACATCCCCTTCATTTATTTCCCTAAGGGGATAGGTACGGGGTTATCGCTTATGACACCAGAGGTGTGTGATTTTGTGAGTATTGATTGGCAGACTTCGTTATCAAGAGCGCGCGAGATGGTTCATCAGGACGTTGGATTACAAGGGAATATTGATCCTTTCCTATTGTTTTCCTCCAAAGAGAAAATAGAAAGTACCATGCGGAAAGACTATGTGCCTTTCTTTCAAAACCATAACAAATGGATTGTCAATTTGGGCCATGGAGTAATGGCAGACACTCCTATCGAAAACTTGCTTTTTTTGACTGAATGGATAAAAGACAAAACAAATTGGTGGTGAGAAAGATATGAATGACGATAGAATAAAAGTAATTGCACGTTCTTCCCATTTGTCGTTATTGCAAGTGGAAGAGGTTTTTTCCCTTATGGGTAGCCTGGATTATGAATTGATTGTGCATGAGTCCTATGGCGACAAACACAAGGAGGTGTCGTTGATGGACGCTCATATTCCGGCAGACTTTTTCACGAGGGAACTGGACGCAGCTGTGCTTGATGGTACAGCGGATATAGCCATCCATTCTGCCAAAGACCTTCCCTTCCCTATTCCCGATGGATTGGAGATATATGCGTTAACAGCGGCATCAGACAAAACGGACTCTTTGGTCAGTATAAACAACCTGACATTGGCTGATCTCCCTATTGGGGCGAGGATTGCTACAAGTTCGGCCAAGCGGAAACAGGAGTTGCTGAAGATACGGGGCGATCTTAAGATAGTCACGGTCCGTGGTACGATTGAAGAACGAATCGCACAATTGGATCACCATGATTTTGAGGCTCTTATTGTTGCTACGTGTGCTCTCCGTCGATTGAATCTAAGTCATAGGATTGCAGAACCTCTTCCTTTCGGGACGCACCCTTTACAAGGGCATATTGCCATCGTTGGACGAAAGGGGAATCAAGGACTCAAAGATCTTTTTGCTAATTTGTCTTTTCAGCGACAAAACGGCTCTTCTACACAGGCTTTTTATTTGAATGGGAAAGAGATTCCTTCTATCGTCTCTCAATTGTTAGACCGTGGTTTTGACGGAGATTCCCCCGTTCAACTAATTTGTCAGTTGAATGAAACCACGCAGAAAGAGTATTTCTTCCTTTTGAAGGAATTGAAGCACACATTGGTTCATTCCTCGCAACCTATTTTGTTTTTGATGGGCAGTTCCATAAAGTTTTCAAAAAAAGAGAGAAGAGTCTTGGTAACAGGCACTTCCACTTCTTGGGGAGAACAACGGGGGAAAGTGACCCACACTCCACTGATCAAGACTGAAGCCATCCAGATAAATCCATCGAAGATCCGCGACATAGACTCCTTCGATTATATTGTGTTTACCAGCCGACACGGCGTGAAATATTTCAAAGAGTTGTGGGATGCGGATTTGAGCATCTTTAACACAAAGAAGATTAAGTTCGTCAGTGTCGGCGAAGTTACCACCCATGATTTGAACCAATTGGGCATCACACCGATTTATGAATCGGAAACAGAGTCGGCCGAAGGCATCATCGATTATTTTAAGCAAAACAATATCGTGGGGAAAAAGATTCTTTTGCCCCGTTCTGCGATAGGCTTGACTGTCCTGCCGCAAGAACTGAAAGCGATGGGTAATGAGGTGGTGGACCTACCCATCTATAACACTCTCATCAATACGGATAATCTCCTGATGGATGATTTCTCTGATTTTAACGAGATACTTTTCTCTTCCCCTTCCGGTGTTGCGGCTTTCAGATTCCTTTATGGAGGATGGCCGAAGGAAATACCCATGACTTGCAAGGGTAAGACCACCGAGCAAAAAATAGTTGATTCATTATAAACAAATAAGACATGAAACGATTCAGACCGTTAAGAATTTCACAGATAGTACGCGACCAATATGCGGATGTCCCTTCTATCACTCCTGACACATTCATTTACCCTTATTTTGTGATGGATGGAATAGGCAAGAAGGAGCAGATTGCGACGATGGAAGGTGTCTATCGCTTTTCCATTGATGAACTTCTTGTCGATATAGAAGAGTTGCTGACGTTGGGTATAAACAAAGTATTGTTGTTTGGCGTTGTCCCCAAGGAGGAGAAAGATGAACGGGGAACGGCGGCTTATAAGCCGGACAACATCATCAGCAAGGCTGTGCGGTCGATAAAGGAGCGTTTTCCGCAGGTCGTGGTTTTTACGGATATATGTTTGTGTGAATACACCTCGCACGGTCATTGTGGATTGCTTTGCAACTGCGACGTGGACAATGATACGACGCTTCCGTTATTGGCAGAAATGGCTTATCAGCATGCCTTGGCGGGTGCGGATTTCGTGGCTCCCTCTGCCATGATGGATGGTCAAATCGAAGCTCTCAGGAAAAAATTGGATCAAGAAGGCCTTCAAGGCACTAAGATATTGGCTTACTCAGCTAAATATGCCTCTGCCTATTATGGCCCTTTCCGTGATGCAGCTGATAGTGCCCCATCTTTTGGAGATCGAAAAACTTACCAAATGGATTTCCGTACGATGGATCAAGGAATCGAGGAAATTGAGGCAGACATAGAGGAGGGTGCCGATTGGATTATGGTGAAGCCGGCACTGGCCTATTTGGATATTGTTTGTCGTGCTCATCAGAAGTTTCCTAACTATCCGATGGTCACTTATCAAGTGTCGGGCGAATACTCCATGCTGAAGAATGGTGCCAAACAGGGGTTCTTTGACGAAAAGAGAATATTCTTCGAGAGCCTTGTCGCCATGAGACGAGCTGGGGCAGACTATATTATATCCTATTATGCAAAAGATTTCTTCAGATGAATTGCGGTTATAAAAAGAGGTTATAGTCAAGAGTGATGATTGAGAGTCAGATAATCAATAATAAGGAGTATGGATTGCAAGAACGCGAGAGGTTGATTACGGATTTGGTAATTAACGAAAGTACGCCTCATGTTTTGTTGGCGACATGCAACCGTACTGAGTTATATTGGGGTACTGGCGAGGTGCCGACGGAGCTGGTGGAACACCTGTTTCGTGTGGCATCTGGCTTGGAATCCTCCATTGTGGGCGAGCGGGCCATTCAAGGACAATTGAAACAGGCTTATATGGAAGCCATCGAGAATTATTCTTTGTCTGCTGGATTGAATCGTTTGTTTCAACATGCCATGCATACGGGAAAGAGAGTTAGATCGGAGACGAGGATTTCGGAAGGTGCTGTTTCCCATAGCCAAGTGGCTGTCGATATCTTGAAGGATAAAAAGATTGATTTCCAATCTTGTAACATTGCAGTGGTCGGGGTGAACAAATTGAATGCGGATATCCTAAAGTTCCTCTATGCTAGAAATGCGAAAAACGTAGTAGTGTTTAATAGACATGAAGAGAAGGCTAAAATCTTTTCTGCTCCCTACGGGTATGAAGTAAGAAACCTGGTGCAGAGTAAAGACTCGTTGAAGGATATGGATGTGTTGATAAGTGCCACATCAGCACCTTATGCCCTATTTTCGAAAGCGGATTTTCCTAAGGGAAAAGAGATGTGGGTAATCGATCTTGCTTTCCCTCGTGATGTGGAAGAAGATGTGGCATCGTTACCATCCGTCACATTGTACAACATCGAGGACATCGAGGCATTTGCCAAGAAAAATCTCAAGCTACGACATGATGAGATAGGAAAGGCGGAGGCTATCATAGGGGAGGAATTAGAAAAATTCATGACTTGGCAGTCCCATTCTCTTTTAAAAGAATGATTGTCATCGATTATACAAACCTAAAAAGTGATTAGAATGGAAAGAGCAATGTCAAAAAAGGCCTTTGAGGAGGCAATAAAATATATTCCAGGAGGAGTGAATAGTCCGGTGCGTGCTTTGAAAGCTGTAGGTGAAACGCCTCTGTTTATTGACCATGCGGCGGATAATAAGATATATGACATTGATGGCAATAGTTTTACTGATTATTGCCTATCATGGGGTGTCTTTTTGTTGGGGCATGCCCATCCTAAGGTTAACAAAGCGGTTGTGGAAGCAGTAGGTAGAGGAACAAGTTACGGAATCCCTTCTTTGCAGGAGACAGAGCTTGCCAAGCTTGTCAACACCTGTTTCCCTACGATGCAACGTGTACGGTTTGTCAACTCAGGCACGGAGGCCACTATGAGCGCCATCCGTTTGGCTCGTGGATACACGGGCAGGAATTATATTGTAAAATTTGAAGGACATTACCATGGGCACGCAGACCATTTGCTTGTCAGTGCGGGCTCCGGAGTAGCTCGTTTGGGAAAATCGTCTTCAGCGGGCGTGCCGGAGAGTTTCGTTTCTCAAACCATCGTAGTTCCTTATAATGATACCGTCGCACTAGAACAGTTGTTCAAAGAGAAAGGGAATGAGATTGCTGCTATCATATTGGAACCTGTCGCTGCCAATATGGGCGTTGTCCCCCCTCAGGAGGGATATTTAAAATTCCTTAGGGAGATAACTTTACAATATCATTCGTTATTGATTTTTGATGAGGTGATAACAGGATTCCGTCTATCTGTGGGTGGCGCACAAAAACTCTATGGCATAGAGCCGGATCTTACAACCGTTGGAAAAATCGTGGGAGGAGGATTCCCTGCCGCTGCATTTGGAGGAAAAGCAGAGATTATGCAGATGTTGGCTCCCGATGGTCCAGTCTATCAGGCGGGTACTCTGAGTGGTAACCCTGTTGCCATGAGTGCTGGAATAGCGACACTCTCAGAATTGATGCAGGCGGGTTTTTATGATAAGTTGAATGCCAAGGTGGATAAGTTTGAAAATGAGTTGCGCGAAGCCATCTTGAACAAGGGAATGGTTTTGAATCGGGTCGGACCTATGTTTACACTCTTCTTCAAAGAGGGCAAGGTGGAGAATTTCTCGGATGTGCGACAGACCGACCAAGAGCGTTTTGCACGTTTCTTTCGCTATATGTTGAGTAATGGCATATATGTTTCTCCATCTCAGTTTGAAAGCAATTTCATATCCATAAAGCACACGGAAGAGGATTTGACTCGTTTCGTGGATTTGACTCGTCAATTCGAGAAGTGACCATCCCTTTATTTAGGATAAGACATGAACGTGCTAGAAAAATACAACGTATCGGTTCCACGATATACAAGTTATCCTCCTGCCAATTATTTTGGAGAGATGGAAGGGGCGACTTTTCTTGATGAGGTGGAGGCCTCCAACCGCATAGGCGATCGAAAGATATCGTTCTATTTACACCTTCCTTTCTGTAGGCGGTTGTGTTATTACTGTGGTTGTAATTCCTATTTGATGGAAGACGATACTACTGTATCTCAATATATCGAAGCCTTACATAAGGAGATGGATCTGATGGCAGTTCATTTAGATAGAAGTCGTCCGATTAGCCAGATCCATTATGGAGGAGGAACTCCCACAGCGATCTCTGTTTCTCTCTTGGAAGAGCTCAACGAACATATTCTATCCCTGTTTTCTTCGATAGAAAGGCCTGAGATTTCCATCGAATGTCATCCAGGCTACCTTTCTCGTAATGATTGGGAATCAATGGTGAAGAGTCGCTTTAACAGATTTAGCATTGGGGTGCAGGACTTCGATGAAAAGGTGTTGGAAGGCGTAGGCAGAGAACCGTCGGCATTGCCTATGCAGGAAATCATGGAGATCCTTCGTTCTGCCCATGCCTCTGTGAACATGGATTTCCTCTATGGGTTGCCACGTCAGACTCCTGACTCTTTTCTGCATAGTATAGAAAAAGCTGTTGAACTGCATCCGGATCGGTTGGTCACATTCAGTTATGGACATGTTCCTTGGGTTTTCAAAAGGCAGACGATTCTTGAGAAGATAGGTCTTCCTGATGCTGAGCAGAAGCAGCAGATGTATAAGAACGCTGTTTTTTTGCTTGAGAAGGCCGGATATAAGAGCATTGGTCTGGACCACTTCGTCTTGCCCTCGGATGAACTTTATCTGGCATTGAACAACGGACAGCTTCATCGGAACTTTCAAGGATATTGCACACTACGGACGACAGGGCAAGTCTATGCCTTGGGGGTGACTGGCATCAGTCAGTTAACGTCTTGTTATGCCCAAAATACAAAGAATATAAAAGAATATATTGAGGAGGTAAATAAAGGGAACTTGCCTATCAGAAGAGGGTATCGCCTGAATAGTGACGAAAAAGTGGTCAAAGAGGTGATAGAGACTCTGATGTGCAATTATCAAATTGTATGGGAATCTGTTGCGGATTTATTGGGAATCTCTGTTTCTGAAATCAAAAGCATCGTTCATTATGACGATTCAGCGTTGAGGAGTATGGCTGAGGATGGCATTATCCAATATGACGACAAGGAAATAGAGATGACGGAAGTGGGACATCCTTTTGTACGCAACGTAGCAGCTTCCTTAGACCCGTTGATGCAAAAATCGACCAAACAATTTTCAAAATCGGTATGAACATGAAGGAGCAAGATATCGTAATCATAGGTGCTGGAATAACAGGGTTAACTTGTGCTTTCCAACTGAGAAGAAAAAATCGTGGAGTGACTCTCTTGGAATGTAAAGACAGAGTAGGTGGACAGATAAAAACAATCAAGGTGGATGACTTCACCTTTGAAAGCGGTCCGAATACGGGTGTCGTGAAATATCCTGAGGTGGCGGAGTTGTTCGAACAATTGTCTGGGCATTGTGAAATGGAGACAGCCTTGGAATCCAGCAAACGCCGGTTGATATGGAAAAACGATCAATTTTGCGAATTGCCGTCAGGTCTAATGAGCGCGATACGTACTCCTTTGTTCACATGGTATGACAAGTTCAGGATTTTGGGCGAGCCTTGGCGAGCTAAAGGAGAAGATCCGAACGAGTCGGTCGGCGCCTTAGCGGAACGTCGTTTAGGAAAATCGTATGTCGATTATGCGGTAGACCCTTTCTTGTCGGGCGTATATGCAGGTGACCCCTATCGGTTGCCCGCCCGCTTGGCTTTACCCCGCCTATACGCATTGGAACAGCAGTATAATTCTTTTATACGAGGAAGCATAGCCAAAGCACGTATCCCCAAAACTGAGCGGGATAGGAAGGCGACGAAAAAAGTCTTTTCGGCCAAAGGAGGATTTTCCATGCTTGTCAATGCATTGACGGAGGCCATCGGTATGGAGAATATCATAACTTCCGCAAAGGATATCACCGTTTCTCCCGATGGAAAGGGCGGTTGGGATGTCTGCTATGTAAAAAACGACGAGCAAGTCCAGATTCATGCCATGCATGTGGTGACCACTTGTGGTGCTTATGCCCTTCCGCAGTTGTTGCCTTTTGTCGATTCAACATGTATGAGTGAGTTGAGCAATTTGTATTATGCCCCTATTGTGCAAATGGGTGTAGGCATACGCGATTGTGGCGGAAATCAATGGCAAGCGTTTGGTGGACTTGTCCCTTCTTGTGAGAAGAAGAATTTATTAGGGATTCTCTTCCCGTCTGCCTGTTTTCAAGAGAGGGCTCCTAAAAATGGAGCGACTTTTTCTTTCTTTATCGGAGGTATCCGCCATCCCGACTATTTGATGAAGAGTGATGAGGAACTAACTGGGTGGGTAAATGATTCATTGTATGAAATGTTGCGTTACCCATTGGGAAAGAAGGCAGATGAGATAAGGATTTTCCGTCATGAGAAAGCCATTCCTCAATATGAAGTGACGACAGACGCCCGTTTGCGAGCCATAGACCAGTTAAAAAGGCAGTACCCGACCTTGACGATTGCCGGCAATTTGCGCGACGGCATTGGTATGGGTGACCGTATCAAGCAGGCCTATGACGTGGCAGCGCAGATATAGTCGACTCGATATTTCGCCCCTGCATCTGTTTCCTTCTTGGGATTCGGTAGGGGCGGCTTTTTTATAGCCAACGCGGTAGATTTTGAAGGGTTGAGTTATACAAATATCACCTATTATTTCGCTTTTTCCTCCCACGATGTGAATCGTGAAAGGGCATCACTGGACTTTGTTTGCTACAATTTTTTTATACACAGGGCTAAAATGCGGACAATCTAAATATAAATTATTAAATTCGCATAATTATATGTATAGGTCGTATTGTTTATCCTAATTTAGGGGTAGAGACGGTAGATGCAAACAATGAGTTTCAGAAGATGAAAATAGCAGTTATCAATAAGTCAAAACATCCATTGCCAGAGTATGCCACCGAATTGTCGGCAGGCTTGGATCTCCGTGCCAATTTGGAGGAACCTGTGGTCATCCATCCTTTAGAGAGGAAGATGGTTCCTACGGGACTTTTCATCGCCTTGCCCAAGGGCTATGAGGCGCAAATCAGGCCCCGTAGCGGTTTGGCGGCGAAGCACGGCATCACCGTCCTCAATTCTCCTGGTACCATCGATGCTGACTATAGAGGCGAGATAAAAGTCATTTTGGTAAACCTTTCCAATGAGCCTTTCCAAATAGAGGACGGCGAGAGGATTTGCCAAATGGTAGTTGCACAACATGCCGTTGTGGAGTGGCAGCCTTGCACACAACTCGATTCGACTGATCGGGGAGAAGGCGGATTCGGTCACACGGGGGCAAAATAAGAAGGTTTATGAGATTCGGAATCGGAATAGGGAGGAAGTTAATCGGTGTTCTACTCCTGCTTCTTCCTCTTTTGGTCAATTCTATCCAGGCGGGTCAGCCATCCGCCTCTTCCCCTTTGCATCCTAATCCGCGTGTAGAGAGGAAATTCCAATACTATTTCTTGGAGGCTTTGAGGCAGCGTTCGTTGAAGAATTATGATGCGGCGGCGGATAACCTCTACCGATGCCTCTGTTTGGATCCGAATAGGGCTGCTGTCTATTCCGAATTGGCTAACATCAACATTTCGGTCGGTAGAATCAAATTGGCCAAGAACTATATGTTGAAGGCCGTCTCCCTCGATCCGACCAATGTCTGGACCAACCAAGTCTTGGCTCAACTTTATACTGACAACAACGAATATGATTTGGCGGCGACGACCTACGAGAATGTGTTGAAGAACAATCCGGAGAATTCGGAGTACTACTACTATATGTTGGCTCAAATCTATACGCAGACGAAACAATACGACAAAGCCTTGGCCGCTTGGGAAGGATTGGAAGAGTCTATGGGGATTAATGATCGCATAACGATGGAAAAGTTCAAAATCTATGTGCTTCAGCATAAGGAGAAAAAGGCTTTTTCGGAGGTGGATAAACTCATCAAGGCTTTCCCGAGGGATACGAAATTCAAGGTGTTGAAGGGAGACCTTTACCAGGCTGTTGGTAACACTAAAAAGGCTGAAAAGGCTTATAAAAATGCGTTGAAGAGTACGCCGAACGATGCTGTGGCGAAGACGCAGCTGGCTCTGCTGTATGTCTCTACTGAGCGTGCGGACGAGGGTATGGATTTGATCAGGAGTGTCTTGAGCGACTCTTCTGCCGATTTGGAGGTGAAGAAGAACATCTTGGCATACGTTGCCCAAGATTCTATCGTGATGAACAGAATCGACGATTCGATCTTCCTCAATCTCATCAAGATGCACTCCAACGAGGAGTTCCCTTATCTGGCCTACTCTTCATTCCTCATTGACAAGAAGGATCCGGAAGGATTCAAGTATATCCGCAAGGCTTTGGAAATCAATCCTAAGTATGAGGAGTCATGGAGCATTCTGATGAATTACTACATGATGCAGAATGATACGATGGGTGTTTACAACACTTGTACGGAGGCGTTGGAGCACTTCCCCGAGAATGCGAATTTCTACTATACCTTAGGGGTAGCTTACCAAAACATGGATAAGAAGGATTCGACCATCATCGCATGGGGAAAGGCCGTCGAACTGCTCAAGTCGAAGAACCTCCCTTTGGCCTCGGTGATTCAGGGAAGCATGGGCGATATCTACTCTTCCATGGGTAAGAAGGAGGCGGCTTTTGCGGCCTACGACAGTGCTATCGTCTTGGACGAGAAGAATATTTTGGCTTTAAACAACTACGCCTATTCATTGGCAGTGGAGGGACAGGATCTGCAGAAGGCCGAGCGGATGAGCGGTATTGCAGTTCAATCCAGCCCTAAGAATGCCATCTATCTCGATACTTATGCTTGGGTCTATTTCAAGCAGGGAAACTATCTCCTTGCCATGATGTATATTGAGCAGGCCTACGCCAACGGAGGGGGTAGCAATGCGGAGATGTTGGAGCATTATGGTGACATCCTCTTCATGAACGGTGAGAAGGGGAAGGCAATCGAGATATGGAAACAAGCCTACGCTATGCGTACTTCCGAGGGTAGCATGGAGAAGTATGATGGTTTGGAGAAGTTGAAACAAAAAATAGAGAGTGGTGAATATGTTGAGTAAACGGTTCATATATATTATGGTGTCGTTGGCATTTGCCTTGTCGTTCCATGCCTGCAAAAGTAGTAAGGATCACAAGACGAAAGCGGTGTCGTCCCAGTTCTGTCCTATTGAATATACTACGTTTAGTGTCTCTAAAATGACTCTTTCGATAGCGGGGAAGGGCAACTCGTTCAGTGTGAACGGTTCGCTCCGAATACGAAAGGACAGTGCTATCATGGTCTCCATCCAGCCGTTTTTAGGTATGGAGGTGGGACGTGTCTTCGTCACCCAAGACTCCCTCATGGTCATCGACCGAATCCACAAGCGTTATTTTAAATCTGGATTTGACGAGGTGGTGAAGAAGTCAGATGTCGGTTTGAATTATAATGTCTTTCAGGCTATCTTCACTGAGTCACTTTTTGCATACGATAATCCTCAGGCACCTCTATCCGATTTCAAGGAGGGGAAAGTGGGAGATTTGATTATGCTCCAATATTCGAAGGATGGTGTCATGCAAGAGTTTATCGTGAACAACGAATATCGGGTTCAGCAGGCTTCAGTCATGTCCGATAAGACCTCTCACACATTGCATTGGAGCTATTCCAAGTTTAATGCGTTGGAGAATGGGTTCATCTTCCCTCATCAGATTAAATTCCAGACTTCAGACGGGAAGAGTCCCAAGAATTTGGATATCGACTATAAAAAGGTGGAGCTTGATAAAAAATTGGTTTTCGACTCCAGTGTCCCTTCTTCCTACGAGAAGGTTTCCATGGAGGACTTATTGTCCATGCTTCAGTAAATGAGAAAGTTGTTGGTCATATTGTCTTTGACGGTTGGTTGTCTCTTGGGTGGGCAATCGGACATCTCCTGCTTCGGGCAGAAGGCGCCTCAGAAGAAGACACAGCAGACGAAACAGACTACTAAGAAGACGCAACCGGCCAACAAAACATCCGAGACGCTGAAGGACCTGAAAAACAAACAGTCTTCTATCAATAAGAATGTGAAGAAGATAGACCAGTCGTTGGCGGAGACGCGACAGTCAACCCGTCAGTCGATGAAGCAGTTGGAACAGATCAATTCCGACATCAGGCGTCGTACGACTCTAATGGAGAACCAAGGCAAGGAGATTATGGCTCTTGACAGCCGTATCACCGAGATGAACGAGAGTTTGGGTGCCATGCAGTGCGAGTATGAGTATATGAAGGAGAAGTATGTCGAACTCATATACCATGCCTATGTGAAGCAGAAGACGCAGGACAAGTTGTTGTTTGTCCTTTCGGCTCAATCGTTCCACGAGGCCTATATGCGTTTCAACTATATCAATAAGTTCGCCACGCTCCGGAGGGAGCAGGCTGAGTTTATAGAGCGGACGCGGGTGGAGTTGGATATCCAAAAGCAGGAAATCGAGATAGCTAAGCTTCAATCGGAACGATTGCTGAAAGACCAGGAGTCGGAGCATAGACAATTGCTCGCCGAGAAGCAGAAGCAGAACGACATGGTGGAGTCGCTCAAGAAGCAGGAGAAACAACTGATGAAGGAGCTCCAGGAGCAGCAACGCCAGTCCGAACAACTGAATAAGCGCATTCAGGATTTGATTGCAAAGCAGGCACGGGAGGCTTCGGAGCGTGAAAAACGCAAGCAGGCAACCAAGCCGACCACGAAGGGTGGTTATGCCATGACGAAGACGGAGAAGATCGTCTCCGGTGGTTTCGAGAAAAGGTTGGGATCGCTCCCATGGCCCGTGAATGGTCGTGTCGTAGGCCATTTCGGAAAGCAGCAGCACCCGATCCTGAAGCACGTCACGACGGATAACAAGGGTATATACATATCCTCGCCCAAAGGTTCGGAAGCCTCTTTGGTTTACGATGGCGTGGTGACTCAGTGCTTTGCCGTCCCTGGTAATAACAATGCCATAATCGTCCGTCACGGTAACTTCCTCACGGTCTATGCCAACCTGACGAAAGTCTATGTAAAGGTCGGCGACAACGTGAAAAGCGGCCATAAGCTGGGCAAGATATTTGAGGATCCGGATGATAAGTACAGGGCAACCCTTTTCTTCCAGATCTGGAAGGAGAAGGATTTGCAGAATCCCGAGAAATGGCTGAAAAAGAGATAGAAATAAAATAATTCATAACAATAATTTATATGCAGAGTATGGGAAACTTGGATAAAAACGAAGTGGATTTGCTGGATCTCCTCAGGATTGGCATAAACTACACGATTTCTTTCCTCAAATTGCTGATGCGTTTGGGAACATGGGTGTTGCGCTTCATCTATAAACAGAAGCTGATCATAGGGCTATTTATGCTTTTAGGCCTCGGTTACGCTCTATTTGAATCGAGGAAGGGTAACTTGAAGCACAAGGCAAGCGTCGAAATGACCATCAACATGCATGATGCCTATTTCTTCAATTCTTTGCTCAATACGTTGGATATGTATTGCCAAAATGAGGATAAGACGTTGATAGGCGAGAGCCTCAACTTGACAGGCGACGAAGCGAAGGACTTACTTTCCATCAAGTCCTACTATATCATTGACGAGATGGTGGACGGAACGCCGGACAAGGTCGATTACGAGAATCGTTACGATGCCATGGATACAACTTGCACGCGTATGAAGGACCGTCTGATCATTGAGGTGGTCGTGAAGGAGAATTTGCCGCTCTTCGACAAAATGCCGGAAGCCCTTCTCTACTATTTCTCCAATAATTCCGTGTTGAAAGCGGAGAATGAGATGCGTATGAAGCAAATTGATGAAAACATCGCTTCCATCAATAATGAGATTGTCATGTTGGATAGCCTTCGTAAATTGGAGTACTTCAAGCAACCTAAGAATTCCCATTATGGTGCTGACAAAACTGTGATTTTGAATGAGAAGGAGAAGAAGTTGTACCACGATGACATGCTCAAGTTGGAGTCTCGTATCTATGACCTTCAATGGATGAAGGAGATCAACAATCGATGTGTCAATTTCGTTAGTGAATTTAGTTTGCAGCCTAAGGCTGAAAACCGTATCACGAAATCCGTTATTAAGTATGTGAGTCTTTCGTTCTTGATTGGCTTGGTAGTTTCCCTTATTCTATTTTCAAGAAAAGACGTAAAGGATTTTTTGGAGAATAAATAGAAATGGCAACGGGTAGGAAGTATAGATGGGCTATAGTGGGAGCCGGTCATATCGCCGGAAAATTTGCGGAGGGGCTCGCTGCTTGTCCGCAAGCTCTCCGCTATGCTGTGGCCTCCCGTCAGATGGAGAAGGCGGAGGATTTCCGTCGGCAATTCGGCTTTGAGAAGGCCTATGGCTCCTACGAGGAGTTGTGGGTCGATCCGGATGTGGACATTGTTTATATTGCTACTCCCAACCATTTGCATTTGGAGCATACTCGCCGTTCGTTGATGGCGGGGAAGGCGGTTTTGTGTGAAAAGCCCTTTGCCCTCCAGGCGGCCGATGTGCGTGAAATGGTCTCCTTGGCTCGTGAGAAAAAGCTCTTCTTGATGGAGGCTTTGTGGAGCCGTTTCTTGCCAACTATCCGTCGTTTTAAGGCGGAAATGGAGGGCGGAAAATATGGGAAACCGTTGCTTTTGCAGGCTGAATTCGGCTTCGTTGCGAAGTATGATGAAAACAGTAGGCTGTTTGCTCCTTCGCTGGGTGGTGGTGCGGTTTACGACATTGGTATCTATCCGTTGTTTTTAGCCCTATTTTTATTCGGGAAACCGAACTCCATAGAGGTTGTTTCTGTCCCTGCTCCCACAGGAACGGATATGACGACGGCCATTTTGATGAAACATGCCAAAGGGGAAATCAGTATGCTGACAGCATCCTTCGCCATGCGTCTGGAGTGTGATGCGAAACTGTATCTTTCTGGTGGCTCTTTGCGGCTTTGCCGTATGTTCCACATGCCTACCCAACTGACCTGTTCTATGGGCGATGACCTTCCTTCTGAGATAGAAGTGGAGACGATTTCCAACGGTTATAATTATGAGGCGCAGGAAGTGATGGACTGTTTGGATAGGGGAGTGACGGAGAGTGATCGTTGGTCGCATGAGATGTCAATCGACTTGATGGAATTGATCGATAGAGTCAACCAAAAGGCAAAAGAACAATTTGACAGATAAATTGGATGGTTTTGTCCGTGTTGCTGGCACGGAACAATAGATGGCCTACGTTTCGGCGTAGGTTTATAAATTGGATAAGCAATGGTTTTGAATTATATTTGGGTTGGATTTTTTCTGGTCTCCATGGTCGTGGCGCTTGCCCAATGCTTTGGAGGCGACTACTCGGTCTTCGAGCGGATGGTGAACAGTACCTTCGAGTTGTCGAGGACTGCAATCATGCAGATTATCCTACCCCTCAGTGGTGTAATGATTTTATGGATGGGGTTGATGAACATTGGCGAGAAAGCGGGTGTCGTGAATTTCTTGTCACGTATTGTCGGACCTTTCTTCAGCAAGCTTTTCCCCGAGATACCCAAGAACCACCCTGTCCATGGGCAGCTGGTCATGAATTTTTCGGCCAATATGTTGGGACTTGATAATGCAGCGACCCCTCTTGGACTGAAAGCCATGAACAGCCTGCAGGAGCTGAATCCCAACAAAGATACTGCCTCGAATGCCCAAATTATGTTTTTGGCTCTCAACACCTCTGGATTGACCCTTATCCCCATTACCATTATGGCTCAACGGAAAGAGTTCGGTGCTGCAAATCCTACGGACATTTTCATACCGTTGTTGTTAGCTACCTTTTTTTCCACATTGACTGCCATTATTTTTGTCGGTCTTAAGCAGAAGATTAAGTTGTTCAATCCTGTTTTGATTGGTGGAATTCTCGGTATTGCCACTATCTTAGGGGTGGCGATGTATTTCCTTTCTGGATTGAACAAAGAGGAGTTGGAGCATGTCTCGAGAATAGGCAGTAATGCGATTCTTTTCAGCGTCATAGTCGCCTTTGTATTGGCGGGTGCATACAAGCGAATCAATGTTTACGAATCGTTCATTGAAGGGGCAAAAATGGGCTTTGACACTTCTGTCAAGATCATGCCTTATTTGGTGGCCATACTGGTGGCTATTGGCGTCTTCCGTGCCTCAGGGGCGATGGATTATCTAATAGATGCTATCCGTTGGTTCTTCTCGCTCTTTTCGGTGAATACCGATTTTGTGGAAGCCCTGCCCACGGCTTTCATGAAGCCATTGAGCGGAAGCGGAGCCAAGGGAATGATGGTGGAGACGATGCTGACACATGGTGCCGATTCCTTCGTTGGTAGGCTCTCTTGCCTCTTCCAAGGTGCGGCAGATACGACTTTCTATGTGATAGCCCTCTATTTCGGTTCGGTGGGCATACGGAAGACTCGATATGCGGTCACAGCCGGTCTGGTGGCTGACCTCGGAGGAGTCATCGCCGCAATTTTGATAGGATACTATTTCTTCCATTGATAAAACAAAAAGGATATGATAACATATTATGCTGAAGATGTAAAGATGCCTGCCATCAAGAAGCGGGAGATTTCGGCTTGGGTGAAAGAGGTTGCTTCCCGGTATGGCTATAAGGTCGGGGATATCTCTTACATTTTCTGTTCAGACGAGCATATTCTGGAGGTCAATAGGCAATATCTCCAGCATGATTACTATACGGATATTATCACGTTCGACTATACGGAGGAGAAGAAGATTTCGGGCGACCTTTTCATAAGTCTTGATACGGTGGCTACCAATGCCGAGAAATTCGGGGCGACCTACGAGACGGAGCTTCACCGTGTTATCATCCATGGTATTCTTCATCTTTGTGGCATCAACGACAAAGGCCCGGGTGAACGGGAGATTATGGAGAAGTGCGAGAACGAGGCACTGGAGATCTATCGTAGCAGGGGCGGTGCCATTTAATATTTACGAGTTATTATTTTCAGACTGTAAATCATAGGGACTTCTGTTGCACTTCCCTATATCAGAATAGGAAGCCTGTATTGATGTAGAGGCTTCCGCCACCGTCTTGTTTCTTAAATGGAACGCCATAGTCGATGGCAATGATGAAGTTTTGGTTGATGCCGATGCGCAATCCTCCGCCTGCCGAGAGGTGGAACTTCTCCTTCTCTGTATTGACGAATCTATCGTAGTAGTAGCGTTCGAGCGCATCTTCCTCGCCTCGGTAGCTCATGTCATACTTTCGGATGGCTGATGTGCCGTCCAGGAATCCGTTCAAGGCGAGATAGAGATTTTGTTTGAATAGATGTGTCCGATAGAACTTCCATCTCATCTCTGCGTTAAACATGGCCACATCCAAGGCTTGTACCCTGTTTCTTAGAATACCTCTTGCCGTTCGGTAGCCTCCGAATCCGTCACGATCATATCCCGCGCCCACATAGGTGTAGTAGGGAAGTACATAGAATGGGGCGTAATCTCCGATGGTTCCTTGGTAGTTCATACGGTAGGCGAAGACGAGTCGGTCTTCAGCCAATGGCAGGTATTGACGGAAGGTGGCTGAGTAGCGGTAGTAGGATTCGGTGGTACCGAATGCCTTGGGTGCTAAGATGGCGTGGGCCTCTGCCCAGATTCCTTTGGAGGGTGCCGGCTCAAAATCGCGGGTATCGTAGATGAATCCTACGCGTAGGGCACTGCTTCGTCCGCCTTTGGCCTCTTGTTGCGATATGATGCCCCAATCTTGGTATTTCTCATAGAGGGTCTTCCCGCCTAGAATATTATTTTCCTCTTCTCCCTCCAAGGAGACGTTGTCCAATCCGAACCATTTGAAGTGGTAGCCTACCTCCCAGGAGAGTCGGTTGGGGATGATGTGTCCCGTGAGATCGACCTTCACGTAGGGAACGATTCGTTCCATTCGGTAGAAGGTGGCGTCGAGGTTGTTGTCGTACAGTGATTCGTAGCCGTTGAAGCCGTAGAAATCGAGCATTTTCTCCACCAAAAGGCAGGAGGCGGTGGAGAGGCGTACGTTCGGAATCAGATATTTAGTGTCGTACGAAATCACGTATTGTTGGCTCCCCTTCGTGTAGGCGGATGCCTCGATATACCAATTCTGCCGTACGTTGGGATAGTATTCCCCATTTCCGAAATCATAGATATTCAGCAGGGCGCCATATTGGAAGCCCTTGTTTTGATCGAAAGCGACGACTGGCAAAGGACCGAAGGAGAGGCCTTTTTTCACGATATCTCCTTTCGCACCATCAGGTTGCGTCATGGAAATGCTGTCCGATTGGGCAGTTACTCTTTGGTTTGAACAGAGAAGGAGTGGCAGGAAGGCCATTAGATATGCGAACTGCTTCATATTTATCTATGTTTAGGCTACAAAAATAGGGAAAAGAATGCAAATTTAATAGGGATATTCCGCTACATCGTGCTGATTTCAAAGAGGCTCAAGTTTTTAGAATTCCTGCTATTTTATTTCCTGCCAATTTCTATCCTATCAATTCCTTTTACTTATTGCTATGTTGTATAACATATTCCTAGGGGGATATAAATTAAGTGTTATGTTATATATTTGTATGATATAATTAATAAATCGGTGGCCTTTTTACCTATGTTCTGAAAATGAATTTGTTGAGGCCGCTATGTTAAATTTTAAAGATCTATTAATAAAATACCTAAATGGAACAAACAGATTTTATCATTACTACTTTATCCGACACTACATGTGCAATTAAGAAGTATTCTGGTTCGGAGGTTTCTATTGAAATTCCTTCTATGATTGAAAAAGATGGTAAGAAGTACCAAGTGGTGGAAATAGCAGATTCCGCATTTAAAACTCAAAAAATAAAGAGTGTATCGCTCCCTGAAGGATTGACGGTTGTGGGTGAAAGTGCCTTTAGCGGATGTAATCAGATGGAGACGGTTCAACTCCCTTCTACACTCACCGTGATTAAAGACAATGCTTTTAAAGGTTGTTTTAAACTTGATGGGGTGGTTTTGCCATCATCGGTGACTACCATCGGCGAGCATGCTTTCGAATATTGCAAGTCGTTAAGTGCCATTGTGTTGCCCGAAAGCCTTAAAGTGGTGGAAAGCAAGGCGTTTACCAACTGCGAGAGTATGAAGCAGCTAACCATTCCCGAAGGTGTCGAAGAGATAAAAGAATATGCGTTTTACTATTGTGATTTGTCTGAACTGGTTATCCCTCATTCTGTTAAAAAGATAGGCAAGAGAGCTTTTACCGGTTGTTTCAAGTTGACAAACGTATCTCTTTCGGAAGAACTGAAATCAAGTTTGGACGAAAGTGCCTTCTCGGGTTGTAAATCAATCGTTCTGAACACGGGAGCGGAGCCTGCATCCAAAGAAGAGCCACAGAAGGAGGCAGCTACATCAGTTGCAGAAAGTAGTGTACAAGATTCAGCGCAGTCAGGATCTTCTACTTCAGCTAGCTCACTCTATCGTGTGAAGGTCCTGAGTGATACTACCTGCGCTATCGTCAACTATAAGGGTGACGAGGAGATTGTGCATATCCCAGCCGAATTGCCTAAGGGTAATAAAACCTACAAGGTGGTCGAAATTGGCAAACTTGCCTTTGCCAAGAAAAAGACTCCGGGCAAGATTGTATGGTCGGTGGAGCGTGTCAACAACATCAATGCGATTATGATAGATATTGTTCCATCAGAAGTCGATCCTAATTACAACGGCTACAGCACGATAAGGGAGATTGTTGTACCAGAAGGTGTCAAGGTCATATCTCTGGCTGCATTTTATAGTTGTGTAGCTTTGGAAAAAATACAATTGCCACAGTCGTTGGAACGAATTGACGAGGGTGCCTTCGCTTTTTGTAAGAACTTGAAATCGGTCGATCTGCCAGATGGCGTTAAGGTGATACCTGAACATGCCTTCGAGTATTGTGAAAACTTGGAAAGTTTCACTGCCAAAGGGGTGAAGGAGATTAAGAGTGATGCCTTTACCAACTGTCGTGAGTTGAAGAATGTCTTGTTACCGCAGAATGTGACCTTGGGTGCTTTCGTTTTCACTGCATGTACCTATATGCAGAAAAATAGTGTGTCCGCAACGGGTGCCAATATGGCAATGTTCCAGATGAAACCTATCGATGGTACTACTTGTGCTATCTCAGGCTTCGAAGGAGAGGGCGATGTGATTGTCCCTGCTGAGATGCAAAAAGATGGTAAGAGTTACAAAGTGGTGAAAATCAATGACTATGCATTTGCTAAGAAAAAGAAACTGAAGAAAGTTGTATTGCCAGATACAATCGAGTGCATTGGTGATTATGCCTTCTCTGAGTCCTCGCTGACTGAGATTGAGGTTCCTACATCGGTGAAGCTGATTAAGAAGTATGCATTTGATGATTGTTCCCAACTGACGAAAGTTACACTTCTAGAAGGATTGGAGAATATAGAGAAAAGTGCCTTTTCTGGTGCCTCAAGTTTGAAAAGTATTACGATACCGGAGGGTATTAAAGTCATACGAGGAGGTACTTTCTATGAATGTAAAAAATTGGAAGAGGTGAATTTGCCATCTTCCATTGAGGATATTGAGGAAGGAGCATTCTTTAATTGTGAAAAGTTGAGCAAGATAAATCTTGCTCCGACTATTTATCATATTCACAGTGGTGCATTTTCTGGTACTCCGCAGGAATCAACCTATCGTCTCTATAATATTTTGGATGACGGCACTTGTTCGGTGAGACTATATGGTGCACCGGGAACTATAGAAGTTCCTGCCGAGATTGTGATAAAGGGAATAGCCTATAAAGTGGTACGGATTGAAGGCAGTTCGTTCCATTTTAGTAGAGTGGAAAAGGTGATTTTGCCCGATACAATAGAGGCGATTGGGGAACAAGCTTTCCAAAGTTGTGAAGATTTGAAAGAGGTGATTCTTCCGAAGAATTTAAAGGTAATTGGTCGTTCGGCCTTTTCTTACTGCACAAGTTTGGAGTCGATAGAAATACCTGAATCGGTAGAAAAAGTGTGTTACGAAGCATTTGCCTATTGTGATAACCTTGTTAAGGTGACCCTTTCCGATCATACGGAGTTGGAGGAGGGAGTCTTCCTTGATTGTCCTAAGTTGGAAGCTGCAAAAGAGGAGGAGAAGGAGCAAGAGGAGCCGGAGTCACAGAAAGAAGTGGTTGTCACAGCAGAAGCTTCACCTGAAGTGGACAGTTCAAAGGAGGAAAAGGAAACCGATGACAATCTCGGTATCACGGAGGAAAATTGCGTGGAGAAGGCGGCATCCTTGTTGAACGGCCAAGGCGGAGAAGAGTCCGAATGGGAACAGACGGCCAAGATGTTGGCTCTTGCCCAAGAGAAGGGCGACGCGGAGGCCACCTACTATTTGGGTCAGTTCTATGCGAATGGTTATGGCGTGGAGAAAGATTTGGAAAAGGCAGCCCGGTTGACCGAAGAATCGGCTGATCAGGATTTCGCGAAAGCGCAGAACCAGATGGGTTGTTGCTATGCCCTAGGATTGGGTGTGGATAAGGATGAAGAAGAGGCGTTCGAATGGTTTGAGAAGGCTGCCGAGAATGACAATGTGGAGGGTCAGTATAACTTAGCCCTGTGCTATCTCTATGCTCGTGGTACCGAGCAAGACTACGAGGCGGCGCTCGAGTGGTTGGAAAAAGCAGAGGAGCAGGGTCATGTGGGGGCTCAATATACGTTGGGATGTTGCTATTTCAGGGGACAAGGTGTCAAGAAGGATAGTAAGAAGGCGTTTAAATGGTTTACTAAGGCATCAAGCAACGGCTACAGTTTGGCGAATGTGGAGCTAGGTAAATGCTATCTCAATGGGGAAGGTGTCGAAAAGGATCAGAAAGTTGCTTTTGATTGGTTCATGAAGTCGGCGGAAGAGGACAATGAACCGGAAGCTAAGTACCAAGTTGCAGTTTGCTATAGTAACGGCTATGGTGTGGATAGGGATGAAGAGGCAGCGGTGAATTGGTGTATCAAGGCAGCTTATGAGGGTAGTGCTGGGGCTCAATACGAGCTTGCTCTCGATTCTGAAAGGAAGAAAGACGATGCGAATGCTGTAGAATGGTATATGGCAGCAGCCAATAACGGAAACGCCAAGGCAAGAATTAAGGTTTACAACTACTACACTTATGGTTATAATTACATTAAGGATAAGAAAGAGCAGAAAATTGAGGAAGACCCAGATCTTGCTTATGAATGGATCAAGAAGGCGGCTTTGGAGAATGATGATGCGGAGGCATTATACTATTTAGGGGTAGCTTACCAGAATGGACAAGGTGTATTCTCTGACGCTGAGGAAGCCGCTAAATGGATTAAAAGATCGGCAGAAAAAGGATATGTCCATGCACAACTCATGTTGGGTTATCTATATATGCAAGGCGAGGGTATCGAAGAGAACAAGAACAAGGCATGGGAACTTTTCCATGAAATTACCAATGTAAAGGAGGTTCAGGCGCAGGCTTGTTTCTATCTGGGCTTGTTGTATGGAGATGGCTCATTTGCTGGACATGACAATAGCAAAGCGGTGAAATGGCTTGAAAAGTCACTCTCTTATGGATATAAATTGGCGAATAACTATCTTGAATACTACAAGCAATTGGCGAATAATACCTCTTCCGATGATTCTTTCGACGAAGATGAACCTAATTGGGACGAGATAGGCGATGCCAATGAAATCTATAAGAAGGGATGGTCGATCTTCAATAGCAATAATCATAAGAAGGCTTTCCAATACTTTGCCAAGGCGGCTGAGATGGGTCTAAGCGAAGCGCAGTACCAAATGGGCTACTGTTACGATTCTGGAAGTGGTGTGGAGCAGGATTTCCAAAAAGCTTTGGAGTGGTACACAAAGAGTGCCGATGCTGGATATTTTCAGGCACAATATGTTTTGGGTCTGCGTTATGAGTTGGGCGAGAATTATTATGGCGTTGAACAGGATTATGCAAAGTCCTTCTATTATTATAATCAAGTGAAGAACCTTTTTCCTGCCGTTAAGATGCGTCTTGGTATTTTCTACTTCAATGGTTATGGCGTGAAACAAGACTATGCTGAGGCGGTTCGTTTGTTGGAAGAGGCGATTGGAAGTATTGACCCTACAGATGAGGTTTTGACCATTCTGGCCGATTGCTATAAGAAGGGCTTGGGCGTGGAGATGGACCTTGAGAAAGCTCGGGAATACCTCGATAAACTCGAAAAGATGAACACTCCAGAAGACGACGAGGAGGAAGATGAGACAACAGAAGAGAATAAGGAGGATGAAGAGGAAGGTGAGGAGGATGAAGAGAGAAAGCTCCTTATCTATTCGAGCACAGAAGATGGGGAGGTTAATTTTGAAGACGAATTGAGTTCATGCGACATTGACAAAGAAAAGGTAGCTCAGGTGGAGGTGGCCTACAGTATCAGGATTCCCGAAATTCTGCAACGCATAATAACCCTATGTGACGACAACAATGAAAATTATGTTTCGAATGATGTGATAAACGTGGTTAGGTTGTTGACGTTCAACGAGGTGCTTTATCCGAAGGAGAATTTGGGTATCGACTACAGAGCAATGGGCTATGTGCCGGTGACTGATTGTCTGAACAGTGACAGTATCGTCTATAGTGTGAAGGACGAGAAATGGATATGGCGTAGCAATACGGATAATGGGGAAGTCTATAGGGAATCTGATGATATAATGGACATTCTCTGGGATATGGAAGATGAATTTATGAGATGATTAAATAGCTATAGTTGAAAAAAGTAGGTCGGGGGAGATTCTTCCCCTGACCTTTTTCTTAAACAAATCGTATATGGAAGAAGCAGACGAAGCAAAAAAGTTCGAGCAATACCAAAAAGAGGCAGCAAACGGTAGCGCCGAGGCACAATATAATATGGGGCTTTGTTACCAGCATGGTCAGGGGGTAGAGGAGGATACGAAACAAGCGATTGAATGGTACACCAAGGCGGTATAGAATGGCTATGGCAAGGCCAAACTGGCGTTGGGTCGTTGTTATTTATCAAACTACTTTACTACAGAGACTGGCATTGAATGGATTCGACGGGCGGTGGAAGAGGAGGACGACACAGAGGCTATGATTCTTCTGGCAAACTGTTATGCCGGTGGTCGCGGAGTAGATGCCGATGGCAAAATGGCTATAAAATGGTTAGAAAAGGTCTTGGAAAGGGAAATGTCCGTTGAGGCATTGGCTTGCTTGGCGTCAATCTATCGCAATGGTGCGCAAGGCGTTGCCGAAGATAAAGGCAAGGCTATAGAGTATTATCAAAAAGCGGTTGAACTAGGAGATACGGATTCGACATATTGTTTGGCTTATTGCTATATGACGGGAGAAGGTGTCGAGATAGACTATCGAAAGGCTTTGGAACTCTATGAGAAAGCAGAGGCGGATCAAGATTATGAAGGATTATGCTCGGTGGGGGCTGAGGAATACATCGAGTATTGCAAACAGATGATAATGGGTTCTAAGGAGCAGGAACTGCTTAAATTAGAGGAAGAACTGAAAAAGATTGACGATCCGAAGGAGTGTTATGCGAAAGCATGGTCTTTTCATCATAATGGACGCTATGATTTGGCGGTCAAATGTTTTACTCGGTCGGCCGAAATGGGACATAGCGGATCGCAGTATGGTCTTGGTTATTGTTATGAGTTCGGACATGGCGTGGAACAGAATTTCCAAAAGGCTTGGGAATGGTACACGAAGAGTGCCGAAGCGAATTACTCCGAGGCGATATTTAAATTAGGTATGTGCTATGAAAATGGTTTTCATCACATTAGGCCAGATTATGAGAAAGCACTTTATTACTATAAGTTGGAGGAGAATGGTCGTTATTCTTCTGATGTTCAGCTACGTTATGGTATTCTTTACTACAAGGGGTTAGGTCTGGAGAAGGACTATGCCAAAGCTGTTGAGCTATTGGAGAAACATCTTGATAATGGTGTTTTCAAAGAGGAGGCACTGACTATTCTTGTTGAATGTTATGAAAAAGGTCTCGGTGTGGAGAAAAATGCGGAGAAGGTGCGGAAGTATCAGGAGAGGCTGGCTAAAATTAACGATGCAACAGGTGATGAGGACGAAGATGAAGAGATAAGGCTTTATCACTATTCGGAAAAGAAAGGCGAGGAAGTCTATTTCGATGAGGAGCTATCCTCTTGCAAAATTGATGCGGAAAAGGTGTCCGAAGTGGAGAAAGTTTACAAAATCAAGGCACCAAAGAAACTGCAACGCATGATTACCATGTGTAATGACGACGATGAAAATTATGTGTATGGCATAGAGGTGAACGTTGTCAGAATCCTGAAGCTCGATGAGGTGCTTCATCCAAAGGAGAAGATGGGAGTGGACTATATAGCAATGGGTTGCGTGCCGGTGGCAGAATGTTTGAACGAGGATTGCATCGTCTATAGTATGAACGAGAAGAAATGGATATGGCGAGATAATAAAGATGATGGTAAGGAGAAGATATATATGAGAGTCGATGATGTATTGGACATTTTATGGAATATAGAAGATGAAAGAAGTCGTTGATGAAATAATGTAGCGAGGAATTCCCTAAGTTGATGATATTCTAATTTACGAGAATTTAGATTGTTCATCTCTTTTTGAGGGTTCAGTTGCTTTGACATACTTAAGGTTGAGCACAACGGAAATTACGAGCTAATTCCAAGCTTCTCGATCACTCCACATTTATTAAAGCACCTCTGTGTTTTAGTAAGTGTGGCATGGGAATTGGGGGAAATCCAAATCCCTTTTCAGACCAGATCCCCCCTTTTATAGATTAGAACGGTTTCTTTGCTGTTGGTTTTGGTATACTTATATCTTTTTTAACAACCGCCCGTATTACAGTACCACGGACAGGCTCGCCGTTACTAAGTTCTATTCCCTCCTCGTCGAAAAAGAGATAGTAAACATTGAACATGTTCGGCACTTTCTTATGATTGTCTAGAGGATCAGTAACAATTTGTGCATCAGAGTCTTTGCAGACAGGGGAGGAAGACCAAGAGTAAAGGCATTCATTGATGCCCCACTCTCCCATGCTGTCTTCGTTTGCACCTGCAGCAGGGAAAAAAATGGTATTTTCATTCTTTTTAGAGACACCAACATATCCAGCCACACCACTACCTTTATAATTGGAGTCGACATACCAGTAGCAGCCATCAATTAGTTCTTGCATCTCTTCGGCCGTAGCCATTCGCCAATCGTTACCCATGTTTACGGTAGCGGCATCGTCTTTTGGAAACAAGTTGCGCTGGTTCTTTTTTGTACAATCGGCATACTTCTCAATCGAAGCGACAAAAGTTTTTTTGCTATATTCCTCTTTCGTTTTTGTTTCGCCCCAAGCGTAGTAGTCGCCTAACTCTTGTGGCTCGTTGGCTCCCACATTACAGGTAGCCCACATAACGCTCAGTCCAAGGTCAACATAGGCATAGTCGCCCACCTTTCCCGACTCTTTATTCAAAATGGGTTCGTCAAGCTGTCCTTTTTCCTTCATCTTGGCCAACTGCCACCACGCGTCGCCATAACCTTGGCGTCCTGCCATCTTGTACCATTTAGCAGCGGTTTTATAGTCTTGAGGAACTCCGTCTCCCTCTTTATAAGAGAACGCCAAGTTGTATTGTGCTGTAGCATACCCTTGTTCGGCCGCAGTCTTCCACCAGTAGATGGCCTTTTCGATGTCTTTATCCACCACTTCGCCTTCGTAATAGTAAAAAGCTAGTTTGTCTTGGGCTTTGGCATTACCATGTTCGCCCGCTTTTAAGAAATAGGCAAAAGCTTTCTCCTCATCTGTGTCCACAATCTCTCCTCTACGGTATGCCATACCCAACTGGTATTCAGCTTCGGAAAAGCCTTGATTGGCCGACTTTTCATACCATTCAATCGCCTTTTCGTAATCTTCTGCCACGCCATACTCCATTTCGTAGCACCACCCCAATTGGAATTGACCTCGGGCATTTCCCTGTTCAGCCGATTTCTTAAACCATTCGAAAGCTTTATATTCATCAGCTTCCACTCCTTTTCCCTTTGAAAAGAGTATTCCTAAATCGCATTGTGCCTCAGAATCGCCTTTCATAGCTTTTTCCAAAACAACGTTAAAGTTAGTTTTGTCTTGATTTTCCATAAATATAAAAATAAGAAATTGTTTAAATTTAATTCATAACTAATTTGATAGAAAATGCAAAATAAATGATTGATTATAAATTTAATAAGTGGATAATTCTTGTAACTTTAAAGTGACGAAACAAATGAGCAGCTATCCAACAAATCTCACCGATAATCATGGGCAAGTTATAGAAAAGTTTTTAGATGTGCAAGAGCAAGTATCCTCTCAGGAACATTGTGAACGCAATCGTGTACCTTTTGTAAATGAGGAATCAATGAAGGATGTTTTCAAAGGATTAAACTCCTTACAACATCGTTTATTACCATTTCCTCCCAATGGAAGAATAAGGGTGCATGAGGGAACGACGCATTCGAAATATTTAGAAAAAATTTTATCTTTGTAAGGATAAAAAGGGAAAGTATGGGCTTATATCTGAATCCGAATGCAGACGCATTCCAAATGGGTTTAAATACGGAGATTTATGTCGACAAGTCTCTTCTTCTGTCTGAACTTAACAAGTTGGTGGGCAGTCAGGGGAATTTTGTCTGCATCTCCCGTCCGCGCCGTTTCGGTAAGAGTATGGCGGGCAATATGATATCAGCCTATTATTCAAAAGGTTGTGACACGAGAGAGGTTTTCAGTCGGATGAAACTCGGACAAGTGCCCGGTTATGACAAATACTTGAACAAACTCAACGTCATTAAGTTGGATTTGAACGGGTGGTACCAGAGAGCAATACAAAAGAACAGAAAGGAACATCTGCTGGCAGACATTCATGCAACGTTGCTTGATGAGTTCAAGGAGGCATTCCCTACTTTATCATTCCAGGAAGGGGATTCGTTGGATCAATGTATTCTTAAAGTATATGCCAAAACGGGCGAGAAATTCGTCATCATCATAGATGAATACGATGTTTTAGTCAGGGAGCAGGTATCACAAGCATTGTTCGACACCTACTTGAGCTTTCTTAATGGTTTATTCAAAGATACTACACTTCGTCCGGCCATCGCCCTTGCCTACATCACGGGCATCATTCCAATCGTTAGGGACAAGATACAGTCGAAACTCAACGAGTTCAACGAATACACGATGATCGATGCAGGTCAGTTTGCTTCCCATATTGGTTTCACGGAGGAGGAGACGAAAGAACTCTGCGAACAGTATGGCTGTGATTTTGCCGAGTTC